>QHTZ01000082.1:46486-90596 GCA_003221005.1 Gemmatimonadota bacterium
GCCCTGCACGGCCGCGATTCGACGCTCGCCGCCGCCCTGGGCAGCGATTTGAAAGGCAAGGCATCGCTCGTGTTGTATGCGGCGGCCATCCCACTCGCCTTCTGGCATCCCTGGATTGCCTGCGCGCTGTACGTGCTGGTGGCCGTCCTCTGGCTCATCCCCGACCGTCGCATTGAAGCCGTGCTCACCACGTAGGGGGCCTCCATGTTCGTCGGCCATTACGGAGTGAGTTTCGTAGCGAAGCGGGCTGACAACACCATCCCGCTGTGGGTGCTCTTTATCGCCGTTCAGCTGCTCGACGTGTTCTGGAGCGGCTTCGTGTTGCTGGGCTTCGAGCAGGTCCGCATTGTGCCGGGATTCACCGCCTCGAATCCCCTCGACCTCTACTACATGCCCTACACGCACAGCCTCGTCGCGGCGCTGTTCTGGTCGGTTGCCGCGCACGTGGTGTACAAGGCCGTGCGGAGGTCCGGGGCGTCGAATCGCGCTGCGGCGCTCGTCGCCCTCGCCGTGTTCTCACATTGGTTGCTGGACCTCATTGTGCATCGACCGGACCTGCCGCTGTACGATGACACGCTGAAAATGGGACTCGGGCTCTGGAACTACCGCGTCCCGGCCTTTCTGCTCGAGGTCGCGATCCTGTTCGGCGGGATGCTGCTCTACCTGCGCTCCACGACCGCGACCACGCGCTTCGGGCGCTGGGGATTCCCAGTGTTCGGTGTCCTAATGCTCGCGATCCAAGCCGGCGCGTTCTTCGGCCCTCCCCCCGGCGCGGAGTGGGTGGCCGCGGTCGAGGCGCTCGTCTTATACATTGTTTTCGCCGCTATCGCGGGGTGGCTCGAGCGCGCGCGCCTGACCCGCGGTTTCGTCAGTCCCCTTCGGAGGCAGTCCTCAACATGAAAGTCGCCATCCTCGGCTCTGGGACAGTCGGCCAAGCGCTCGGTCGCGCCTTCGCTGCCCTGGGCCACGACGTCAGGCTCGGCACCCGCAGGCCGGAAGACGACAAGCTCAAACTGTGGGTCAGGGAGACCGGCTCCCGGGCCTCGGTGGCGAGCTTCGGCGAGGCCGCGAAGTTCGGCGAGCTCGCCGTGCTCGCGACCGCATGGTCCGGCACCGAAAACGCGATCAAGCTCGCAGACCCGAAGAACCTCGCGGGTAAGGTCGTCATCGACGTGACCAACCCCCTCAAGCACATGCCCAACGGCCCGCCGGCGCTCGCCCTCGGCCACACCGACTCGGGCGGCGAGCAGGTGCAGCGCTGGCTTCCCGATGCGAAGGTCGTGAAGGCGTTCAACACCGTCGGCGCTCCCCAGATGTTCAAGCCAAACTTTCCGGGCGGCCCGCCGGACATGTTCATCGCGGGCAACGACGCCGGCGCGAGAAAGACCGTCGCCGACATCTGCAAAGCGTTCGGCTGGGGCGTGATCGATCTGGGCGGGATCGAGAGCGCGCGGTACCTGGAGCCCGTCGGGATGGCGTGGGTCGTGCACGGCTTCCGATCGAATAGCTGGAATCACGCTTTCAAAATCCTGAGGAAGTGACAGGTGTGGCCCCTCTGAGAGGAGCATCCCGATGCCGATGACCCACGTCAACGCCCTCGCCGCCCTCGTCGCCGCGGTGCTCACGATCGTGCTGGGCGCGGTGTGGTACTCCCCGGTGCTGTTCGCGAAGCAGTGGATGGCGGCACAAGGCCACACGCCGGAAGCGCTCGAGCAGATGAAGCGCAAGGGGATGGTCCGTGCCTACGCGGTCTCGTTTCTCTGCTACCTCGTGATGGCCCACGTCGTGGCGCTGCTGGCTTCCTACACGCAGGCCGCGACGTTCGCGCAAGGATTGTGGCTGGGCTTCCTGCTCTGGCTCGGCTTCGCGGCCACGATCGGCCTCACGAGCCACATGTTCTCTCTGAAGCCGATCGCGGCGTGGGTGATCGACGCCGGGTACCAGCTCGCATACCTCCTGATCATGGGCGTGGTTCTGGCCCTGTGGCGCTGACGCAAGGCCCCGTGCAGCAAGACTCCGGCATCACGGCGGTCGCTCACGCCATCCAGCTTTCAGTCGCGCCGGTGTTTCTCCTCTCCGGCATCGGCGCGATGCTTGCCGTGATGACGAACCGGCTGTCGCGCATCATCGACCGCGCCAGAGTGCTCGAGGCTCAGCTGTGCACCACCACGGCGCTCCTCGTCTGCGCCGTCATCGCGACCGGATTCCTGCGCGCGGTCCTGTTGCGCTTCGACGCCTCGGTGACCGTGGCGATCCTGTTCATCGCGGCCATGGTCACATTCTTCGTGGGACTGGTCCTGTTTCTCCGCGAGATATTCGTCGCGACCGCGAATCTCCGGATCGGGCCCCGCTAATCGCGCCACATGCTGCCGCTCGACGCCGGTCCCTGCCAGATCCGCGCGTGGCGCCCGGGTGACCGCGCGGCGCTGGTGCGTCACGCGAACAACCGCAAGGTGTGGCGCATGCTGCGCGACCAATTCCCCCACCCCTACACCACGGCCGATGCCGACGCGTGGATCGCGGTCGCCGACGCCCAGAACCCGCTCACGTCGTTCGCGATCGTCGCGGATGGTGCCGCGGTCGGCGGTATCGGGATAGTGCTGCACACGGACATCCACCGCCGTACTGCGGAGCTGGGCTACTGGGTCGGCGAAGCGTTCTGGAACCGCGGCATCGCGACCGCGGCGGTGCGGGCGTTCACGCCCTACGCTTTCGGGGCAGTCGACCTGCTCCGGATCTACGCCGGCGTCTTCTCCTCCAACCCCGCATCGATGCGCGTGCTGGAGAAGGCGGGGTACGTGCGCGAGGCAGTCCTGCGGCAGGCCGTTGTGAAGGATGGAGAGGTGCTGGACGAGATCCTATACGCGACGACGAAGGATCGCTGGTGATCCGGATCCTCTCCCTCGACGGTGGAGGCATCCGCGGCATCATCCCCGCGATGCTGCTTGCCGAGCTGGAGCGGCGCAGCGGGCGCGCGACGTGCGATCTCTTCGACCTGATCGCGGGCACCTCGACGGGCGGCCTCATCGCGCTCGCCCTCACCTGCCCCGGTTCGGACGGCCGCCCACGCTATGCGGCCCGCGAGCTCGTGGGGATCTACGAGCGGGAAGGGCCGGTGATCTTCGCCCGGTCGCTGTGGCGCCGCATCGTCACGCTGTGTCACCTGCTCGGCCCCCAGTACTCGGCACGGGGCACGGAGCAGGTGCTCGCGCGCTATCTCGGCGATACGCGGCTCAAGGACGCGTTGCGGGACGTGCTCGTCCCGAGCTACGACATCGAGCGGCACGCGCCCTTCTTCTTCAAGAGCCGCGCGGCACGCGCACGGCCCCACTACGACTTCGCCCTGCGCGACATCGCCCGCGCCACCACGGCGGCGCCGACGTACTTCCCGCCCGCCCGGCTCACCGCGCCCGGGGAGAGCGGGAAGTACTACGCTCTGATCGACGGCGGCGTCGCCGCCGCAAATCCCGCACTGTGCGCCTTCGCGGAGGCAAAACGATTCGATCCCGAGGCCGACGTGCTGCTCGTCTCCATCGGCACGGGCGAGCTCACGGAGCCGGTTCCGTACGCCCGCGCGCAACACTGGGGACTGATCGGATGGGCCCGCCCGGTGCTCCGCATCGTGCTCGATGGTCCCAACGAGGCCGTGGACTACCAGCTCAAGCAGCTGCTCCCCGACGCCCGACACGGGCCGCGACGCTACTACCGCTTTCAGGCGCCCCTCACCGAGCCCGAGGACGCCATCGACAACACGAGCCCCGAGAACATCCAGGCGCTCAAGGGCCTCGGCGACACGCTGATCCACGACAACGCCGCGCTGCTGGACCGGCTGGCACGGCAACTGCTGCAAAACCCGCGTCCGTCTTGAGGAACCGTACGATGGCGACCCGCTGTGTCATGCTCTGCGCGCTCGTCCTGGCGGGGCAGGTTGGGACCGGGGCGGCGCAACAGGTGAGGGTGATTCACAAACCGGTCATCGCGCGCCTGCGCGGGGACTCGACGCGCCCGCGCGTCCTGACGCGCATCTCGCCGGGCAAGACAGACACGCTCCGCGGACGGATCGACTCGCTGCGACTGCGGCCCGGGCAGGTGATCGCGGTGACGCTCGACACGACGAGCCCCGCGACGCTGCCGTTCCGCTACCTCAGCACCGACAGCGCGGCGGCCACGACGCTGTACCTCCGCCCCGCGGTCGAGATCGGCCTCGCGAGCCCCATCCGGTTCCTGCTGAACGGCGATCGCGTGAGCGTGACCCCGAGCGCGCTTTCGCTCAAGCACACGAACCTCCCGTTCGAGCGCGTGCGGCTCGCCGCCGCCTCGCCGGGCGAATCGGTGCGGGTGCACATCCGGCCAGGGTTCAACCCCCGCGGCGTGGACGTGTGGGTGCCGGTCGAGCGCCCGGCGATCGCGCTCGAGCCCGTGACGCCCACTGTCACGGGCCTCGGGCTCGCGGTAGCGATCGTGCACGTGACCCTGCCTCCCGAAGCGGGGACCACGCCCCGCGTGGTGCGGCTCACGGCCAAGCACGCGATCCCGGAGCCGAGCGAGCTGACCCTCGCGGGCGGGGAGACGCGCGACGCGAAGGTCCGCTCGGTCGGGATCGGCACGGACACGCTCTACGCCCGCAGCGATCCGTTCCACTCGGACCGTGTCGTCATCGTGTATGGGTGGCCGGTCCGCTTCTTCGCGGCCGCGTTGTTGGGCGGTCTCTTGGGCAGCGTGGTGGCCGGCTATGGAGCGCGCCGCCGGGGCAAGGGCACTTCCCCTCCGGCCTACGGCGTCGGCGGTCTCGCGACCGGGCTGCTCGTGGCGATCGCGTTCGCCGTAGGCCTGAATCTCACCGGCCTCGAGATGGTGACGCAGTACGGCGAGGCCGTGGTTTTCGTGGTCGCGGCGCTGGGGGCGCTGCTCGGGCTTCCTGGCATCGGCAAGGCGGTCCCGGTGCTCGGGCGGGCACTCGAGGGGCGCGCGCGCTAGGGACGCGTGTCGTAGATTCCCCCCATGAAGGTCACGCACCGCGAGACCCCGCTCGCGCACCGCCCGGGCGCCGCCCCCGAGGAGCGAACGCTGCGCGTGGCCGTGCGGGCCGATCGCCGCAACCCCGGCGTCCCGTTCGACCTCGACTCCGTGCTGGCGCTGCGCGTCAATCGCAGCGCCGTGGAGCGGCGCGCGGCGACCCTCCCCACCCGCCGCACGGTCAAGAAAGAGTGGCAGGCGGCGTGGCTGTTGCGCGCCATCACTTGCCTGGACCTCACCACCCTCCAGGGCGACGACACGCCCGGTACCGTGCAACGACTCTGCGCGAAGGCGCGCCGTCCGGTGCGCGAGGATCTGCTGCGGGCGCTGGGCGGCGCCGATCTCGACGTCACGGTCGCCGCCGTGTGCGTGTATCACGCGCTGGTCCCGGCGGCGCTGCAGGCGCTCGAAGGCACGGACATCCCGGTCGCGGCGGTGTCTACCGGCTTCCCCGCCGGCCTCAGCCCGTTCGCGGAGCGGCTGCGCGAGATTCAGGCCTCACTCGCCGCCGGCGCGCGCGAGATCGACGTCGTCATCACGCGGGCCCACGTCCTCACGGGCGAGTGGGAGGCGCTGTACGACGAAGTGCGCGCCTTCCGCGAGGCGTGCGGCGACGCCCTGTTGAAGGTGATCCTCGCGACGGGCGAGCTCGCCACGCTCACCAACGTGGCGCGCGCGAGCCGCGTGGCGATGATGGCCGGCGCCGATTTCATCAAGACGTCCACCGGGAAAGAGCCGGTGAACGCCACGCTCCCCGTCGGCGTGGTGATGACGCGCGCCATCCGGACGTACCACGAGGAAACCGGTTGGTCCGTGGGCTTCAAGCCGGCGGGCGGGATTCGTACGGCGCGTACCGCGCTCGACTGGCTGATCCTCATGAAGGAAGAGCTGGGCGACCGCTGGCTCCGCGCCACGCTGTTCCGCATCGGGGCCTCGACACTCCTCACCGACATCGAGCGCCAGCTCGAGCACTTCGCCACCGGGCGGTACTCGGCCGCCTACCGACACCCGATGGTGTGAGCGTGTCCCGTCTCTCCCTGGCTCTGTTCGCGTTGCTCGGCACGGCACCGATCGCCGCGCAGGCTCCGACACCCGACACCTCAGTCGCAGCCGCGCAACGCTTCCTCGACGCCGCCGAACGCGAGCTTGCAATCAAGAGTGTGGCGGTGAACCGGGCGGGGTGGGTCGGCGAGAACTTCATCACGCACGACACCGAGCTCCTCAACGCGGAGGCGCAGGCCGACTTCGCCGCAGCGCTCAAACGGCTGGTGGACGGCGCGCGCCGCTTCGACGGGGCGGCGCTGCCGCCCGAGGTCAAGCGCCGGTTCCTCCTCCTCAAGCTTCAGCTCGCCGCGCCCGCGCCCCCCGATTCGAGCCAGGCTGCGGAGCTCGCGCGGCTGGCGGCAGGCCTCGACGCCGACTACGGCCGGGGGACGTACTGCAAGCCCGCGCCCGGGGGAAAGCCCGCGTGCCGCAACCTCGACGACCTGGAGCGCGTGCTCGCCGATTCGCGCAATCCCGATTCGCTGCTCGATGCTTGGGTCGGCTGGCAGACGATCGGGGTCCCCATGCGGGACCGCTACACCCGGTTTATGGCGCTCGCCAACGCAGGCGCTCGCGCCATGGGCTTCGCCGACGCGGGCGCGATGTGGCGCGCCGGCTACGACATGCCGCCCGACTCGTTCGTCGCGGTGGTGGACAAGCTGTGGCTCGACGTGCGCCCCCTCTACCTCCAGTTGCACGCCTACGTGCGACGCCGCCTCGTGGCGCGCTACGGCACCAGGCTTGTCCCGCCGACCGGCATGCTGCCGGTGCAGCTGACGGGGAACATGTGGGGGCAGGACTGGAGCAACATCGCCGACATCGCCATTCCCGCGGCAGCGGGGTCCGCCTCCGCCGTGCGCGGCGTGGATCTGACCGCGATCCTGAAGGCCCGGCACGTGACCCCGCACGACATGGTGCGCATGGGCGAGCGCTTCTACGCGTCGCTCGGCTTCGATTCACTCCCCGCGACGTTCTGGGAGCGCTCGCTCTTCGTCCGGCCGAAGGACCGGGACGTCGTGTGTCACGCGAGCGCGTGGTACATCGACGACCCCACCGACCTGCGCATCAAGATGTGTATCGAGCCGACGGAAGACGCCTTCCGCACGATCCATCACGAGCTGGGCCACGACTTTTACTTCCGGGCCTACAAGGACCAGCCGTTCCTGTACCAGGGCGGCGCCGACGACGGCTTCCACGAGGCGATCGGGGACGCGATCGCGCTCTCCGTCACGCCGCGCTACCTGGTGCAGATCGGGCTGCTCGATGCGGAGCCGCCCCCGGCAGGCGACACGCTCCAGCTGCTGCGCCTGGCGCTCGACCACGTGGCGTTCCTCCCGTTCGGCATCACGATCGACAAGTGGCGCTGGGAAGTGTTCGCCGGGAAAGTGGCGCCGGGGGACTACACCAGGCGCTGGTGGGAGCTGCGGGGGTCCTACGGCGGCGTGATGCCGCCGCTGCCGCGCGGGCCGACCGATTTCGACCCGGGCGCCAAGTACCACGTCCCCGGTAACGTGCCGTACATGCGCTACTTCCTCGCACAGGTGCTCGAGTTCCAGTTCTACCGCAGCCTGTGCCGCGTCGCAGGCCACACGGGACCGCTGTACCGCTGCTCCTTCTACGGCAGCAAGGAAGCGGGGCAGCGCCTCGCCGCCATGCTCGCGCTCGGCGCGAGCCGCCCCTGGCCCGACGCGCTCGAGACGCTCACGGGCCAGCGCGAGATGGATGCGACCGCGTTCCTCGACTACTTCCAGCCCCTCATGGTCTGGCTGCAACGCCAGAACCGGGGCGCGCCGGTGGGGTGGTGATGGAGCGCTCGCAAGCCACCATCGCCGCCATCTTCGAAACGATGGACTACGGCCCGGCGCCGGAGAGCGAGGCGCCGGCCCTCGAGTGGATCACGCGGCACGGCGGTGAGTTCGGGCACTTCATCGGTGGGCGCTCGGTACGCTCCGCGGGCGGCGAGCTGTTCGACACCGTGAACCCCGCTACGGCCCGGCCCCTTGCCCGCGTGTCGCAGGGCAATGCGGCCGACATAGACGCCGCCGTGGCCGCCGCGCGCGCCGCGTTCTCCGCCTGGGCCGCCCTGCCGGGTCACGCCCGCGCGCGGTACCTGTACGCGCTGGCGCGCGAGGTACAGAAGCATTCGCGCCTTCTCGCCGTGCTCGAGACGCTCGACAACGGCAAGCCGATCCGCGAGACCCGGGACCTGGACGTCCCCCTGGTAGCGCGTCACTTCTACCATCACGCCGGCTGGGCCCAGCTGCGCGACGCCGAGTTCCCCGGGTACGGCCCAGTGGGAGTCGTGGGCCAGATCATCCCCTGGAACTTCCCGCTGCTCATGGTGGCGTGGAAGGTCGCGCCCGCGCTCGCGGCCGGGAACACGGTCGTCCTGAAGCCGGCGGAGTTCACGCCGCTCACCGCGCTCTTGTTCGCGGAGATCGCGGCCGAGGCGGGACTTCCGGCGGGGGTGCTCAACGTGGTGACGGGAGACGGCGAAACCGGGAAGCTGCTCGTCGCCCATCCTGACGTGGACAAGATCGCCTTCACCGGCTCGACTGAGGTAGGCCGCGCCATCCGGCGCGCCACGGCCGGGACGGGCAAGAAGCTCACGCTGGAACTCGGCGGGAAGAGTCCCTTCCTCGTGTTCGACGACGCCGACCTGGACAGCGTGGTCGAAGGCGTGGTGGATGCGATCTGGTTCAACCAGGGTCAGGTGTGCTGCGCCGGCTCGCGGCTGCTGGTGCAGGAGGGATGTGCCGGCCGGCTCGTCCCCAAGTTGCGTGCCCGCATGGAGAAGCTCCGGGTCGGCTCGCCGCTCGACAAGGCGGTGGACATGGGCGCGATCGTCGCGCCGGTGCAGCTGGAGCGCATCCGCACGCTCGTGGATAAGGGCGTCGCGGAGGGGGCGACGATGTGGCAGCCGTCGTGGGCCTGCCCCACGGAGGGCTACTTCTATCCCCCGACGCTCTTCACCGACGTGTCGCCCGCCGCCACCGTCGCGCAGGTCGAGATCTTCGGCCCCGTCCTCGTGACCATGACGTTCCGCACGCCCGCCGAAGCGGTGGCGCTCGCTAACAACACGCCTTACGGCCTTGCCGCGAGCGTCTGGACCGAGAACATCAACCTCGCGCTCGACGTGGCGCCGCAGCTCAAGGCGGGAGTCGTCTGGGTCAACTGCACCAACCTTTTCGATGCGGCCTCGGGGTTCGGCGGCTACCGCGAATCGGGGTTTGGGCGGGAGGGGGGACGGGAGGGGATGTGGGAGTATTTAAAACCCGAATGGGACCGGGGAAGAGGGACGGGGGACGGGTACGTCGCAGCAACAGCGCCGCACGAGCTACGCGGGGCAGCCACTCGTCCCCCGTCCCCCGTCCCCCTTCCCCCGATTAATCGGACTTACAAGCTCTTCATCGGCGGCAAACAGGTGCGCCCCGACCAGGGCTACGCTCGCCCGGTGCGCTCGCCCGACGGTCGACTGCTCGCCGAGGTGGCCGAGGGGAACCGCAAGGACATCCGCAACGCCGTCGAGGCCGCTCACGCCGCCCGGGATTGGGCCCGCGGCCAGGGCGGCCACCACCGCGCCCAGATCCTCTATTACATCGCCGAGAACCTCTCGCGGCGGGCGGCGGAATTCGCCGGGATCCTCGACGCGATGACGGGGTGCGCCGAGAAGGCCGCAGCCGCCGAAGTGGCGGCCACCGTCGCGCGGCTGTTCACCTACGCCGCATGGGCCGACAAGTACGACGGCGCCGTGCACCACGTGCCCATCCGCGGGGTGACCCTCGCGATGAATGAGCCGGTGGGAGTGCTCGGCATCGCGGCGCCGGAAGAGGCTCCGCTGCTCGGCCTCGTGTCGCTCATGGCGCCCGCCATCGCGGTCGGGAACGCGGTCGTCGCGATCCCCTCCGAGGCGCACCCCCTCGCCGCGACCGAGTTCTATAGCGTGCTCGAGACCTCCGACCTCCCGGCCGGCGTGGTGAACCTCGTCACCGGCGCGAAGGACGCGCTGTCACGGGTCCTCGCCGAGCACGACGACGTGGAGGGAGTGTGGTATTTCGGCGGAGCGGCTGGTGCAACAGCGGTGGAGGAGGCGTCGGCCGCGAACATGAAGCGCACCTGGGTAGCGACGCGCCCCCGCGACTGGAGCGATCCGCGCCAAGGCGAGGGCCGCGAGTTCCTGCGCCACGCCACCGAGGTGAAGAACATCTGGATCCCATACGGCGAGTGAGTTTCGCGATCACTTCGCTCCGCTGGCTGCCGCCTACGCGACGTTCCGGCCGTCCTACCCCGATGCCCTGTTCGACTTCCTCGCGAGCTACGCCCCGGGGCGCGCTCTGGCGTGGGACTGCGGCACGGGGAGCGGCCAAGCAGCGCTCGGTCTCGCGCGCCACTTCACCCACATAGTCGCCACCGACGCGAGCGCGGCTCAGCTCGCCCACGCCACGCCGCACCCCCGCATCGAGTATCGCGTAGCGCCAGCCGAGCGGAGCGGCCTGCCCGACCGCGCGGTGCACCTCGTAGGCGCGGCGCAGGCATTGCACTGGTTCGACATTCCCGCCTTCTTCGCCGAGGCGCGGCGAGTCGCCGTCGTGAAGGGGGTAATCGCGGTGTGGTGCTACGATCTGCCCGAGGTGACGCCGCCCGTTGACGACCTGGTGCGGCGCTTCTATACCGAGACCGTGGGACCCTTCTGGCCGCCCGAGCGCCGGCTGGTCGAGACGCAGTATCGCACGATCACGTTTCCGTTCGCCGAATTCTCCGTCCCGGCGTTTCACATCGAGCAGTCGCTGACGCTCGCCGAGTTCACCGGTTATGCGCGGACGTGGTCCGCGACGCGGCGCTACCTGGTAGCGCGCGGCCACGACCCCGTGGACCGGCTGCTCGAGGAGCTGGCGCTGCACTGGCGTGATGCAGCCGAACGCCGGCCGGTGCGCTGGCGGCTGGCCGTGCGCGCGGGCCGGACCGGCAGCGGGGCCGTGCAGGCATGAGACCTTGCTATATTGTGTGCCGGAACCCTCAGAGGGGACGTGAAGATGAAATTGAACAATCCTGCGCTGAGCACCAAGGTCCTGGAGCAGTTCGGCCGCCCCGGCCAGGTATCCGCCGGCGAGGCGATGACCGTGGAAGGCACCATCAACAAGTCGGCTTTCCTGTTGTTGCTCGTCGTGGTGCCGGCTACGTGGGTGTGGGGCCAGGTGATGCGCGGCAGCGTGGACACAGCGATGCCCTGGATGTTAGGCGGCGTATTCGGCGGCTTCGTCACGGCGCTGGTGACGATCTTCAAGAAGGAGTGGTCGCCAATCACGGCGCCGATCTACGCCGCGCTCGAGGGACTCGCGATCGGCGGTCTGTCCGCGATCCTCGAGGCCCAGTACCACGGCATCGTGCTCCAGGCGGTAGGCCTGACGTTCGGCACCCTGCTCTGCATGCTCGTGGCATACCGGATCGGCTTGATCAAGGTCACCGACAAGTTCCGGATGATCGTCGTAGGCGCCACCGGCGCGATCGCTTTGATGTACTTGGTGACGCTGGGTCTGGCCTTCTTCGGGATCACGGTTCCCTTCATCCATGAGAGCGGCACCGCGGGCATCATCGTGAGCCTCGTGATTGTCGCGGTGGCGGCGCTCAACCTGGCGCTGGACTTCGACTTCATCGATCAGGCGGTGGGCGTCGGCGCCCCGAAGTACGTGGAGTGGTATGCGGCGTTCGGCCTGATGGTCACGCTGATCTGGCTGTACCTGGAGATCTTGCGTTTGCTGGGGAAGGTCAGGCGGAGATAAGACTTACTCGCGGCGAGGGCCCACCAGGTGTACCGGCATCACGTCCTCCCCGAATCGTTTTCCCAGGGCCGTGAGGTAGCTGTCGAGTGTCCCGTAGTGGCCGAACACCACCCGCGACAGGAACCGGAACAGCGGGTTCGCGACCCAGCCCTGCTCCGTGACGGTCACGCGGGTGCCACCGCCTGATGGCGTGAGCTCGTAAACCCAGAACCCGCCGAACGGGGCGCCCCGCGGGGCGTCGATCTGCGTTATCAGTCGTTGTGGTGGCACTTCCACCGCGACCACCAACGTCAGCGCCGCGTTGCTGCCCAGGGTCTGCCGCCACAACTCCCGCCCTCCGGGGTCGGGGACGCGCTCGACCTGCTTCACCTCGCTCCACCACTTCCCCACCCCGCCCAAGTCGCGCACGACGGTCCAGACTGTGCCCGGCGGCTGGCGCAGCGTGACCGCGCTCGTCGCCACGTGGTCGCGCGGTAGCAGCGATCCGATCAGGAGCGGGGCCGCGATGAGCGCAGCCAGGAGCGCGAGCACGACGAGCGCGGGACGCATAGCTTCAAAGTAGCGTCCACTGGAGGGGACCGCCTGCCGAAGCCAGCCACGATGCCGCACCTGCTCGCGCTGTACGACCAAGCGTTCGATCGCGCCGCGTGGCACGGCACGCCATTGTGGGGATCGCTGCGGGGCGTGCGAGTCGCGGAGGCGCTGTGGCGACCCGGCCGCGGGCGGCACAACGTCTGGGAGATCGTGCTCCACACCGCGTACTGGAAGTACATCGTGCGCCGCCGGCTGCTGCGCGACCCGGAGCTGTCGTTCCCCCGACCCGGGTCGAACTGGTTCCCGCTTCCCCCGCGCCCCGACGAGCGCGCGTGGCGGCGGGACGTGGCCCTCCTCAAGAAGGAGCATCTCCTGCTGCGCAGCGTGATCGCGCGGTTCCCCGCGTCCCGGTTGGGCGCGCGGGCATGGCGCTCTCGCTGGACGAACGCCGCGACGATTTACGGCATCGCCTCACACGATCTCTATCATGCGGGGCAGATCCAGCTGCTCAAGCGGTTGCGCCGCCGCGGCGCAGCCTAGCCCTCCTCTGGTGGTCGCACGCGCCGATACGAGACGTACAGTGCCACGTCGTACACCATCTTCAAGCCGGCGCCCGCCCAGAGCGGCGCCGAGAGCCCGAGCGTCGCGATCGCGGCGCCCGCGAACCCTGGTCCCGTAGCCCAACCGGCGTTGCGCGCGAGGCTGGTCACGCCCAGCGCGAAGGTGCGCTCCCCGGGCGCTGTGACAGCGGCCACGTACGACTGGCGCGCTGGGACGTCCATCTGCACGAGGCTCTCGCGCGCGAGGAACAGCGCGATCGCGAGCCAAGGAGCCGCGACAAAGGGGAGTGCGAGCAGCAGGGCGCTCGACGGCAGGTGCGTGAACACCATGGTGCGGATCAGCCCGAAGCGACGGGCCAGCGCCTCGGCAGCGATGTACGAGACGGCGTTGAGGACGCGGGCGGTGAAGAACACGGGGCCGAGCGCCTCGCCGCCCAGCCCGTAACGCCGGAAGAACCAGTAGGACAGAATGGAGCCGGCGAGGAATCCGCCTCCCAGGCTGTCGAGCGCGAACAGGCCCGCAAGCCCCGCGACGCGGCGGCGGCTGTCCGGCCCGAGCCCCGGACCTCCGGCTGGCTGCAGCGCGGGCGGCGCAGGCTCCGTCACGCGCGAATACAGGGCGATCGGTGCGAGAGACAACAGTGCCGCGCCGCAGAAGGTCCACCGGTACGCAGGGACCGCGGCGAGTCCGAAGTGTGTGGCCAGCACCGCAGGAATGGCCGCCGCGAGGCTGCCGAGCGCGCCCGAGACGTCTTGCACGAAGGTGTAGCGGGTGAAGACCACCGTGCGGGCCGTCGCCTCGACCAGTCCGGCGAGGACGCTTTGGTCCACGGTCTGCGCCGGCCCCCGGTCGCGCCCCATGCCGTTCACCATCCCGAGGCAGGCGGCGACGCCGAGCACCGCGGGGCGCGCGGCGACTGCGACCACCGCGAGTCCCACCGTCGAGAGGGCGCTCACGAGCAGCAGCGCGCGGCGTCGTCCCAGACCGTCCCCGTACGTCGCCACGAGCGCCGTTCCCGCCGCGTTTCCGGCGAGGCCGAGCGCGACAACCGCGCCGAGCTGCGCGGCGCCCAGCCCGAGCGCCGCCAGAAATAGGCCAAAGGCGACGCCCGTGAATCCGATCGTCAGCGAGCGGACGCCCGCGGCCGCATAGATGAGCCGGCCTACTCGGCCCGCTGCAGCTTCTCGAAAAATCGCTCGATCGCGGGCCACTGCGCGGCAACGTCGGCGTAGCCCAGCTCCACGAGTCGGGACGTGTACGTCGGGTGAAACAGGAAGTGCCCGAGGAACTCGGACGCCGCGGCGCGCTGGCCGCCGATGGCGCGGATCACGAAACGTATCAGCGGAGGCAGCAGCACATCCTGGCCAGACGCGAGATTGCCCAGCTCCCGAGAGGGGCGGATCATGAGCAGCTCGACCGGCCGCAGCCCATCGGGCGCCGGCTGGCCCGGTGGGAAGGCGGCGAGGGTGCGGTTCACCCGCTCGAGTCGCTCCGCATCGGCCTCGAGCGTGTCCAAGAAGACCGCGCGGAACAGCAGTCCGATCACCTCCGCCACGCTCGGGTACGCGCGGTTCGCGGGCTCGCGGGCTCCCGCGCCGATCCGCGGCGGCCCAATCGCCACGATGGCGCGCGCGCCGAGGTGCAGCGCCGGCGCGAGCGGGGCGAGGTGACTCACGCTGCCGTCGCCGTAGAACTCGTCGCCCACGCGGACCGCGGGGAAGATGATCGGCAGCGCCGCCGACGCCATCACGTGCTCGATCGTGAGGCGATCGCGTACGGCGACCCGCTGGGCGCGCTCCCAAACCGGCACCTCGTCGGCTGCGTGCACGAACGTCACGGAGCGCGCGGTCGTGTACGACGTCGCGCTCAGAGCCACAGCCCGCAGCCGCCCCGCGGCGATGTTGAAGTCGATCCCGCGGAGGTCCACGCTCTTCCCGAGGAACTCGCGCAGCGGCTGGGTGTCCACGAGCCCACGCAGGGTTGGTTCGCCGTGGCCCCTTCCGATCACCCCGTGCCACACCAACCGCATCGCAGACCCAGCCAGGTGGGCTGGACGGATGCGATAGATCCGGTCGGCGGTAAGGCGGGTCCACTCCGAGCGGAGGAGCTCGACCGCGTCTGGGAACGGTCCCAGTTGCGCGGCGAGGTAGCTCGTGTTGATAGCGCCGGCGGACACGCCCGTCAGGATGGGGAACTCAAGCCCAGGCAGACGCTCCGCGAGTCCTGCAAGCACGCCTACCTGGTAGGCGGCGTGGGCCCCGCCACCTGAGAGCACGAGCGCCACGTGTGAGGAGTAGCGCCACGTGCCGGGAGGACGGTCACCGGGCGCGGTGAGGGTCCTGCCGTGCGGCGTCGTAATCGATCGAACGCCTGAGGTCGGGCCTACTGCCCCTCCTTCCAGCGCTCGATGTCGCGGCGCTGCTTCTTTGTCGGTCGGCCCTTACCCCGATACGCGGCCGCGGGCAGGAGCTTGAGCTGGGCAGCGAGCGTCTCGCGGCCCCGTTTCCCTTCGGGATCCTCTTCGTACAGGCGCGCCGCGTCCACCGCGGGCCCGCGTCGCTCGGAGAGCGCCCGGACGGTCAGCTGGTACTCGTACGGGCCGTGGCGCACGCGGACATGGTCACCGATGTGGAGCAACTTCGCCCGCTTCGCCCGCGCGCCGTTCACCTGCACCTTGCCGCTGGCGATCGCGTCGGCGGCGAGCGCCCGCGTCTTGAACATCCGGGCAGCCCACAGCCACTTGTCGATGCGGACGGCGTCCTCATGAGGCTCTGCCACGACATCTCCGTGGTGAGTTGGGCACACTCCTCGCGCCAACATTGCTAAGCTTCATGCGTATCATGGAGATGCGCCAGACGGCCGCGTGGTATTCCCTTTGCCCCCGCACCGCCGCAACGTAAGAGCATGAAGACCACATCGCTGGCCTGCGTCGCCCTCGCGGGACTCCTGCTCGGCTGCTTCGGCAACCCGCCCGGTGTCGCCGGCGTCGCCGGCACGGCCCCTGCGCCCAACGTGTTCTGGACACCGCCACCCCAGCGCGAGGCCGCGTCGGCTCCCGCACCACTCCCGGCCCTCCCGCCCGACCTCGCTCAACGGGTGCAGCAGCTCAAGCTCGCGGACGTCATCGACATCGCGCTGCGCAACAACACCGCCACGAGCGTCTCGTGGGCGCAGGCGCGGGCCGCTGCGGCGACGTACGGCGCCGCCAAGGGCCAATATTACCCGACGATCTCGCTCGACGGCACCGCCACCGCGATCAAGACGGCGCCCACCGGCGGCCGGTCGGCCGTGCAGCAGCAGTTCTACGGCCCCACGCTCAACCTCTCGTGGCTGCTGTTCGACTTCGGCGGCCGCTCGGGCTCGATCGGCGAGGCGCGCGAGGCGCTGCTCGCCGCCAACTGGACGCACAACGCGACGGTGCAGAACGTCGTCCTCGCGGTCGAGCAGGCGTACTTCCAGTACCTGGGCACGAAGGCGCTGCTCGCGGCGCAGCAGACGACGCTGAAAGAGGCGCAGACCAACCTCGACGCCGCGAACCAGCGGCATCAGGTGGGGCTCGCCACGATCGCCGACGTGCTCCAGGCCAAGACCGCCCTCTCCCAGGCGCAGCTCGCGCTGGAATCGACCCAGGGTCAGCTGCAGACGGCGCGCGGGGCCCTGGCGCTCTCGATGGGCCTCCCCGCGAACATCCCCTATGACATTGGGCTGCCATCCGACACGACCCTTCCCCTCGGGATCACGGACAGCGTGGACGCCCTCATCGAGCGCGCGGTGCGGGAGCGCCCCGACCTGGCGGCTGCCCGCGCTCAGGTGCGCGCCGCGCAAGCCCGTGTGAGCGTGGCGCGCTCGCAGGCGCTGCCCGCACTCACGGTAGGCGGGACCGACGGGGAGACGTACTTCTTCAACAACCCGACCTCCGGCAACAGCTACACGGCCACGCTTACCCTTCAAATCCCCTTGTTCTCGGGGTGGTCGCAGATTTACAACGTGAAGGCCGCAGCCGCCGCCGCGCAGGCCGCGGCGCAGCAGCAGCGGGGGCTGGAACAGCAGGTGATCTACCAGGTGTTCAATGCCTACTACGAACTCCGGACCGCGACCCAGCGGGTGCGCACCAGCAGCGACCTGCTGGCGAGCGCCACCCAGTCGGAGCAAGTGGCGCTGGGCCGTTACCGGGCCGGAGCGGGAAGCCTGCTCGATCTCCTGACGGCCGAGGGGGCACTGGCGGACGCGCGCGCACAGTCGATCCAGGCGCGCTTCTCATGGTATGTCGCGCTCGGGCAACTGGCTCACGATGCCGGCATCCTCGGCCTCGACGGAGGCAGCCCGCTGCACGTCCAACCCGACACCACGGGAATGCGATAGATGACGCGCACGACCGCCGCTCTCACGTCGGCTCTGCTCCTCGCGCTCGGCTGCGGCCGGCGGGGCACCGGCGGCCCTTCCCACGTCCCCGTAACGATCGCCCATGCGGCGCAGCGCGCCGTGCCCTTCGAGCTGCTCGCGACGGGCACGGTCGAGCCGCGGCAGACCGTGGAGGTGCAAGCGCAGGTGACCGGCGTGCTCACGCAGGTGACCTTCCATGAGGGGGACGAGGTCGCGGCGGGACAGGTGCTGTTCCAGATCGACCCACGGCCGTTCCAGGCGGCGCTCGAGCAGGCGAAAGGGATGCTCGCCCGGGACCAAGCCCAAGCGGCGAACGCCCGGCTCGAGGCGGATCGCTACGCCGAGCTGGTAAAGCAGGACTACGTCACCAAACAGGACTACGACGAGAAGCGCGCCAACGCCGACGCCCTCGGCGCGACGGTGCGGGCTGACTCGGGGGGGGTCGCCACGGCCCAGCTCAACCTCGAGTGGGCGGCGATCCGCGCACCCATCTCCGGGCGCACCGGACGCCTGCTCCTGCGCGAGGGCAACCTGGTGCGCGCGAATTCCGCTGAGCCGCTCGTCGTGATCAACCAGATCCATCCGATCCTGGTGCGCTTCGCGCTGCCGCAGCAGAACCTCCCGGACATTCAGCGGTACCGCCGCAATCGCCTTCCCGTGCTCGTGAGCCCCTCCAAGGAGGACACGACCTTCAGTGCCGGCACGCTCACGTTCGTCGACAACAGCGTAGACACGACGACGGGCACCGTGCTCCTGAAGGCGGAGTTCTCAAACCGGGACAACGCGCTCTGGCCGGGCGAGTTCCTGAGCGTGCGGCTGCAGCTGTACGTTGAGGACAGCGCGCTCGTCGTGCCGACGCAAGCGGTGATGACGGGTCAGCAGGGGACCTACGTGTTCGTCGTGAACCAGGACGGCAAGGCGCAGTCGCAGCCCGTCACCGTCGAACGCACCACGGGGCAGTACGCGATCCTCACGCAGGGGGCGGGCGTGCACGTCGGGGACCAGGTCGTGACCGACGGCCAGCTCCGTCTTGTCTCCGGGGCGTTAGTCGATGTAAAGGGGGGGACCGGCGCCGGAGGGGAAGTGGAGGCCGACAAGTGAGCCTGTCCGAGCTGTTCATCAAACGGCCCGTGATGACGACGCTCGTCATGACGGGCATCCTCGTCTTCGGGCTGATGGCGTACCGGCTGCTGTCGGTGAGCAACCTCCCGAACGTGGACTTCCCGACGATCACCGTGAGCGCGAGCCTCCCCGGGGCGAGCCCGGAGACGATGGCGTCGGCCGTGGCGACGCCGCTCGAAAAGCAGTTCTCCACGATCGCCGGCGTCGACCAGATGACGTCGGCGTCGAGCCTGGGCAGTACGACCATCACGCTGCAGTTCACCCTGGACCGCAGCATCGACGCCGCGGCGCAAGACGTCCAGGCGGCGATCTCCAAGACCCTGCGTCAGCTGCCCACCGGCATCGTTCCCCCCTCGTACCAGAAGGTGAACCCCGCCGACCAGCCGATCATCTACTACGCCTTGAGCTCGAGCACACTGTCGCTGTCGGCGCTGGACGAGTACGCGGAGACGTTCATCGCGCAGCGTCTCTCCACCGTCGACGGCGTGGCGCAGGTCAACGTGTACGGCGCCGCCAAGTACGCGGTGCGCATCCAACTCGATCCCAAGGCCCTGGCCACACGCGCCATCGGGATCGACGAAGTGGCGGACGGCGTCGCGGCCGGCAACGTGAACCTGCCGACCGGTATTCTGTGGGGGCCGCATCGCGCCTACACCGTGCAGGCGAACGGGCAGCTCCAGGATGCCGCGGCGTTCCGGCCCCTCGTGATCGCCTACCGCAACGGCGCGCCGGTGCGGCTCCAGGATCTGGGGCAGGTGCTGGACGACGTGCAGGACAACAAGAGCGCTGCCTGGTTTAACGGCAGCCGCGCGATCGTGCTCGCCATCCAGCGCCAGCCGGGGACCAATACCGTGGCGGTTGCGGCCCGCGTGCGCACCGTCATGGAGAGCCTCAAGCAGCTGCTCCCCGCCTCGGTGGACCTGCAGCTGCGCTCGGACCGGTCTGTGTCGATTCTCGCGTCCCTGCACGACGTGCAGTTCACGCTGTTCCTGACGCTGGCGCTCGTCGTGCTGGTCATCTTCCTCTTCCTCCGCAACCTGTCGGCTACGGTCATCCCGAGCCTCGCGCTGCCGTTCTCGCTCGTGGGCACGTTCGCGGTGATGTACGCGCTCGACTACAGCCTCGACAACCTCTCGATGATGGCGCTCACACTGTCTGTGGGGTTCGTGGTCGACGACGCCATCGTCATGCTCGAAAACATCGTCCGTCACATGGAGAAGGGGTCGGCCCCACGCGAGGCGGCGTTCGCCGGATCGCGCGAGGTGGGGTTCACGATCCTGTCGATGACCCTGTCCCTCGCCGCGGTGTTCATCCCCGTGCTGTTCATGGGCGGGATCGTCGGACGGTTGTTCCACGAGTTCGCGGTCACCATCGGCTCGGCCATTCTCGTGTCCGGTGTCGTCTCGCTGAGCCTGACGCCGATGCTGTGCAGCCGGTTCCTCCGGCCGCCGCGTGAGGCGCAGCACGGGAGGTTCTACGAGAAGTCCGAGCGGGTCTACGAGAAGGTGCTGCGCTGGTATGAGAACAGCCTCATCTGGGTGATGGAGCGGCGACGCGCCGCGCTCGCCTTCTCAGCCGTGGTGCTGCTCGGCACGATCGTGCTGTTCGTGGTTGTCCCCAAGGGGTTCCTGCCGAGCGAAGACAACTCCCAGATTTTCGGGACGACGGAGACGGTCCAGGGAACGTCGTTCGACGA
The DNA here is from genome assembly GCA_003221005.1 of Gemmatimonadota bacterium. Taxonomy (GTDB): domain Bacteria; phylum Gemmatimonadota; class Gemmatimonadetes; order Gemmatimonadales; family GWC2-71-9; genus AG25. The sequence goes on from QHTZ01000082.1 coordinate 66,623, forward strand.
CCTGGTCCAACACCAGCTGCAGATCATGGCCGTGTTGCAGCAGGATCCCAACGTGGACGCCACGATGTCGTTCCTGGGTGGCGGCCAGATCAACCAGGGGCGCGTCTTCATGCAGCTCAAGCCCCGCTCCCAGCGCGACATGAGCGTGGACGAGCTGATCCGCTACTTCAATCGCAAGCTCGCCGGCATCCCCGGCATCCAGGTGTTCCTCCAGAACCCGCCGCCAATCCAGATCGGCGGCCGCCGCACCAAGAGCCTGTACCAGTACACGCTGCAGAGTCCGGACCGGATCGGGTTATACGACAACGCGACTCGACTGAGGGCCGAGCTCGCCAAGCTGCCGGACCTGGTGAACGTCACGAGCGACCTGCAGATCTCGAACCCGCAGGCGACGGTGACGATCAACCGGGACCGGGCCGCCGCCCTCGGGGTCACGGCGCAGCAGGTCGAGGAAGCGCTGTACGACGCGTACGGCTCGGGCCAGGTCTCCACGATTTACACCGCGACCAATCAATACTGGGTCGTGATGGAGCTGCTCCCCCAGTACCAGCAGGATCTGTCGGCGCTGAGCCTGCTCTACATCCGCTCGCGGACCGGCACGCTGGTGCCGCTCGCCTCGCTCGCCACCCTGACGTCGAGCGTCGGCCCGCTCACCGTGAACCACTCGGGGCAGCTGCCCTCGGTCACGATCTCGTTCGACCTGCGGCCGGGAGTGGCGATCGGGACGGCCGTCGCGCAGGTGCAGCGGATCGCGCGGCAGGTGCTGCCGTCCAGCATCACCACGAGCTTTTCGGGCACCGCCCAGGCGTTCCAGTCGAGCCAGGCGGGCCTGTTGCTGCTGTTGATCCTCGCCGTGTTCGTGATCTACATGGTGCTGGGGATTCTGTACGAGAGCTTCATCCACCCCCTCACGATCCTTTCGGCGCTGCCGTTCGCGGGGTTCGGCGCGCTGTTGACGCTCTTGATCTTCCGTGTGGATCTGAGCGTCTACGCGTTCGTGGGCGTGATCATGCTCGTAGGGCTCGTGAAGAAGAACGGTATCATGATGATCGACTTCGCGCTGGAGGCGCAGCGCTCGGAGGGCAAATCGGCTCGCGACGCGATTTTGCAGGCGTGCAGCATCCGGTTCCGGCCGATCATGATGACCACGATGGCCGCGCTCATGGGGACCCTGCCGATCGCCCTCGGCGTGGGCGTCGGCTCCGAGTCACGCCGCCCGCTCGGCATCGCGGTGGTGGGCGGGCTCGCGTTCTCCCAGCTCATCACCCTCTACGTGACACCGGTGATCTACACCTACCTGGACGAGCTGCAGCGGCGGCTCGAGGGTGTGTCGCTGCGCAATCTGTTCCGGCGCCGCCACCCCGCCCCGCACGCCGCGCCCGCCGACTGAGTTAGGCCCGGCGGTACCGTGCGAACAGAAACCATCGACCTCGCGGTCGCGGACGGCACACGCATGCGGGCCCACGTCGCGCGACCGCAGGGCGGCGGCCCGCATCCCGGCCTCCTCGTTTTTCAGGAAGCCTACGGGGTGAACGCGCACATCAAGGACGTAGCCGGGCGCTTCGCCCGCGCGGGATACGTGGCGATCGCGCCCGAGCTGTTCCACCGCACGGCGCCGGCTGGTTTTGAGGGCGACTACGCGGCGTTCTCCAGCGTCGAACAGCACATGCAGGCGCTCACGGTTGCCGGGCTCGAAGCCGACATCCGCGCGGCCCACGGGTGGCTCGCAGCCGCCCGCCAGATCGACCCACGCCGGCTCGCGTGCGTGGGCTACTGCATGGGTGGGCGGGTGTCGTTCATCGCCGCCACGACGACGGTCGCGCTCCGGGCCGCCGTCGCGTTCTACGGGGGCGGGATCGCGCCGGCGCTGCTCGACCGCGCGCCGCGGGCGCAGGCGCCGGTGCTGTTCTTCTGGGGCGGGCGCGACAAGCATATCCCGCCCCCGCAGCGCCGCGCGGTGGTGGACGCCCTCGCAACGGCGGGAAAGCCGTTCGTGAACGTGGTTTTCTCGGAGGCAGACCATGCGTTCTTCTGCGACGCCCGGCCGAACTTCCATGCCAGCGCGGCGTCTCAGGCGTGGGCGCTGACGCTCGCCTTCCTCGGGGACGCGCTGCGCTGACCACGGCCGGGTACTCGGGCAAGGCGCTCGCCCTGAAGCTCGGTATCAAGCCTGGGATGACGGTCACTGCTCTCGCGGCGCCGGCGCATTATCGCGCGCTGCTGCGGCCGTTGCCCGCGGGAGCCCGCATCGCCACCCGGCTCACCGGCCGCCGCGCCGCGCTCGCCTTCATCCACCATTTCGCGACGGGGCGCCGCGCCCTCGCCGCGCGCTTTGCCATGCTAGCGCGCGCCCTCGCCCCCGCCGGGGCCCTGTGGGTCTCGTGGCCGAAGGGAAGCTCCGGGGTGGCGACCGATCTGACGGAGAACGTGGTACGGGAGATCGGCCTCGCGCACGGGCTCGTGGACGTGAAAGTGTGCGCCGTGGATGCAACGTGGTCGGGGCTCAAGTTCGTGCGCAGGGCGAAAGACCGGTAGATTCCGACCACGATGCCCGAGCTGGTCACCGCGGCTCCTCTGACCAAGCTGACGGAAGAAGAAGAGCTCTTCCGTCACACGGTGCGCGACTTTGCCGAGCGGGAGGTGCGACCGCGCGTGGCGGCGATGGAGCGGGCCGCGGCGCTCGATCCCGCGCTGCTCGCGAAATTCTTCGAGCTCGGCCTCATGGGGATCGAGATCGGCGAGCAGTACGGCGGCGCCGGCGGGAACCTCCTGATGAGCGTCCTCGCCGTCGAGGAGCTGTCCGCGGTCGACGCGTCCACCGCGATCTTCGTTGACGTCCAGAACACCCTCGTCAACGCGCTGTTACTCAAGTGGGCGAGCGACGACCTGAAGCGGCGCTACCTCCCCCGCCTCGCCACCGACTGCGTCGGCGCCTACGCGCTCTCCGAGCCCGCCTCCGGATCCGACGCGTTCGGTCTGCAAACCAAGGCCACCCGCCAGGGAGACCGCTGGATCCTCGACGGCCGCAAGCTGTGGATCACGAATGGCGCGGAGGCCGGGCTGCACGTCATCTTCGCCAACGTCGACTTCTCCCTCGGCTACAAGGGCATTACGGCGTTCGCGGTGGAGCGCGGCTTCAAGGGCTTTGCGGTCGGGAAACGGGAAGACAAGCTCGGCATCCGCGCGTCGAGCACCACGGAGCTGATCCTCGATCAATGCGCGGTGCCGGGCGGGAACGTCATCGGCGAGGTGGGCAAGGGGTACAAGGTCGCGATCGAGACGCTCAACACGGGGCGTATCGGGATCGGAGCGCAGATGATCGGCGTGGCGCGGGGGGCGCTCACCGCGACGCTCACGTACGTGCGCGAGCGGCAGCAGTTCGGTCACCCGATCGCCGAGTTCCAGGGGGTGCAATTCCAGCTGGCGCAGGCGGCGACGGAGCTCGAGGCCGCACGGCTCATGGTATACAACGCGGCACGGCTCGAGGACGCGGGCGAGCCGTACACGATGCAGGCGGCGATGGCGAAGCTGTTCGCTTCACAGGTGGCGGAGCGGGTCACGTCACTCGCCGTAGAGCTGTTCGGGGGGTACGGGTACACCAAGGAGTACCCCGTGGAGAAGTTCTACCGCGACGCGAAGATCGGCACGATCTACGAAGGCACGAGCAACATGCAGCTGCATACGATCGCGAAATTACTGCTCAAGTAGGGCGGCAATGGCGGCAAGGGGCGGTATGGGTCACTCGATTACCGAAGGGAGGAGCCGATGCGCCGCACGTATTATGCACTCGCCATGGCCCTGCTGGTCGTCTGTTCCATGCCAGTCGGGGCGCAGGGGAAAGGACCCAAGAAATACGCGGTCACGAACGATCGCGCCCTGGTAGTCACCCGCGAAGTGCTGGTGAAACGGGGGTACGAGGTCGTACGGGTCGAGAACGGCGGACGGGACGTCATCGTCTGGTATCGCGCCGGGAACCGGGGGCGCGGCAAGGGGAAGGGGCCGCCCGTGAGGATGGTCATCCACCGCACCGAGGATCGCGTGGTGTTCCTGCAAGCGCCCAGCGCGGTTTTGGTGGATATCGACGTGAAATTGAAGATGTAAAACAAGAAAACCGTCCAGGAAAGGACGCGAGAAGAGACGTCGAGGGAAGACGTAGTACTCTTCTCGACGCCGTTTCTCGACGCCTTACCTGGACGCCTCCCCTTGACGCATTTTGTGGTTCATGCACACCGCTCACCGCACCCACGGCTTCACCGAATCCGTCATCCGCGGCATGACCCGGCTCGCGAACGAGCACGGCGCGATCAACCTGGCGCAAGGGTTCCCCAACTTCCCCGCCCCCGACGTCCTGAAGGAGGCCGCGGCGCGCGCCATCCGCGACGACGTGAACCAGTACGCCATCACGTGGGGCACCAAGCGGCTGCGTGACGCCCTCGCCCGCAAGTACACCGAGTGGTACGGGATGACGGTCGACCCCGAAAGCGAGATCGTCGTGACGTGCGGCGCGACCGAGGCGATGGCGTCCGCCCTGCTCGCGCTGGTGGACCCGGGTGACGAGGTCATCGTGTTCGAGCCGTTTTACGAGAATTATGGGCCTGACGCGATCTTGTGCGAGGCGCGACCGGTGTACGTGCCGATCGCCGCCGGGCGGGAGCTGGACCTCGACCGCCTCGCGGCCGCGTTCTCCGCGCGCACGCGCGCCGTCATCGTCTGCTCGCCCAACAACCCGACCGGCCGCGTGCTCGCGCGCCACGAGCTCGAGGGGATCGCCGAGCTGTGCCGGCGCCATGACGCGTACGCCGTGACCGACGAGATCTACGAGCACATCTATTACGAAGGGAAGCACATCCCCATCGCCACACTCGACGGGATGCGCGAGCGGACCGTCACCATCAGCGGCGCCTCCAAGACGTTCAGCGTGACCGGGTGGCGCATCGGCACCATCGTGGCGCCGCAGCGGGCCACGGACGCGATCCGCAAGGTGCATGATTTCCTCACGGTCGGCGCGCCTGCGCCGCTGCAGGAGGCCGTCGCCGTGGGCCTTGAGACCCTGGGCCCGGACTACTACGCCACCCTGGCGCGCGAGTACCGTGCACGGCGCGACGTGATGCACGCGGCGCTCGTGCGGGCGGGGTTCCGGTGCGAGCCGCCGCAGGGCGCCTACTACATCCTCGCCGACTTCGCGGCCCTCTCCGACCTGCCGGACGACGAGTTCGCGCGCTGGCTGACCTGCGAGGCGGGCGTGGCGCCCGTGCCGGGCTCGAGCTTCTACAGTAGACCGGAGCTGGGCCGAACGCTGGTGCGGTTCGCCTTCTGCAAGACGGAGGAGCAGCTGCGGGAGGCGGGGGAGAGACTGAAGGCCGTAGGAGGCGGTCAGGGGCGGTAGAGGCGCTAGGTGGCGGTCCGCACCCTACCGCCCCTGTCCGCCCCTACCGCCCCTAACCGCCCAGCTTCACATTCCCCGCCCTATGGCCGACCACCAGCCCTACATTCCGGCGTCCCAGTCGCCCGCCGAGCTGACCGCGCGGTCCCTGGTCCTCGGTTCGATCCTGGGACTCGTCTTCGGCGCCTCGAACGTCTATCTCGCGCTCAAGATCGGCCTCACGGTCTCCGCCTCGATCCCCATCGCCGTCCTCTCGATCACGATCTTCCGCGCCCTGGGGCGCGCCACGATCCTCGAGAACAACATCGTGCAGACCACGGGCTCGGCCGCCGACTCCGTCTCGGCGGGCGTGGTGTTCACGATCCCAGCGATCCTCCTCATGGGCTACGACCTCGACATCGAGCGCGTGGCCATCCTCGCCCTCGCGGGCGGGCTGATGGGCATCCTCATGATGATTCCGCTGCGGCGCGCCCTCATCGTGAAGGAGCACGGCAACCTGCCCTACCCCGAGGGCACCGCCTGCGCCGAAGTGCTGATCGCCGGCGAGAAGGGGGGCGTGCACGCGAAGACCGTGTTCCAGGCGTTCGGGATCGCGTTCGTCTACAAGTTCCTGATGACGGCGCTGAAGCTGTGGCAGGAGTATCCGAACAAAGTGTTGCGGTGGTTCCAGGGCGCCGAAGTGCGGATGGAGGTGGGGCCCGAGCTGATGGGGGTGGGCTACATCATCGGGCCGCGCATCGCCGGATACCTGTTCGCGGGCGGCTGCCTCGCCTACGTCGTGCTGATGCCGACGATCAAATTGTTCGGCGCGGCGATGACGACGCCGATGTACCCCGCAACCAAGCTCATCACGGAGATGTCGGCGGGTGAGATCCGAGCCGCGTTCGTGTTCTACATCGGCGCCGGCGCGGTGGCGACGGCCGGGATCATCGCCATGGCGCGCGCCTTCCCGATCATCGTGAGCTCCTTCCAGGCCGGCCTCGCCGACCTGAAGGCGAGCCGCGTGGGCCAGGCGGTCGTCGAGCGGCTGCGCACGGAGGATGACCTGCCGATCACGATCACCGTGTTCGGCTCGCTTGGCCTCGCGGTCGTGCTGGCGTTTCTCCCGCAGATTGGCGTGAACCTGCTGGGCGCGGTGCTCATCATCGTGTTCGGCTTCATCTTCACCACCGTGTCGTCGCGGATCTGCGGGCAGATCGGCAGCTCGGCGAACCCCGTGTCGGGGATGACGATCGCCTCGCTGATCGCGATCTCGTTCATCTTCCTGCTCTTGGGATGGACCCAGATCGACGACCGCGTGCGCGCGATCTCCCTCGCCTGCGTCATCGCGGTAGCGGCGGCGAACGGTGGCAACACCTCGCAGGACCTGAAAACCGGCTTCCTCGTGGGGGCCACTCCCCGGCGCCAGCAGATCGCGATCCTGGTGGGGGCGCTCGCCTCCGCCCTGGCCGTCGGCTGGACGCTCACGTTCCTCAACCAGTCGTACCAGTACGAGGTCCCCGAAGCGCGGGCGGGCTTCACGGCGCCCGCGAGCGGCCGCACGGAGGACGGCAACGTCGTCGTGCTGAACGAGTCGATGTCCCGGTTCCACGTCGGCGGCAGTCCCAGAATCGACTCCGCGTCCTACCCGATCGTGCGCGTGTACGCCGAGACGAACGGTGTGCCGCCGGGGAAATATCTCGTGGACCCGGTCTCGCGCGAGATCCGGTACGTGGTGGACCCGGGCATCGGCGGACGCATCCACGAGTTTCAGGGCCGCGAGCTCAAGCGCCTCGACTCCCCGAAGGCGACCCTGATGGCCCTCATCACCGACGGCATCCTGACGCGGCGCCTGCCATGGGGACTGGTCCTCATCGGTGTGTTCCTCTCCATCGGCATCGAGTTGATGGGCGTCCAGGCGCTGCCGGTAGCGGTCGGCGTGTACCTGCCGCTGTCCACATCGGCCGGCATGTTCACGGGCGGCGTGATCCGGTGGCTGGTCGAGCGCCGGGTGGCCTCCCAGCAGCGCTCGCTCGCGGAGATCGAGTCCGGGCCCGGCGTGTTGTTCGCGAGCGGGCTCATCGCCGGTGGCGCCATCGCCGGGATCGCCGTGGCCGCGATCGCCGGCGCCAAGGGGAGCGCGGATTGGCTCGCGGACACGGTCGGCCTGTACCACGCCCTCGGGGGCTTCGCCACCTCCAACCTCATCGCGCTGCTCCTCTTCGCAGTACTGGGCGCGCTGCTCTACCGGGTCGGTTTGCGGAAGACCTGAGCCATGCGCGTGGCCTCGCTCCTCCCGGCGGCCACGGAGATCGTGGCGGCGATCGGAGGAGCCGGTTTGCTCGTGGGGGTGTCGCACGAGTGCGACTTCCCTCCCGAGGTGAATGGCCTGCCGCGCGTGACTCACACGCACGTCGACGCCGCGCTTCCCTCGCGGGAGATCGACCGCCAGATGGCCGCTGCCAAGCGGTCCGGCGCCTCACCCGTGGAGGTGGACATCCCCACGCTCGCCCGGCTGCGGCCCGACGTGCTCATCGGACAGTCGCTGTGCGACGTGTGCGCGGTGGCGGAACCGGCGTTGGAGCGCGTGGTGACATCGCTGCAGCCGACTCCGTGGGTCGTGACGCTGCACCCCCACACCCTCGCCGACGTATTCCTCGACATCTGGAGAGTCGGCGAGGCGATCGGGCTGCCCGACGAAGCCGAGGAGGTCGTCGCCGGACTGCACTACCGGCTGCGACGCCTCAAGGCGTCCGTCCCGCCCACGCGTCCGCGGGTGCTGGTGCTCGAATGGATCGACCCACCCTACGTCGCCGGCCACTGGGTCCCGGAGCTGGTCACCCTCGCCGGTGGGGAAGACGTGGGCAACGCCGCCGGGATGCCGTCGCGGGCTCGCTCGTGGCGGGAGCTCGCAGCGCTCGCGCCGGACCTCGTGATCATCGCGCTGTGCGGCTTCGACGTGGCCCGCGCGCGGCAGGAGCTGGCGCTCATCAGCGATCCCGACGCGCGCGCGCTGCTTGCCCGGCGCGTCGAGTTTCTCGACGGCAACGCGTATACTTCCCGCCCCGGGCCGCGCCTCTTGGACGCGGCGGAGCTGCTGGGGCAGGTGATCCGGAGTTGACGCGCCGTGGACGAATTGCGGAGGAGACGATGACGCATGCCACGTTGGGATTTCTGAAGCGATTACTCGACGCCCCCGGCCCGTCCGGGTTCGAGACCGCGCCGGCCCGCCTGTGGCGCGAGGAGGTCAAGCAGTTCGCGGACGAGGTGAGCGCGGACGTCCACGGCAACTCCGTCGGCGTCGTGAACCCGAAGGGCAAGCCCCGGTTGATGCTCGCCGGGCACATCGACGAGATCGGCCTGCAAGTCACCCACGTGGACGACGACGGCTACCTCTACTTCGCGGGCATCGGCGGCTGGGACTCGCAGGTGCTCGTCGGGCAGCGGGTGGTGCTCGCGGGCCCGAAGGGCCCTGTGCGCGGGGTGATCGGGAAGCAGGCGGTGCACCTGATGAAACGCGAGGACATGGACAAGGTCTCGAAAATCTCCGACCTGTGGATCGACATCGGAGTCGCCAACCGCGCGGAAGCGCTCGAGCGCGTGCGGGTCGGGGACGCGGGCGTGCTCGACGCGGGCGTGCAGGAGTTTCCGAACGGCAGGGTCGTCTCCCGCGCCATCGACAACCGCATCGGTGCCTACGTCGTCGCGGAGGCATTGCGGCTGCTCGGCTCCGACCGCCCCAAGCACGCCGGCGTCTTTGCCGTGGCAACTACGCGGGAGGAGATCGCGTGGGCGGGCGGCGGCGCGCGCACCAGCGCGGTCGGCATCGACCCCCAGGTCGCGCTCGTCGTGGACGTGACCCACGCCACCGATTACCCGGGCGCGGAAAAGAAGCGCGCCGGTGAGCATAAGCTCGGGGGCGGACCCGCGCTGTCGCGCGGCTCCGCAGTAAGCCCCGTCGTGTTCGACCTGCTGGTGGAGTGCGCCGAGGCGGAAAAGATCCCCTACAGCATCCAGGCGGCGCCGCACGACACGGGCACCGATGCCGACGCGATCTACAACGCCCTGCGCGGCATTCCGACCGGTCTCGTGAGCGTCCCCAACCGCTACATGCACAGCCCCAACGAGATGGTCGCGGTCGAGGATTTGGAGCGGGCGGCACGGCTGTGCGCGGCGTTTGCCCGCCGGCTCGCGCCCGGCACCAGCTTCGTTCCCCAGTAGCCCCGGCCGCTGACTGGCGGGCTGGTAGGACTATCCCGGGGCCCGGCCCCGGGGGTCGGATTTCCGCTTCTTGAGCTCCAGGAGCGCTTCGCGGGCGGCGGCGCCCACCTGACGCTCGGCGTCACCTTGCAGTCCCTCGAGTGTTCCGACCGCGGGGGCGGTCGCGGCGAGGCGGAGCGCCTCGACCGCGGCGACGCGCAGGGCTACAGGCTTGCGGCCGAACAACCGGCCCGTGGGCTGCGCAACCTTGATCAGCGCCTGGACGGCGTCGGGCGTCCCGATCCGCCCGAGCGCGAGGACGAGCTCGCGCTGCACCGCCTCGTCCTTCTCGCCATCGATGGCCACGACCAGCGGCATCGCGAGCGCATTCGAGCGCCGGCCTCCCACACCCAGCGCGACCTGCATCCGCACCTCCGGCGACTTGTCCCGCAGCGCGCGGCGCAGCGCCTCGGCCGCGCTCCCCGAGCCGAGCTTCGCGAGCGCGAGCGCCGCCGCCTTCCGCACGCGCTCCTCCCGGTGGTCGAGCAGGCGGGAAAGCGCCGGCACGGCCTCTTCCATCCCCAGCTCGCCGATCAGCTCCGCCACGTTGCGCACCACGAACCAGTCCTTGTGATCGAGCTTCTGGACTAATTGGTCCGTTCCTTCCTTCATCTGTCGCAGGGCATCGAACGCCGCGCGGCGCTCACCCATGTCGCGGGCGGCAATCAAGCGATCGAGCAGCAGCTCTACGGCTTCCGCTCCGCCACGACGGAGCGCGACGATCGCCTCCGCTCGGTGGGCGGGGGCGGCCATCAAGTGGATGAACCCCTTGAGCAGTGCCTTGGTGTACATGCGCCGCAGGGCGATGCCGTAATTGCGCCGCGCGCTCGCATCCGTCACGCGGGCCTCCTGCTTAACGATCGCGGCGGCGATCGCGAGGGCCTGCTCGAAGCGATTGGCGCTCATCGCGTTCTCGAGCTGCCGGCCCAGCACGGCGAGGACGTCGCCCACGTTGGGGCCCTGCGGATTGCGTGCCAGCTCCTGGAGCGGGTCCGTGGGAGCGCCGGCCGGGGCCGCGGCCGCGGTAGATGCGCCGCGCTTCGGCGGGGGAGCCGCGGGGGGCGCGGGGGCCACAGGGGGCGGGGGCGGAGCGGACGGCGGCGCGGGTGCAGGCGCGGCCGCAGCTGGCGGCGGACCAGCGGAAGGACGCGCGGGAGCGGGGGGCGCGGGGGGACCGGGCGGAGCGGGGGAAGCGGGCGCGGGAAGCGCGTCCGACGGTGGAGCGCTGCCCGTGGCCGGGAGCGAGGTTTCCTCCGGGGGCGGCGGAGGGTCGTAGGTGACGAGCGGCACGCCGGGCACGCGCTGCTCAGGCGACGCGATGTCGGTCATCGGGTCGCCGCGCAGGATGCCTTCCGTCCCGAGCCGCGAGCGGGGGGACGGGGGAGGAGGAGGGGCACTGGGAGAGGCCCCGGGCGCATCGGGCGGCGTGACCGGCCCCACCGCGACGCTCACGCGCGTGACGCCCGACGCCCGGAGCCGGGTCGGGATGTCGTCCGCGCCGGGCTGCTCGGCGAGCGCGGTGACCAGGGCGAACACCTCCGTTGGCAGCGGCGCATGCGGCACCGTGATCTCACCGATGTTGTGCAACGCCAGCCGGTGCACCAGGGACCCGAGCGCCGACCCGTCCACCGGCGCGCCGTTCACGAGCAGACGCACTCCATCATCCCGGAGGCTCAGGCCCTCCTGCCGCAGCAGACCGAGCAGCGTCCGAAACTCGGCCTTCTGCGCCTCCTTCGCGCCGGCGTCGCGGAACAGCTCGACGCAGCGTGCCAGTTGCGCGGCCAGGGACTCAGGGGATGGCATCGGACCGGGAATTTAGGCCCCGCGCCTAGGCACGGGCAACGTTGCTTCCATCACCGAGTGGGCAGCGATAGATATAGCGTCATGCTCGTGACAAGCCTGCTGTGCGCCGCCGCGCTCGTCGCTCAGGACACGCTTTCCCCCGTCGCGCGGCGCGTGCTCGCCGACGTGCGATACCTCGCCGACGACGCACGCGAGGGGCGCGGCGTCGGAACCAAGGGAATCGAGGAAGCCGCGCGCTACATCGCCGATGGGTTCGCGCGCGCGGGGCTCAAGCCCGCAGGCGCCGACCGCGCCTTTTTTCAGCCGTTCACCATCTCGGCGGACGCGCCGGCCGTGCTGCACACCAAGCTGGGTGGCACGGCGACGAAAAACGTGGTCGGCCTGCTTCCGGGAAGGTCACGGGCTCTGTCTGGCGAGGTCATCGTCGTGGGGGCCCACTACGACCACCTCGGGTACGGCGGATTCGGCGCCCTGGACCCCGACAGCACGGGCCGCGTGCATAACGGCGCGGACGACAACGCTTCTGGAGTGGCAGCGCTGCTCGAAGTGGCTCGCGTCCTGCGAGGACGGCATCCGGCCCGCACCATCGTATTCATCGCGTTCTCGGGCGAGGAGCTAGGCGACCTCGGCTCGGATTACTTCGTGAAGCACCCACTCGTGGAGCCGGTCGATTCGATCTACGCGATGTTGAACATGGACATGGTGGGGCGCCTGCGCGACGAGCGCCTAGCGGCGCTCGGGGCCGCGACGGCGAAGGAGTTCCCGGCGCTGCTCGACTCGCTGAACCAGACCGAGGCGCGGCGCTTCGACCTGAATGCGTCGGGCGACGGCTGGCAGGCGACTGACGTCGCCTCGTTCTTCGCCGTGAAACGGCCGGTGCTCCAGTTCTTCACGGGCCTGCACGAGGACTACCACCGCAGCACCGACGACTGGGAGAAGATCAACGCCACGGGCCTCGCGCGGGTGGCGGCGTTCGTGGCGGAAGTGGCCTGGACCCTCGCCAACCGTCCGGGGCCGCTGACTTTCGTGGACGCCGCGCCGCCGGCCTCCGCGACCGCGGGCTCGGGCTACGGCGCCTACCTGGGCACCATCCCCGACATGGCGGGGACGCCCGGCGGCGTGCGCCTCACCGGCGTGCGCGCGGCGAGCCCCGCGGAGCGGGCGGGACTCCAGGGGGGCGACATCATCACGGCGATCGGCACGAAGGTCGTCGCCAATCTGTACGACATGACCGACGCCCTGCGCAGTCACCAGCCGGGGGACACGGTCGTCATCGCGGTGAAGCGCGGCGACCAGACGGTGCAGATCACGGCGGTGCTGGGCAAGCGAGGGTCGTGAGCGCGACCCGCGACGTCCGGGGCCTCGTGCGCGCGCTGCGCGCCGCGCACCTGCACGACGCCTCGCGGGCCAAGCTGCTCCAGCTCGCCTGCGAGCGTATCCGCGCCTGGGGAGCGCCGTTCACGTCGGTATACGCCTACATGCTCGAAGGCGACGCGCTCGTGCTCGAGGCCCATGCCGGACGGGCGACCGAGCACGTTCGCATCCCCGTCGGCACCGGGGTTTGCGGCACCGCGGTCGCGACCGGGCGGGATCAAAACATCCCCGATGTCACGACGATTGAGAATTACCTGGCCTGCAACCTCGATACGCGGTCCGAGCTGGTGGTCCTGATCAGGCGGGGTGCGACGATCCTCGGCCAGCTCGACGTGGACTCAGACGTCCCGGCCGGCTTCTCCGATGGCGAGCACGGGGCCGTGAAGCAGGTGGCGGACGCCCTGGCGGTGTTGCTGTAGCCTCACGCCCCCTCCATCAGGGTCACCCGCCCCGCCGTCGGGTCGTGATCGAGCACTTCGGCGTAGCGCCCCCATTCGATGATGGTCGCAAACAGCTGCTCCGCCGGGATGAACGGGAAATGGATCGTGAGGTCCGATACGACATCCTCGTCCTCGACCTCCGCAGGCTCGGCACCTTCCTCGAGCTCCTCCTTGAGCATCGCGAGCACCCGGGCAAACAGGGGGTGCTGCCGCAGCCGCGCGCGCGTGGCCGCCTTGCGCGCCGCGTCGTCCCCTGACATCACCTCGCGGCCCGCCGCGGTGAGCTGCACCGTCTCGCCCGGGGTGACCACCCACCCCAGCTGCTCCGCCGCCCGCGTGACAGCGGTCATGCGGTCGTAATCCACTCCCAGATCTTCCGCCAGATGGAACACCTCGCCGCGCCCGTCGGGGCGCGTCAGCAGGTGGTCGAGCAACCCCGTCACCTCCGCGACATGCACGCGCGGGAACGGCACCAGCCGCTGCGGCGCGGAGGCGGGCTGCGGCTCCGGCTCGGGGAGCAGGGTCGCCGTGAGGATCGCGTGCAGGCGCTCGACCATCTGCTCGAACTCGGGGCTCCGCTCGCGGCGTGGATACGGCAGCGGGTTCGCCAGCTCCTCGCGGATGTGCCCGGGGTTCGTCCCGAAGACGACGATCCGGCTCGCGAGGAACACCGCTTCCTCGACGCTGTGGGTGACCACGATGAGCGTGTTCACGCCCGTGGCGGGATCGCGCCACAGGTCCACCACCTGGCTGCGTAGGTTCTCGGCCGTGAGGGGATCGAGCGCCCCGAACGGCTCGTCCATCAGCAGGATCTCGGGAGCGACGGCGAGCGCCCGCGCGAACCCCACCCGTTGCTTCATCCCCCCGGACAGCTCGCGAGGGTAGGCGTGCTCGAACCCGTCGAGCCCCACCAGGTTGATGGCGCGCGCCACCGCGTCGCGCCGCGCGGCGCCGGCCATGCCGCGGGCCTCCAGACCCATCCCCACGTTCTCCGTGACGGTGAACCACGGCAGCAGGGCGAACGACTGAAACACCATAGCCGCGGAAGCGAGGATTCCGTCGAGCGGCTGGCCCCGATAGAACACGGCCCCTGCGGCCGGTCGCGCCAGTCCCGCGAGCAGGCGCAACAGCGTGCTCTTGCCGCACCCCGAGGGGCCGACGAGAGCCACGACTTCCTGCGTGCGCACCGCGAGACTGACGTTGCGCAACGCCTCCAGCACCTGGCCGTTCGGCTGCCGGAACCGCTGGCTCACCTGCCGGGCTTCGAGCAGGACCTGATCGATCACTGGGCCAGGGTGTAGCGCGATTGCGCGAGGCGCATCATTTGGCGCCAGACGAAGCGGTTCCATCCCACGACGATGAGACTCATGAGGGTGATGCCACCGGCCAGCAACGGGTAGTTCGCCCGCGCGGTGGCGACGCTGATCAGACTCCCCAGCCCGGTCGTCGTCTGCAGAGTGCCGCCGGCCTCGATGTATTCGGCGACGATCGAACCGTTCCACGCACCCCCCGCCGCCGTCACCCACCCCGTCACGAGGGCGGGGAACGCCGCGGGGACGTACAACGCGCGCCAGGTCGCGAGCGCCGGGAGGCGGAACACCGCGGTTGCGTCCTTGAGCTGCTCCGGGACCGCGGACACGGCGGAGATCACGTTGAACAGAATGTACCACTGCCCCGACAACACCATGAGAGCGACGGCCCCGATGCCGAGCCCGATCCCGACCCGCTCGAGCGACAGGATGACGATCGGAAACAGCATCGGCGCGGGAAACGACGCCACCACCTGGATCACGGGCTGGAGCGCCTGCGAGACGCGGGGCGACCGCCCGATGAGGACGCCGACGGGGAGCGCCCACGCGGTGGACAGCGCCACCGCCGCCATCACCCGCGCGAACGTGAGACCCGAAGCGCCCGCCAGGCGGCCCCAGTCGCGCGGCCCGAGCTGGCGCAGCAGCAGGACCAGATGCCACAACCCCCACCCGCCGCCCGCGAGCACCGCCACGACCAACGCCGCGACGCCCGTCCCTACCACCGCCGGATGGCCGAAAGCCACTCGCCGGTGCAGCGTGAGGACCGGTCGTGCGAACTGGAGCGGGCGCTGCAGCGGTCGCTGCAACGGGCCGGCGGCCCGCAGGGCGCTCCGATACGCCCGCCGGCGCAGCACCGCCGCCCGCCGCGGCAAGCGCGCCAGCGGCCGCCACAACAGCTGGTCCACTGCCACGATCATCACCACCATGGCGAGGATCGCCTGGCCCATCGCCGTCACGTTGCGCTGGTCGAGTGCGACGCTCATGTAGGACCCGATGCCCGGCAGCCGGTAGTCGCGGTCACCCAGGCGGAACGCCTCGTTGACCATCAGGAAGAACCACCCTCCCGCCATCGATAGCATCCCGTTCCAGACGAGCCCCTGGGCCGCGGCCGGGAGCTCGAGCTCGCGAAACCGTCGAGCCGGGGACCACCCCGCCATCTTGGACGCGTCCCGCAACGAATCGGGCAGACTCTTGAGGGAGTTGTAAAAGGACAGCGCTAGGTTCCACGCTTGCGCCGTGAAGATCATCACGATCGCGGCCAGCTCGAGGCCCACGTTGCGGTACGGGAACAGCGCGACCAGTCCCAGCACGAGCCCCGGCAAGAATCCCAGCACCGGGATGCTCTGGAGAATGTCGAGCACCGGCAGCAGCAGCCGCTCCGCGGCGCGGGACCGCGCGGCCGCATACCCAAACAGCAACGCGAACAGAAACGACACGGAGAGCGCGAGCACGCCGCGCATCAGCGAGTACAGCGTATACTTCGGCACGGCCGCCGCCCGCAGGTCGATCTGGACAGCCTGGAGGAACGGGGCCTCGAATTCCCGGGCGAACACCACGACGGCCCCGGCCGCCCCCGCGACCAGCGCGAGGATCACGACATCGGCCGGCCCGAAGCCGCGCAGCCCGAACGGCGGCGCGAGCGCCTTGATGGCGCGTACGGGTTTCGAGAGACCCAGGTCCATGGATCGTGTACAGTATCAGTCGCGCGAGCATCCGGGGAGCCCGCAAGTTTGACGCCCGAGTCGATGCTCGCCGTGAACGGCGTCCGTCTCTTTACGCGCCGTGCGGGGACGGGGCCATCGGTCGTCGTCCTGCACGGTGGGCCGGGGGCCCACCACGACTATCTCCTCCCCCAATACGATCTGCTCGCCCGCGGTCGCACGCTGCTGTATTACGACCAGCGAGGCGGCGGGCGCTCTCCGGTGAGCCGCGAAACGCCCGTGGGGTGGCGAGAGCACGTCGCAGACCTGGACGCCCTG
Organism: Gemmatimonadota bacterium; assembly: GCA_003221005.1. Classification (GTDB taxonomy): domain Bacteria; phylum Gemmatimonadota; class Gemmatimonadetes; order Gemmatimonadales; family GWC2-71-9; genus AG25. Next base: position 83,151 of record QHTZ01000082.1, read on the forward strand.
CGGAGTCACTGGGCGCTCGATCAACTGACCCTGCTCGCTTACTCCTGGGGCGGGCTGCTGGCCCTGTTGTATGCGCTCGAGCACCCCGACCGGGTGGCCCGGCTCGCGCTCGTCTCCAGCGCCCCCGCCACCGCCAAGTGGCGCCGGGAGTTCGAGCGCCGCCTGGCGGAGCGGATGGCCGATCCACGGATCGCGGAGGCGCGCGCGGCCCTCCAGACGTCGCCGCTCCGCACGAGCGACCCGGAACAGTACCGACGCCAGGCGTTCGCGCTCTCAGTGGCCGGGTACTTTCGCGATCCCACTGTCGCGATCCGCATGACCCCCTTTCGGGTGACCGCCCGCACCCAGCAGGCTGTATGGGACAGCCTGGGTGACTACGACCTGCGCCCGCAGCTCAAGGTTCTCCCATCCCGCATCCCGCATCTCGCATCTCGGGTGATCCAGGGCTTGTTCGACCCGATGCCGATCGAGGCGGCACGCGAGCTCGCCGCTCTGCTCCAGGCGCCGGTAATCGAGCTGCCGACGGGCCACGCGCCGCACGTCGAGGCAACGGAGAAATTCGTGCGCGCGCTCGACGGGTTCTTGCCCAAGAGCTAACGTTCCCTCAAGTCATGGCTACCAAGACTCAACCGCGCCGCCGGACACGGGAAACCCCCGCCGCAAAGAAGGCGCGGGTCCGCAAGATCATCGCTCGCCTGGAGCAGGCGTACCCGGAGGCGACGTGCGCCCTGCAGCACGCGGGCGCGCTCGAGCTGCTCGTCGCCACGATTCTCTCCGCCCAGTCGACGGACGCGCGCGTGAACATGGTCACGCCCGCGCTGTTCGCGAAGTATCGCAGCGCGGGGGATTACGCGGCCGCAAACCCGCAGGTGCTCGAGCAGGAGATCCACAGCACTGGGTTCTTCCGCAACAAGACCAAATCCATCATCGGAATGGCGCAGGCGCTGGTCGAGCGCCACGACGGGAAAGTGCCCGACACGATGGAGGCCCTCGTCCAGCTGCCCGGCGTCGGTCGCAAGACCGCGAACGTGGTGCTCGGCACGTGGTTCGGGAAGAACGAGGGGATCGTGGTGGACACCCACGTCCATCGTCTCACTACGCTGCTCGGCCTCACGCGGGAGACGGCGCCGGAGAAGATCGAGCAGGACTTGATGGAGTTGGTGCCGCGCGACAAGTGGACGTGGTTCTCGCACACGCTCATCCTGCACGGGCGCCGCGTGTGCATCGCCCGGCGGCCGAAGTGCGGAGAGTGCGTGGTGAACCGGTGGTGCCCGTCTTCGAGGGTGTGATGATGCGTTACCCGTCGCTACGTCGTTACGTTCTACGAATGGGCCTCGCGAACCTCGTACAACGTAGCGACGTAGCGACGTACAACGCCTTATGACGACGCTCCCCCCCGTCGACCGCTCGGCGCTCATCTCCACCCGCCGCGACCTGCACCAACACCCCGAGCTGGGGTTCGAGGAAACGCGCACCGGTGCGCTCGTTGCGGACCGGCTGCGCGCCCTGGGGTACGCGGTCACGACGCAGGTGGGGCGCACGGGCGTCGTGGGGCTGCTGGACGGGGGCGGGGGCTCCGGACGCTGCGTGATGCTGCGAGCTGACATGGACGCGCTGCCGGTGGAGGAGGCGACTGACGTCCCCTACCGCTCCCGGCAGCCGGGGAAGATGCACGCGTGCGGCCACGACGGGCACGTCGCGATCGGGCTCGAGGTGGCGCGGCGGCTCCACGCGGCCCGCCTCCCGGGAGGCGGCGTCGTCAAGCTCGCGTTCCAGCCCGCCGAGGAGATCGCGGCCGGGGCGCAGGCGATGATCGCGGCCGGCGTGCTCGAGGCGCCGCGCGTGGACGCCGCCTTCGGCATCCACCTGTGGAACGACCTCCCCGTGGGCACGATCGGCGTGATGCCGGGACCGGTGATGGCGTCGGTAGATGAGTTCGAGATCACGATCCTGGGCCGCGGCGGGCACGCGGCGGCCCCGCACCAGACCGTTGACCCGGTGCTGATCGCGGCGCACGTCGTCACCGGGCTCCAGAGTCTCATCAGCCGCCGCCGCAATCCCTTCGAGGAGGGCGTCGTGTCGGTCACGCAGCTCGCCGCCGGCCACGCCTTCAACGTGATTCCCGGCCGCGCCGACCTGCGCGGCACCGTGCGCACGTTCGGCGGGAAGTTCTATGACGAGGCGCCGCAGCTGCTCGAAGAGACCGTCAAGGGGATCGCCGGCGCGTTCGGCGGATCCGCCGAGGTGCGCTACCGCCGCCTGTGCAAACCCACCGTCAACGACGAGCGCATGACCCGCGTCATGGCCGACGCCGCGGCGGACATCGTCGGGAAGGGTAAAGTGGCGAGCGGCGTCCGCACGATGGGCGGGGAGGACATGTCGTTTTTCCTGGCGCAGGTGCCGGGGTGCTTCGCGTTCGTCGGCTCGGCGCCCCGCGCCGGTAAAGCGTCCCCACACCACAGCCCCACGTTCGACATCGACGAGGAGTCGCTCGTGATCGGGACGGAACTCTTGACGCGCACAGCGCTCGGCTACCTCACGATGTCCACACCCTGAATGCCCAACGCGCTCGCGTCCGAACCCTCCGCCTACCTCAAGTCCGCCGCCCATCAACCGGTCCACTGGCATCCGTGGGGCGACGCGGTGTTCCAGCAGGCCCGCGCCCAGGACAAGCCGATCCTCCTCGACATCGGCGCCGTGTGGTGCCACTGGTGCCACGTGATGGACGGCGAATCCTACGAGAGCCCGGAGGTGGCGCGGGTCCTGAACGAGGACTTCGTGTGCATCAAGGTGGATCGCGACGAGCGCCCCGACGTCGACGCCCGCTATCAGCGCGCCGTGCAGGCGCTCACCGGGCAGGGTGGCTGGCCCCTCACGGCGTTTCTCACCCCCGAAGGCGAAGTCTTCTTCGGCGGCACCTATTTCCCTCCCGAGGACAATCCGTACGGGCGCCCCGGCTTCATATCGGTCCTGAAGCAGGTAGCCGGCATCTACCGGCAGCAACGGGACAAAGTCGCCGAGAGCGCCGCGGCGATCCGCCGGCACGTCACCGAATCGCTCGACGAGGCGCAACGCGGCGAGGTCGCCGCCGACCTGCTGGCGCAGGCGGCGGACCAGATGGCGCGGGCGTTCGACATCCGCTTCGGCGGCTTCGGCACGGCGCCCAAGTTCCCGCATCCGGGCGCGGTGCAATTCCTGCTCGCCCGCTGGCACGACGAGGGCGCCGACTGGATGCGCGACGTGGTGGAGAAGACGCTCACCGGGATGGCGCACGGCGGCATTCACGACCACGTGGGTGGCGGCTTCCACCGCTACTCGGTGGACGAGCGCTGGATCGTACCTCACTTCGAGAAGATGGCATACGACAACGCCGCTCTGCTGCACGCCTACCTGGACGGGTACGCCGCGCTCGGCACGCCGCTCTTCAAGCAGGTGGCACAGGGGATAGTCGACTGGGTGCTCGAGGTGCTCTCGGACGTTGAGAAGGGAGCTTGTTTCACCTCGCAGGACGCCGACGTAGCACCAGGCGACGACGGCGACTATTGGACATGGACCCGCCAGGAGCTCAGACAGGCCTTGCCGGATGTGGCGTTCCGTGTCGCCCGTCGAGTGTTCGACGTCGAAGACCAGGGCGAGATGCACCACAACCCGGAGAAAAACGTCCTGTGGTGGGCGCACGACCCCGCGGGCGACGACGAGTGGCCCATCCTGAAGGACGCGTTGCGGACGCTCAAGGTGGTGCGCGATCGCCGCCCGCGCCCCTACGTGGACACCACGCCCTATGTCAACTGGAACGCGATGCTCGCCTCGGCGTTCCTGCACGCTGGCGCGGTGCTCGACCGTCCCGAGTGCAACGCGCTGGCGCTCAAGGTGCTCGAGCGCATATGGAACGAGTCGTGGGACGAGGGAAGCGGCATGAGCCACGTCATCGGCCGCACCGAGCCGCGCGGCATGCTCGACGATAACGTCCACGCGGCTGCGGCCTTCCTCGACGCATACGAGGCGACGGGGGAACGCACGTGGCTCACCGGCGCGATCGCCGTCGTGCGCTACTGCGCGCGCGCCCACTGGGATGACGCGGCCGGAGGATTCTTCGACGTGGCGCGTGACCGTGGGGGAGCCGCCTACCTCGCGACGCGGGCGCGGCCGGTGCAGGACGCTCCCACCCCGTCCGGGAACGGCGTCGCGGCGCTGGTGCTCGCACGCCTCTGGGCGCTGACGGACGATGCGGAGTGGCGGACCTTGCTCGACCGCCAGCTCCAAGCGTTCGCCGGCGCCGTGCCGCAGCTGTCGCTCCATGGCGCGACGCTAGCGCGCGCGGTGGACTGGGCGGTGCAGCCGATCACGCGAATCACGGTGTCCGGGCCTCGCGGCGACGGACCGGCGTGCGCCATGCACCTGCTTGCGCTCCAGACCTATCGGCCGCGCAAGGTCGTGGTGCGCGAGATCGCCGAGCAGCCGGCTGCGGTCGTGTGCGTCGGCACGACGTGCTCGCTCCCCGTCGCCACCGCGGCGGCGCTCGCCGACCTGCTGCGATAGCTACATTCAACGTCCTCCGGCGCGGCGGCGCCGGGCCACCCATCCACGGATACGGGGAATGCCGAACAAGAAGGCGGTCTTCGAAACGACCAAGGGCGCGATCGAAGCTGAGCTGTTCGCTGACGAGGTGCCGAACACCGTCGCCAATTTCGAGAAGCTCGCGAACTCGGGGTTCTACAACGGCACCAAATTCCATCGCGTGATCGCGAACTTCATGATCCAGGGCGGTGACCCCTACTCCAAGACCGGGAAGGGGCCGGTCGGGACCGGGGGGCCGGGCTACACCATCAAGTGCGAGACGCAGCGGAACACGCACAAGCATGTAGCCGGAACGCTTTCCATGGCGCACGCGGGAAAGGACACCGGCGGCAGCCAGTTCTTCATCTGTCACTCGCCACAGCGGCACCTCGACGGCGTCCACACCGTATTCGGACAGGTGACGAAGGGCCTGGAGGTCGTGAACGCCATCGCGCCGAACGACGAGATCAAGTCCTTGCGCGTGACCTGAGTGCACCTCGACTTCGCCGTCATCGCCGATTACGCCCTCGTCGACCAGGCCGGCAAGCTCTCCGTCCTCGGCATCTTTCAGCACATCTGGGTGCAGCAGTTCCCGGCGATGCACCCGCGGCTCCACCTCGTGCTGCGGCTCAAGGGGAAGCGCACCGAGGTGGGAGAGCACGCCGTCCAGATCCGCCTTCAGGACGAGCAGGACGCGGAGATCCTCGGCGGCTCGGGTAACGTGACGTTCGCCGAGCCCCCGGCCGGCGTCACTGAGATCGAGGCCGGTGCGATTCTCGTCTTCGACGTGCCGTTTCCGCACCCCGGCATGTACCAGTTTGTGATCACCATCGACGGCGAGAAGCAGGCGTCTGTGCCGGTCACGGTCTCGCAGCTGCCCACGCCGGCGCCGGGCCCAGGCGGGCCAGCGCTGCACTGACGACCGGTGCCCGCCCCTCGCGGCCTCCCCGCGCTCCTCTGCGCGGCCGCGCTGACGCTCAGCTGGAATCTCTCAGGGTACCGCCTCCTCGATCCCGACGAGGGTCGGAACGCCGAGGTGGCGCGCGAGATGGCCAGCTCCAACGACTACCTGATCCCCCATCTCGACGGGCTGCCCTACCTCGACAAGCCGATCGTGTACTTCGCCGCCTCCGCCGCGCTGATGGAGGCGCTCGGCCCAACCGAGACGGCGGCGCGATTCCCGGCCTACGTTTCCACCCTGGCCACGATCGCGCTGCTCACGTGGTTCGCCCGCCGGCGCTGGGGACCCAACGCCGGATGGGTCGCCGGCCTGGCCTGCGCGACCATGCCGTTCACCCTCGCCTACGCGCATACCGCCATCTTCGACAGCACCCTCACACTCTGCACCACCGCCGCGATGATCTGCATGTTCGAGGAGCGGACCGCGCTCGCGTGGGCAGCCATGGGCGTGGGAGCGCTCACCAAGGGGCCGGTGGCGCTCGCGCTCCCCCTCGTCGCGATGGCCGTCTATGCGCTCGCCACCGGCACGTCCCTCAGGCGCCTGGCATCGCTCCCCGGCGTCGCGCTGTTCGCGGGACTGTGCCTGCCCTGGTTTTTCGCGGTGTCGCACCGATTCCCCGAGTTCCCGGCGTACGTGTTCGTGCGCGAGACGTTCGAGCGCTTCACGACGGCGCGGTTTCATCGGACCGCCCCGTTCTGGTTCTACCTGCCGATCGTTGCGGTCGGCGCATTCCCCTGGATCGTTCCCGCGTGCGCGCGGCTGGACCGGTGGCGAGCAACGTGGACGGCGCGCCGCGAGCCCGCGGTACGGGAGCCGATTTGGCTCGCGGCCTGGGTGCTCGCCCCGCTGGTGCTGTTCACGCTCAATCACTCGAAGCTGCCGCAGTACGTCCTGCCGCTCATGCCGGCGCTCGCGCTCGCGGCCGCGCGCCACCTGGCGAGCGAGGGCCCGCGGATCGCGTGGCGACCGTACGTGGCGCTCGCGACTGCTCTGGGCGCCCTGTTCATCGTACTGCCGGGACGCCTGTTCGCGGCGGTGCCTCTCACGACGGCGGAGCGGCTCGCCATCCCGCCGGCAGCCACGGCGCTCGGCGTCGCGCTGCTCGCGTCGGCCTCGACCCTCGCCGCCGCGGCGCGCCGGGGCTCTCTGGAGCTCGGCGCGCTCGCGTACGCGATCCCCGTATTGCTGCTTCCCTTCGCCGGCGCCACGGTCCTCCGCACGGTCGGAGACGATCGCTCGGCCGCCCGGCTCGCGGCCGCGATCCAGCCGGTGCTCGGGAACAGCGGCCGAGTCCTCGGGGTTGCAGCGTATCCGCCGTCACTGCCGTTCTACCTGAACCGCACCGTCACCGTTGCGACTGCCGGCGCCGGAGAGCTCACGAGCAACTACATCGCCGCTTACCAGGACCGCTACCGGGCTATCCCCGATTCCCCGCTCCAGCCGCCCGACTCCTGGAGGACCGTCCTGACGCACTGCGATGCGCCCACGGTGTTCGTCGCGCGCTCGGATTATCGCGAGGCGCGGGACGGGCTCGCCACGCTGCCGCTGCTCCTGGACGACGGTCACTACGCCGCCTACGGGCCGTGTCTCCTCACTCCCACTCGTTCCCCCTCTCCGCATCGCGGAGAGGGGGTCAGGGGGTGAGGTAATGCGCGCGGAGAGGTGGAGGGGGGAGGAGACGTAATGTGCGGCATCTTCGGCGCCGTCTCCCTCAACGGGAAGCCACTGCGGCACCCGGACTGCCTGCACGCGATGGCCGCGACGCTCGCGCACCGTGGCCCGGATGGCGAGCGCATCGTCGGCCATGAGAGCGCGCAGCTGGGGGCGCGGCGGCTCGCCATCATGGACCTGACCACGGGCGACCAGCCGTTCCAGAGCCCCGACGGCGCCATCTGGATGGTGTGCAACGGCGAGATTTACAACGCCCG
>QHTZ01000027.1 GCA_003221005.1 Gemmatimonadota bacterium
CGTGCGCCGGCGCGGCCACTGGGGCTCGAGCGTCGTCTCGTATGCGATCGGGCTACTGTGCCTGGCCGCCGCGGCGCTCGCCGGGCTGGCCGCTGTCGGCATGCAGGGGTACCGGGCGTTGACGTACGAAGAGGTCGCGGCCACGGTCTCCACCGAGCCGATCGGGTCGCAGCGGTTTCGCGCGACGATCCGGCTGCGCGATGGACGCCTGGCCATGTACGATTTCGCGGGCGACGCATTCTACGTGGACGCGCACATCCTGAAGTGGCACTCCCTGGTCAACCTCGTGGGGCTGCACACCGCCTACGAGCTCGACCGGGTCGCGGGCCGCTACAACACCGTGGCCGAGGAGCGGAGCCGGCCGCGAACCGTGTACTCGGTCGCCCGGCCGAAGCCGGTCAACGTGTTCGACACGGTGCGGCGGTTCAAGCTGCTGGCGCCGCTCGTGGACGCAGAATACGGCTCGGCGACGTTCGTCGCGGCGACGAAGCCGGCGGAGTTCGAGGTGCGCGTGTCCGCGAGCGGGCTCTTGATTCGCCCGATCGCACGGGTGGCTCCTCGATGATGCCGCGCACGCCTCCGCCTGTCCCCGGCGTCGCCGTGAACGTGCTGTTTCGCAGCGCCACAGTCACGATTCAAGACTGGTGCTGTCGCGGCGCGGACCGCAACGCCGAAGAAGCGGCGCAGGGTCATGTCGTCGCGGTCACCCGCCGGGGAGCCTACCTGCGGCAGATCGGACGAGACCGCGTGTTCGCCGATTCGGGAACCGCCGTGTTTTGCGAGCCCGGGCAGCCCTACCGGGTCAGCCACCCGGTGCAGGGCGGCGATCTCTGCACCCTGTTCGTGCTGCCTCCCGAGGGCGTGCGGCAGCTGGTCGGGCGTCACGTTCCGGCTGATGCGGCTCAGGCAACCCCGACCTTCCTGGCGTCGCACGCTGCCATCGATTGCCGCACCTTCCTGCTCCATCGCGTGGCGCGCGACGCCGCCATCGTGGGAGAGGACCCGTTGGTGGTCGAGGAAACGGCGCTCGGGTTCGTCGAGCGGGCGCTCCAGGCGGCAGACCCCACTGAAGGCGCGGCAGCGGCGCGCGTGGTGCCGCTCCGCACCGCTCGGGACTATGCCGAGCGCGTCCGGGCGATCGTGGCGCCGCGCTTCCGCGAGCGACTCTCGCTGGTCGAGATCGCGCACGAGGACACGCCGTAGCCGCCGTACAGCGACAAAGAGGTGTGACTCGCGTAGCGGAAGAACATGAAGCTCGGGCCCGAGCCTGGGGCAACGGGCTGGGCGGCGGCCGCGCGACCCCGTTGCAGGGAGAGGGCGAGCAGCAGGGCGGCAGAAAACGTGGCTCGGGTCATGCCCGAGGATACACGAACGACGGAGCGCGGGCTTCCTGATTCTTGCTGGGCGGCTGCCGCTCAGCTCTTGTGCATCAGCCACCACGCCAGGAGTACGGCCCCGGCGACCCACATCCCGATCCGCCAGAGAGTACCGCTCGCGCGGTCCTCGCTGATAGGCGTGGGCTGAATCACGCGCCCAGGCGAGCCCAAGTCCGGCGCACCGGCCGGCGCGCCCCCACCCCCGCCCTTCCCGGCGAGCGCGCGCTCGTAGGCGGAGCGGACGCCAGGCGGCAGCTCGGCGACGCTGCTGTACTCCTTCCCGTTCACGACGATCCGCGTCCGGACGTTGGTTTTCACGTTGACGATTCTCCGACCCATTCCACCCTGAACCTGCGTCTCGAGCTCGCTGCGATCGCTGTCCGAGAGCAGGCGCATGACGTCCTCGTACTGCTTCCGGACGTCGGCGGGCATGGCGTCGACGCCGTCGTACTCCTGGCCGTTGAAGACGATCTTGTCGGTCATGCCTCCAAGTTGTGACATGACCTGGCAGCCGTCCACCCCGCGGGCCATCTTCTCCTCACTCGACGCCGGGGTCTTCATGCGTCCGTGCCGCATCCTCCTCCTCCTGTCCCTGCCCTGGGCCGGCGCCCAGGGACAGGGGCGCGACGACGGCCAGTGGACGATGCCGGGGAAGAACTACGCCAGCACCCGTTACAGCACCCTCACCGCAATCACCGCGGCGAACGTGGCGCGGCTGCGCCCGGTGTGGAGCTTCTCGACCGGTGTGCTGGGCGGGCACGAGGGGCAGCCGCTCGTCGTGGACGGCACGATGTACGTCGTCACCCCGTTCCCGAACGTGCTCTACGCGTTCGATCTCGCCCAGGAAGGCTATCCGCTCAAGTGGAAGTACCGTCCGGACGTCAGCGCGACCTCGGTCGGGATCGCCTGCTGCGATGCGATCAACCGGGGCGCGTTCTATACGGGCGGGAAGATCGTGTACAACCTGCTCGACGGACACACGGTCGCGGTCGACGCCGTGACGGGCAAGGAGCTGTGGAAGACGCAGATCGCCGACATGACCCGCGGCGAGACGACCCCGATGGCGCCGTTTGTGGTGAAGGACCGGGTCATCGTCGGTCCGTCGGGGGGCGAGTTTGGGATCCACGGATGGGCCAAGGCGCTCGATCTCGCCACCGGCCGCCTGATCTGGACGGCGTACAACGCAGGGCCGGACAGCGCAGTGCTGGCGGGGGCCGCCTTCAAGCCGTTCTACGACAAGGGGCCGGAGCTCGCGCTCAAGACCTGGGAGGGAGACGCGTGGCAGACGGGCGGCGTGCCGGTGTGGGGGTGGCTCTCGTACGACCCCGAGCTCGACCTGCTTTACTTCGGCACCGGCAACGCGGCACCCTACAACGCCGAGCAGCGGCCCGGGGACAACAAGTGGGCGTCGAGCGTGCTCGCCCGGCGACCGGAAGACGGCGCGCTCGTGTGGGCGTATCAGTTCACGCCGCACGAGAATTGGGATTACGACGCGAACGCGGAGATGATCCTCGTCGACCTCACGATCCAGGGCCGGCTCCGCAAGACGCTCGTTCACTTCGACAAGAACGGCTTCGCCTACACGCTCGACCGGGTGACGGGCGAGGTGCTCGTCGCCGAGCCGTTCACAACAGTCACGTGGGCGAAACGGGTGGACCGCGCGAGCGGCCGGCCGGTGGTCGACACCACGCGGCTCACCGGCGCGTCGCGCGGCAACGTGCGCGACATCTGCCCGAGCCTCGAGGGCGGGAAGACTCCCGTGGCGCCGGCGGCGTACTCGCCTCGCACGGGGCTGTTCTACGTGGCGACGAACAACCTGTGCATGGACTTCGAGGCGAGTGCGGCGGCGCATATCGCCGGCACGCCCTACATCGGTGCCAGCACGCCGTACCACGCGGGGCCCGGCGGACACATGGGCGCGTTCATCGCCTGGGACGCTCGCGTGGGCCGCAAGGTGTGGGAGATCCGCGAGCCGTACCCCGTGTGGAGCGGCAGCGTGGCGACGGCGGGAGACGTGGTGTTCTACGGCACGCTCGATGGCTGGTTCAAGGCGGCGGACGCGAGGAGCGGCAAGGTGCTGTGGAAGTTCAAGGTCGGATCGGGCGTCGTGGGATGTCCGATCACGTATCGCGGGCCTGACGGGAAGCAGTACGTCGCGATATATGCGGGAATCGGGGGCGACTGGTTCCTGCTCTCCGGGGACGTGCGCTCGGACGATCCCGCGGATGTGCGGCCCCCCGCCGATTTCGCGCCCAACCTGGCGCGGCACACGAGCCAGGGGGGGATCGTGTGGATCTTCGGGCTGTAGCCGTTGTCATCCTTGCCGCCTGCGGCCGCTCAGACCGCGCGGTCATGCCGCCCGCGGTGCGCTCAGACGCGCACGTGTTCGCGGGCGGCGTCGCCCCGCCCGCGGGCACGCTCAGCAATCCCTTCGCGGGCGACCGTCAGGCGGCCGGGGACGGCGAGCGGATCTTCCGGGCGATGAACTGCGACGGGTGTCACGGTGGCGGCGCGTTGGGGTGGGAGGGGCCGAGTCTCGTGGATGGGCGGTGGCGCTACGGCGGAGGTGATGGGGAGGTGTTTCACTCGATCTACTACGGCCGGCCGCGGGGGATGCCGGCCTATGGCGGGATCCTGGAAACGGACGGGATCTGGAAGATCGTCACGTATCTCCGAGCCCAGCCGGTGCCGCAGGATGTGCCGACGGAGCAGTGGACGCCTTGAGCGAGAGGCGGGATGCGAGATGGGGGATGAGGCCGTATACCCCGCATCTCGCCTCTCGCATCTCGCTAGCCTTTGCGCGTGAAGCGGAACAACGCCGGGTGCGCCATACCACCCTCCTGCCACGTCCACTCCTCGGTGAAGTGATCCTTGTCGACCAGCGTCACCGTCAGGTGGTGCATGTGACCGTCGGCCGGGCTCCCGAGGTTCGTCGCGCGCACGAAGTCAAACGAAAACTGCTTCGCGTCGCCCGTGATCGCCGCGGTTTGCATCTGCGGCTGGTTCCCCGAGCTGCAGAAATGCGTCACCGCGACGCGGTCGCCGTCGGGGTGGTACACGGTCACCATCTCCGGGTCGGCGCCCATGCGGAGCTCTTCGAGCAGCGCCGCGCCACCCGAGACGATGCGATACGACGCGCGGACCGCCTTGCCGTCGGGACTCTGGCCTTCCCACTCGCCCACGAGCGGCGTGAGCTGGCTGAATCCCTTGGAGGCCTTCATCGCGTGATGCTCCGGCGCCGGCTGCTGCGCCGCCGCGGGAGCGGCGAGCCACGCGGCGGCGAGCGCCAGGGTGGCGAGACCGAGTTTCCTGTTCATCGCTCCTCCTGTTCCGTTTCGAACCATTGATACTTAACCGTATGGTTTAGTATCACTCGGTGCCGGAGGTTGTCAAGGGGCCGCCCGCGGGGCAGTTTGTCTCCCGTGCGAAGTCTCGCCCTGACAGCCATGCTGCTGGGCTGCGCTCACGCCCGGCTCGCGACGCAGCAGCGGGCCATCAGCGACACTGACCTCTTCGCCTTCCGCTGGGTGGCGGGTCCGCAGATCTCGCCCGACGGGAAGCAGGTGGCGTACGTCCTCGTCACCGTGAACGCGAAGCACGACGGCTACGAGACGAGCATATGGTCCGTCGCCACGGACGGCGCCTCGCCGCCGCGGCGCCTCACGGCGGGGCCGCATGACGGCGCGCCGCGCTGGTCTCCGGATTCGCGGACGCTCGCCCTGCTCCGCCCCGTCGGGGACGACGGTGCGCAGCTGTTTCTGCTTCCGATGGCGGGGGGCGAGGCGGTGCAGCTCAGCGACATCGCCAAGGGCGCCTCCCCAGCCGTGTGGTCCCCGGATGGGAAGACGATCGCCTTCGTCAACTCCGCTACGCCCGAGGAGATCGCGCAGAAGGAAAAGGGCGGCGCGGCGCCGAAGCCCCAGGACGTGCGGATCGTGACGCGGGCCGTGTTCCGTGGCGACGACGAGGGCTATTACGACCCCGCCGAGCACGCGCACATCCGGACGGTGCCCGCCGGGGTGGGCGACAAGCCACAGGCAGCGCATCAGGTGACGTCGGGCGCGTTCGACGAGGAGACGCCAGTGTGGAGCTCCGACGGCGCCCGCATCTACTTCACCTCCAACCGCGTGGCCGAGCCGTATTACTACGCACCGGACGCGAATGTCTACGCAGTGCCCGCGGCCGGTGGATCGTTGGACACCATCGTGGACATCGACGGACCCGTATTCGGGGCCAGCCACGGCCCTGCTGGCGCCGTGGCGTTCCGGGGTTGGGTCAACCCGCCGGCCGCGCGGTCCTACAACCAGCAGGACCTGTTCGTGTGGCGGGGCAGGCAGGCGAAGAATCTCAGCGCGGACTACGACTTCGACGTCGGCGGCGCGGTGCTGGGCGACCAGGCGCCGCCCCGCGGTGGCGAGGGCTCGAGCCCGATCGTCTGGGCCCCGGACGGCAAGTCCGTGATCGTCGCGACCACCGAGCACGGGCGCTCGAACCTGGTGCGATTCGACGTCGCCAGCGGCGCGCGCCAGCCCCTCACCACGGGCGACCACGCAGTCCTCGCGTACAGCGCGACACCGGACGCGCGCACGCTCGCACTCACCATCGGCGACCCGACGCACCTGCCCGACGTGTATGCGCTCGACGCGCAGACGCGGCGCCTGACCCAGCTCACGCACGTCAACGATTCGCTCTTTTCCAAGCTCCAGCTCGTGACGCCGGAGGATTTCTGGTACACGAGCTTCGACGGCACCAAGGTCGAGACCTGGATCCTGAAGCCGCCCGGCTTCACCGCGGGGAAGAAGTATCCACTCATCCTCAACATTCACGGCGGACCGCATACCGCGTACGGATACATCTTCTTCCACGAAATGCAGTGGATGGCCGCCAAGGGCTACGTGGTGGTCTATCCCAACCCCCGGGGGAGCACGACATACGGGCAGGCGTTCGGCAACGTCATCCAGTACAAGTATCCCGGCGACGACTATAAGGACCTGATGGTCGCCGTCGATTCCGTGCTCGCCCGCGGTTACGTCGATCGCGCGCGGCTCGGCGTGACGGGCGGGAGCGGGGGCGGGCTGCTCACGGACTGGGCGGTGAGCCGCACGCATCGCTTCGCGGCGGCGGTGTCACAGCGCGATGTCGCCGACTGGCTCGGCTTCTGGTACACGGCCGACTTTGCCCTTTTCCGGCCGACGTGGTTTCGGTCCACGCCGTTCCACGACCCGCAGGAATTTCTCGACCGCTCGCCGGTGCGCTACGTGGACAGCGTCACCACGCCGATGATGTTCATCCTGGGAGAGGAAGACTATCGCGCCCCGCCGTCGCAGGGCGGCGAGGCGATGTTCCGCGCGCTCAAGTACCTGCACAAGACGGCGGTGATGGTGCGCTTCGCGGGGGAGTCGCACGAGCTGTCGCGCTCGGGGAAGCCGGTGCACCGCGTGGAGCGGTTGCGGCACATCCTGAACTGGTTCGACAAATACCTGCAGGGGAAGCCGATTACGCTGTATGAAGCGCCCTGAGCGGGCGACTGGCGGCTGCCTCGAGAACGATGTCGGCGGCGTACGCCGCCACTATCGCGTTCCGCATGAGGGTGAGGCTCTCGACAGCGGCTTCGGTCACCATGGCCGGCGACTCGCCTCGCGCGACGCACTGTTTGACGATCTCGAGGGCCTGGACGGGGTGCTCGTCGTCATACTTGGCATGCTCCTCGAGCCACCAGCGTCCCTTGGGTCCGAGCTTCGCGTTCTTGCTGAGCCCGCGCAGCGCCTTGTCGGAAATCTTCTGCGCCACGCCCTCGACGGCATAATTCGTCGCCGACACCGCCGCACCGAACGGCGCGGCGCGACACATGTCGGTCAAGTAACTGTGGAACGCGCTCACCTGCGGGACCATCGGCTCGGGGCCGTGAAACCGCTCTTCCGGCACGTCGAACCCGGCGCCCATTGCGCGCCACATGGCTTCGTGGCGTCGCTCGACGCGGATGTTGTCCTGAAAGAAGGCACGGCCGTAGTCGGGTGAACGGTCGAGCAGGACTTGCAGCCAGTGCGGGAAGTCACGGATGATCGGATAGAAGGCCACGAGGAAATTCTGAATCTTGGCGTCGACCAGGCGGTTCTCGGCGGCGTCCTCGATGACCGGCGTATCGAGGATCGCCTGCTGGATCGGGCCCAGCCTTGCGTTCAGCTCGGCGACCCAAGCCATATCGCCTCCGCGTCAGCGTGTACGCGATCGTCTCGTGACTTCTATATATCGTCGTTGACCGCGTCGAGGCAGTGTCGCACGAACGCAACAGGGCGGTAGAGACATTCTCTACCGCCCTGTCGCTCAGGGAACTCCCGGTCTACTGGTGGATCACGATGCTTCCGCCTCCCAGGATCGTGCTCGCGGGGGTGCCGTTACCGTTGCCCATGTTGTTGTCATAGATCACGGTTCCCGTGGCCTTGTCCCAGATCTTGATGCGGAACGTGTCGGGGTCTCCGCCCTTCACGTCGCCGTCCACGGCCGTGAGCATGAAGCCGTAGTCCCCGGCGCCGTTGAGCGTCCCCGACCCCTTGAACTGCACCTTCGAGCCCGCGACCACGAGCCAGTCGTAGCTCGTGCTGTGGAAATTCAGCGCCGCGACCTGGAAGTGAAACTCGGTGTTGCCGTCCGGCTCCGTCGCGCCCTTGGGATACTTGGACACGAAGCCGAACGTCGCCTTGCCCGTCAGACTCGGGTCGGCGGCGTAGGCGCCGGGCGGCGACATGATCCAACCGCCCCCGGTGACGAAGCCTGCCAGCGGGTCGAACACCACGACGAACTCGAAGCTCGAGTGCGCCGCGGCGCCATCCTTGTCGGTGACCGTCAAGGTCACCAGGTAGACACCGGGCGTGGCGTACGCGTGACTGCCGCTCAGCGTGCCGGAGCCATTGAACTCGATCACTACGGCCAGAGATGGCGCGCCGTCGCCCCAATCGATCATCCCCGTGTGGGTGTCGCGCGTGCCCGGGTCGGTGAAGCTGGCACCCGCCGTCAACAGTGTCTCGACTTCCACGGGATCGAACGTCAGCCCGGTGATCGCACCCAGGCTCGGCGCGACGTTGGCGATCGTCGCGGTCGCCGTGGCCGTACTCGTCAAGCTGCCGTTCGAGACGGTGAGTGTGACCGTGTAGCTGCCGTTGTCCGCGTAGGTGTGGCTGGGCCGCGCGCCGTCGACCGGGAGCGTGCCGTCGCCGAAGTTCCACTGGTACGTCAGTGGCGCACCATTCGGGTCCGACGACGCGGTGCCGTCGAATTCGACCGCGTTCCCCTCGAAGCCGCTATAGGGGCCACCCGCTTTGGCGACGGGCGGGACCGGGGCGGGCGCGATCGTCGCCGTCGTTGTAGCGGTACCGGTCCGCGTGCCATTGGAGACGGTCAGCGAGACCGTGAAGGTGCCGTCGTGGGCGTAGGTATGGTCGGGCGTCGCCCCGCCAGCGACCGGGGTGCCGTCACCGAAGGTCCACTCGTACGTCAGCGTGCCACCGCCCGGATCGGACGAGCCGCTGCCGTCGAAGTGGACCGGGCTGCCTGCGACGCCGGTATACGGACCGCCCGGATTGGCAACCGGCGGTGGCGGCGGGGCAGCCGCGGTGCCGAAGGAGACGTTGTCCACTCCCTCGAACTGGTACTGGGGTGAAAAGACCTGAATGCGCGAGATGAGCTCGCTCGAGCTGAGGCCCCAGAAGGTGCCGACTGTGGTGCACGGCGCCCTGGTAGAACCGAGGAGCACAGCGTTCTGACCGAAGATGGTGATCTGGCAGATATCGTTCGAATACGAGACCAGGTCCATACCGACCGCGGTCACGCTTGTCGTGAAGTCGATGACGAAAGCGTCAGAGTCGAAC
>QHTZ01000128.1 GCA_003221005.1 Gemmatimonadota bacterium
AGAATGGCGCTGCGAGCAGCGCGGCGATGGTGGTGACGATGAAACGGCGGCGGTGTATCAAGGTGCGGTCCTCCCCCGGACCTCCTCTCACCGCGCGGCGGTGGGGAAGCGTTCGGGCATCTGCCCGGTCGGACTGATCCAGCTCCGCTAGGACGCCCTCAGACCTGCCTTCCTGGTAACTGCTCGCCGCGCCCCGTCTGGTCCAGCACCGGCGTGACATGACAAGTCTGTGGTTCCTCTGCCAGGGAGGGATCGCGGATGAAGCACGACGTGAGCACGCTGCGACGACGGGTCCATGCGCTGGGGCCGCGCCATCGGGGCGCACGCGTTCCGCCAGCGCTGCGCGCCGCGATCGCGGCCTACGCTCGGGAGGAGCGGGCCGGGGGCGCGAGCTGTGGCGCGATCGCCGAGCGGCTGGGGGTGTGCTCCGAGTCGATCCGACGTTGGGCACGCACGGGGCCCGGGTGCGACGGCATGGCCGGCGGGCTCGTACCGGTGCACGTCGTGAGCGAGGCGGCGCGGACGCTCACGGTCTGGTCGCCGAGCGGCTACCGGGTCGAGGGGCTGTCGATCGAAGAGACGGCTGAGCTCTTGCGCAGGCTGGCGTGATCGGCAGCACGCGGACGCTCCGCGTGTGGGCCTATCCCGAGCCGGCCGATCTGCGCGCGGGGTACGACGGCCTCTCGGCGCTGGTGAGCGGCAAGCTCGGGCAGGACCCGCTCTCGGGACATCTGTTTCTCTTCACGAACCGGACGCGCACCCGCGCCAAGGTGCTGGTGTGGGACGGGACCGGGCTGTGCGTCTACCAGAAGCGGCTCGAGCAGGGGCGCTTTGCGCTCCTGTGGAAGGTGGGCCGCGGAAGCGGCGTGGAGCTGACGCTGAGCGAGCTCACGCTCTTCCTCGAGGGCTCCCGGGCGCTGGAGCGCGTGCAGCTCTCGCCGGCGGCCTTCGTGCCGCGCCCGCTGGTCCCCGCGAGCCCGACGCGGTAGGCAGCGAGCTGCGCGCCGCGCGGGCCGGCGACGGGCGAATACTTGCATTCTAACTTGGCGCGTGCTATCAAGGTCCTGCGTGATCCGGATCGAGACCGAGACCGACATCGAGCGCCTGCGGCAGGTGGCCCTCCTGCAGCGCGCCGAGCTCGACCGGCTCTACCAGCGGCTGGCCCAGCTCACCGAGGAGCTCGCGCGCGCCCGGGGTGAGGACGCCATCGCCGCCCTCCAGCTCGAGCTCACGGCGATTCGGGAGCAACTCGAGGCGCGGACCCGTGCGCTCTTCGGTCCGTCCTCCGAGCAGCGCCGGCGCGCGGGCGGCCCCGCGCCCGACGCCGAGCGGGCGGCGCGGGCGGGCCACGGCCCGCGCGCCCAGCGCGAGCTGCTGCGCGTCGACGTCGTCCACACGCTCGACGAGCCCGATCGGACGTGCCCCAAGTGCGGGGGCGGGCTGTGCGAGATGACCGGCCCGTACGAGGAGGCCGAGGAGATCGACGTCGTCGAGCGCTCCTTCCGGATCGTGCGCCACCAGCGCCAGAAGTACACGTGCCGGTGTGGCGCGTGCATCGAGACGGCGCTTGGCCCTCCGAAGCTCCTCCCCGGCGGCCGCTACTCCGTGGACTTCGCCGTCGCGGTGGCGATCGCGAAGTACACCGATCACCTGCCCTTGGCGCGCCAGGTGCGGCAGATGGCGCGCCTCGGCCTCACGACCGACACGCAGACCCTCTGGGACCAACTCCATGCCCTGTCCCGGCACCTGGGGCCGACAGCCGAGGCCCTGCACGCGCTCGTCCTCGCGAGTCCCGTGATCGCTGCAGACGAGACCCGCTGGCCGCTCCTGGGCGCGCCCGGGGCGTCGAAGTGGCACGCGTGGTCGGTGACCTCCCCCGCGGCGATCTCGTATCGAATCTGCTCCTCGCGCTCGGCAGCCGCGGCGCGCGAGGTGCTCGGGGACTATCAAGGAATCGCGGTGGTCGACGGCTACAGCGCCTACAAGACGCTGCGCGACGAGCGGGCGGAGCGCCGCGACGGCCCGCCGCCCTTCACGCTCGCTTTCTGTTGGACCCACGCGCGCCGCCGCTTCGTCGAGGCGGAGCCGCATTACCCGCAAGCCACGGCGCTCATCGAGCAGATCGGCGCGCTGTACGAGATCGAGGCGCGGGCGGCCGAGGTGGGGCCCGAGGAGCGGCTGGCCATGCTCGCCCGGCTGCGCGATACGCAGTCGCGCGCGGTGGTCGCGAGCATCAAGACCTGGCTGACGGCGCAGGCGGTCCTGCCGCGCTCGGCGCTCGGCGAGGCGATCGGCTATACGCTGCGGCACTGGGAGGGACTCGAGCGCTTCCTGGACGACGCCCGCATCCCCCTCGACACGAACGCCGTGGAACGCGGCCTGCGCGCTCTGGCTATAGGCCGGAAGAACCATTACGGGTCACGCTCCGAGCGCGGGACCCGCGTGGCAGCGCTCTTCTATACACTCATCGAGTCGGCGAAGCTGGCCGGCGTGGAGCCGGCGGCGTACCTCGCCAAGGCGACGCGCCGGGCGA
>QHTZ01000132.1 GCA_003221005.1 Gemmatimonadota bacterium
CGTAGTTGCGCCGGGAGTCGCGCTGGCGCTGGGCGTCGAACCCCGCCGTGAGCCGGTGCGGCAGAGTGCCCAGGGGCAGGGGCACCGTGAGGGCAAAGCGGGAACCGTAGTCCACGCGGTCGAGGTCCACGTAGGCGAAGGAGAGCGGGTTCTTGAGGCCTCGGGTGAAGCCAAACGCCGTCAAGGTCGCCTCTCCCCCGCCCCCCAACCGGCGCCGCAGCATCACACCCCCCTGTCCCTGCGTCACCGATTTTCCGGCGTGCGTGGCCAC
This sequence comes from Gemmatimonadota bacterium, assembly GCA_003221005.1. GTDB lineage: Bacteria > Gemmatimonadota > Gemmatimonadetes > Gemmatimonadales > GWC2-71-9 > AG25. Next base: position 272 of record QHTZ01000132.1, read on the forward strand.
ATTCGCCGAATCCGCCTGATCGGGGTCGGCCGCGAGCTGGTCGAGCGTGAGCGCGCCGGGGTTTTCGGCCCGGGGATCCCACCCCACGTCGGCCACCACGGCGAAGGACCAAGCGCTGTCCAGGGGCAGCGTGAAACGGGTGTTCAGATTCCTGAGGTCTGCCGCGCTGTGGTCCCGCGCGCCGTTGTAAGACAGCCGCGACACGCTCGCCAGGCCGCTCCCCGCCCCCACCCGGAATCGGGTGCTCGACAACCACTTGGACCACGTCCGGCCGAGCCGGGGATCGAACGCGCCTGCCTCAACCCGCACATCCTGAGCGACGTGGTCGGGCGGCGGTCCGTCGGTCCAGATGCTGATCACACCGCCCGACGCATTCCCGAAAAGAGCGGACGACGCGCCCCGCAGCACCTCGATGCGATCCGCCGCCGCGAGATCGACGTTGGTGAGCTGTCCTTGCCCATCCGGGAGCGTCTGTGGGATGCCGTCGAGCAGCACCTTGATGCCGCGCACCGCGAACGCCGCGCGCGCCCCGAACCCGCGAATCGCGATCCGCTGATCGACGGAGAAGTTGTAGCGGTTCGAGGCGTAGACCCCGGGGACCGCGCTGAGGGCTCGGTCGAGACCCCAGGTGGGTCTGCCGCTGCTGATGTCCGTCCTGTCGACGGTCTGCACGGCGAGGGGAATCTTGGGGAGGGGCGGGTTGCCGCGTGTGACCGACACGACCGTGGGGGGGAGTGTATACAGCTTCAGCGTGTCGCCGAGGCTGTCCCGCTGCTGTGAGGCGCCACGCTCCGGGAGCGCGGTGCACGCTGCCATGACGGTTACGAGCCACCAAGCGCGCTGCCGGTTCAAGGATTTCCTCCTAACCAGGGGGCCGCGCCGCGTCAAGCAGCCTGGAACCCTGCACGCCTCCCCACCAGGGGGGAACCCGGCCTTGCGCGACCCTAGGAACGAAGGTAGTTGTACAGGGGTACCAATTTGCCACGGAGGAGCCTATGTTGCGTCGCCGCACTGCGGCCCTGTTGCCGCTCTTTGCCCTCGCCAGCGCGTGTAGCGCAGTTGTGCCCGTGCTAGATGCGCCCGCCTCGTACATCACGGCGCGCGCTCCCGAGATGGTGTGGATCACCAAGGCCGACAACAGCGTCGTGCAGCTTGCATCGCCTAAGGTCATGGGGGACACCCTCGCCGGGTTCGTCGGGATGGACTACGTCGAAATGCCGCTGTCGAACGTGCAATCGCTGAGGGCGCGCCAGCGCGCGCCGAAGCGTACCGCCCTGTTGATCGGCGGGGTCACCCTGGCGACTGCAGGGGCTATCGCCGCGTACCTCACCAGGAGCGCGAACGCGACTCAGACCCCTGATGAGGCGACGCGACGAGCGGGCGATTCCGAGTCCCATCAGGTTAGAGCGGCACTAGGCTGCGGCAGACCCGGACTGGCGTCCGGGCCGATCTTGCTGGCGGCGCGGGTTGGGAATATACTGCGCCTCCCGACACACGTGAACGAACTGGACACCCGGGAGGGGGCACGCCACTGCCATGTCGTGGCCGCGCGGCGGCTGTTGGGTTTGCCGTCGCTACTGGCTTGCTGGCCCCGGGGACGGGGTCCGCGCAGTGGGAAGTCGGTCCCCGTCTCGGCGTTTACGTCCCACTGGGACCGTTGATCAAAGAAGGATCTCTCAGTAATCCGAGCGGCCTGTCCGAGAAGAGCCTGACCGGGACGCTCTTGGTTGGCGCCGAAGCGGTGTTCCGGGCCACGGAACGGCTGAGCCTAGCGGCGACCGTGCTCTTCGGGCCGAGCATGGTCGCGGTCACCGACTCCTTCGGCACGACCGACCACCGCTCCCCGGTCCTGCTCTCAGCCGCGCGGTTGATCGTGCCCGTCACATCGGTCAAGTCATTGTGGTCCCTGTACCTCGGCGGTGGCGCCGGGGTCGTGAGCCGCGGCGGATCGGAGTGGCGGTACTACAGCGGCGCAATGGCCCCGGCGTTCGTCGCCAGCCTTGGGGTGGGGGCGCCCCTCTACGGGTTGGGTGTGCGGAAACCCTACCCCCCTCCCCGAGTCGTGATGCGGGCGGAAGTGGTAGACTACATTTCCCGCGCCCAGTTCGACAAAGGGTTGCCCACCCAGACGACGGCGCGGTGGCACCAGGACGTCACTCTCTCGGTCTTGATCGCCCTTCGCCTGAGGCACCGATGATGCGACGCCGCGCGCTCGCCGCGCACCCCCGCCCACGCTGGAACGCGATGGCACGCGCCCGCCTCCTCGCCGCGGTGGCGCTCCTGCTCCCGGGCTGCGCCGGTTTTATGAAGAAGGATGTGGAGCAGTGGAGCCCGACGATTCCCGGGAGCCACTTCAAGACGATCGCCACTTTGGCCGCGAACAATACGACACTGGCGATCAAGGTGATGGTGCAGGTCCGTGAACAGCTGAACAAGGCCGGCCGGAACGCGGTGCGCCGGACCGGCCGGTGGGACAACATCGCCTCCGCCGTGGCACAGATCTGTGGCTCCTCGGACGAAGGTCCCGTCGACGGCATGCTCGTCGTTAACTACGACCACCTCGTGCTATACGACTGCGAGACCCGTAAGGCGGCGTTCGAGATTGAGAGTTCGCCCGACAAGGGTGGGGGGATCGGGGTGATCGGGATGACCAAGCGGCTCATCAAGTACCTCGAGAGGGACACGCCCGCTCCCTAGCGGCATTCCCAAAGCGGCATTCCCAATTTCCCCCTGCCCCTGGGCCGCGCGCCCCGGGGTCAGCTCCGCCCGCCAGAGCGCCCCGCCTCCCACTTGGTTTGTGTCCGTCCCCCGCGAAACACACGAGACGCACAGTGCAAGTTCCACTGTGCGTCTCGTGTCCAACCTAACCTACTACTACAGTCTTCCGTTAGACCAGCACGACGCTACCACAGGTACTGAATGTTGAAGTTCCAGCTGCTCCCGTTGCGCCAGTTCTGGTCCAAAACTGCCGCCTGCGACTCGCTCCTGTCAAAATAGAAGTTCCAGTTCATCGCAAAGCGGTAGATAAACGTGATGCCCTTGCTGACATCGTCGGGAATCGTGTGCACGGTCCCGCCCGCGTCGGTGAACTGCCGCTTCTCGTATTTGCTCAGCGACAGGTTGACGCCGAACGTCCGGTTGTAATAGTACCGCGCCGCGACACCGATCCCCCGCATCGACGACTTGGCACCGTCGATGTAGGTCTCGTCCTCGATGGACTGGCCAAGGTTCCACGAGACGCTGTGGGGCCCCTTATCCGTAAACCCGCCGGAAAGGTTGAAAATCATCCGCGTACCGTCGCCCGTCATGGCCGACGTGTAAGCCGCCCCGCTGGCCCGCGTCGCCGACACGCCTTGCACCGCGTCAGCCGTGAAGATGGTGCGCTGGCCGTCATTCTGCACCCTGAGGCTGCTGACGATCGGGATCAGGTCGTTGCCGGCTTTGTACTGGTAGTTCGCGATCACCCAGCCCGCATCGGTGTTCATCAGGAAATAGCCGACCTGGAATCTGTAGTTCATCCGCTTCCAGTCGAGGTTATCCCCGTCACCCGGCTCGACGCCCAACAGCACGGCGAAGCGATCCGCCAAAAATGCATACACGTCGGTCAGGAAGTACGGCCCGTGCGAGCCCGCCAGGTTGGTGCCAAAGCGCAGC
>QHTZ01000028.1 GCA_003221005.1 Gemmatimonadota bacterium
GGACCACCGCCGCGAGGTCGTCGGGCGGGAGGTCGATGTCGCGCTTCACCCGGCGGCGGCGCTTCGCCTCTTCCAGCACCTCCTCGAACGGCTCCTTGCCCAGCTCGAACACCACGTCGCCGTACATCTGCACGAAGCGACGGTACGAGTCGTAGGCGAAGCGCGGATTGCCGGAGCCCGTGATCAGCCCCTCGACCGTGGCGTCGTTCAGGCCGAGGTTCAGGATCGTCTCCATCATCCCGGGCATGGAGACGGCCGCACCCGACCGCACCGACACGAGCAGCGGGTTCTCGGGGCTGCCGAACCGCTTCCTGCTGACCTGCTCGAGCTGCTTTAGGTGGCGATCGACTTCTTCGGGGAGGTCATCGGGGAAGGTGCCGAGCTCGAGGTAGCGGATGCACAGCTTGGCGGAGAGTGTAAACCCCGGGGGGACCGGGAGGCCGAGGTTCGCCATCTCCGCGAGGCCGGCGCCCTTGCCGCCCAGGACGTCGCGCATCGCGGCGGAGCCGTCGGCGCGGCGATTGCCGAACGAGTAGACCCACCGCTCCAGCGACGGCACGGGGGGTCACGTCGGCAGCGCGGCGAGGAGCGGCGCCGCGTGCCGCGCTCGCTCGAGATCCTCGGGGATCTCGGTCGGGTAGTCCCCCGAGAAGCATGCGTGGCAGAACTCCCCAGGATCGCCGCCCGCGGCACGCAGCATCCCGTCGAGCGACAGGTAGCCAAGGGTGTCCACGCCCAGGTGCTGGCGAATCTCTTCGATGCTGTTGGTCGACGCGATCAGCTCCTTCTTGCTCGGTGTGTCTATCCCGTAGTAGCAGGGTCCGGTGATGGGGGGCGAGCCCACGCGGAAGTGCACTTCCTTGGCGCCCGCCTGCCGGATCAGCTGCACCAGGGCCCGGCTCGTCGTGCCGCGCACGATGGAGTCGTCCACCACTACGACCCTCTTGCCCTCGAGCACCTCGCGCACGGGATTGAACTTGATCTTCACCTTGGCCGTGCGCCCCGCCTGCACCGGTTGGATGAAGGTGCGCCCCACGTAGTGATTGCGGATCAGCGCGTGCTCGAGCTTGAGCCCGGACACCTCCGAGAAGCCCAGCGCCATCGCGTTCGACGAGTCGGGGACGGAGAAGACGCAGTCGGCGCCGGGAACGGGATGCTCCCGCGCGAGCTCGCGACCGAGCTCCCGCCGCACCCGGTCCACCGAGCGATGGAACACGGTGCTGTCGGGGCGCGAGAAGTAGACCAGCTCGAAGACGCAGCGGCGATGCGGGCGGGATGGCAGGGAGGGAAGCTCGTCCAGGTCCGATCCCTGAATCCGGATCACGTTGCCCGGCTCGAGCTCCCGCGCCGGCGTGGCGCCGAGGATGTCGAGGGCGCACGTCTCGGAGGCGACCACCCAGCCGCTCCCGAGGCGCCCCAGCACGAGCGGTCGGAAGCCCCGCGGATCCATGATCGCGTACAGCGTGCGCCCGATTGTGACCACGAGCGAGTAGGCCCCCTCCACCCGCTCCAGCGCGTCCAGCAGCTGGTCCTCGGGCTCGCGCGCCTCGGATCGGGCGACCAGATGCACCAGCACTTCGCTGTCGGACGACGTCTGAAAGATCGAGCCCTTGGCGACGAGGTCGGAGCGGAGCTGCACGGCGTTCGTGAGGTTGCCGTTGTGGGCGAGGGCGAGCGGGCCTTCGCGGTAGCCGGCGAGCATCGGCTGCGCGTTGGCAAGCACCGAGGAGCCGGCAGTCGAGTAGCGCGTGTGCCCGATCGCGACGTCGCCCGGGAGGTTGGCGATGACCTGCTCGCTGAAGATGTCCGAGACGAGGCCCATCCCCCGCTGTGAGCGAGCGGCGCCGGCGCCGTCCACCGCCACGATCCCGGCCGACTCCTGGCCGCGGTGCTGCAGGCTGTAGAGCCCGAGATACACCTGGCGGGCAGCGTCTGGTACGCCCGAGAGTCCGATGATGCCGCACATGCGCGCTGTCAGTCTCCCATGCGACGGGGGATCGCGTTGAAATATACGTCGCGGAGCTGGCCGACGGGGTGGCGACTTTCGGCGTTGCGCAGCGTGATTCGGACCGTGCCGTTCCGCTCGCCGACGGTCCCCGCGCGATACGCCGGCACGCCGAGCTCCTGCGCCAGGGCGAGGGCGGCGGCCGCGCGCTCCGGCGCGCACGTGATCACCGCGCGAGCCTGCGATTCGCTGAACAGGACCTCGGCAGCCGTGAGTCGGGAGTAGGAGGAGAGATCGATCTCGAGCCCGAGGCCGTTCTCCTGATACGGGCCACCCATGGCGACCTCCGCGAGCGCCACTCCGAGCCCGCCCTGTGAGCAGTCGTGAGCCGACCGAAACAGGCCACGCTCGGCGCCCGTGACCAGATAGTCCACGAGTCGTCGCTCGGCGGCGAGATCGACGCGCGGTGGTGTGCCGCCCTTGAAACCGTGCAGCGCCTCCCACAGCGCCGAGCCGCCGAGCTCCGCGCGCGTTTCCCCCAGCACGAACACCACGTCACCCGGCGCGGACGCGTGACTCGGCACCGCGCGGTCGATCCGCGCCAGGAGACCGACCATCCCCACCACGGGGGTTGGGTCCACGGCGCCGGTCGGGCTCTCGTTGTAGAACGAGACGTTGCCGCCGGTCACCGGCGTCCCGAGCGCCCGGCAGGCGTCGGCGATGCCGCGGCAGGCCTCGCGGAACTGGTAGAAGACCTCGGGGCGCTCAGGGCTGCCGAAGTTGAGGCAGTCGGTGATTCCGAGGGGGCGGGCGCCGGAGCAGGCGACGTTGCGGGCGGCTTCTGCTACCGCCGCCTTCCCACCCTCGTATGGGTCGAGCCGCACGTAGCGGCTGTTGCCGTCTACGGTCACCGCGATCCCGAACTCGGCGTCGCGCACGCGGATTACACCCGCGTCGCCGCCGGGCCCGAACACGGTGCTCGCCTGGACCGTCGAGTCATACTGCTCGTAGACCCAGCGCTTCGAAGCGATCGCGGGATAGTCGAGTAGGCGCAGCAACACCTCATCGGGAGGCGGGAGGTGGGAGGCGGGAGGGGGTTGTGCGCGGCGCAGCTCCGCGATCCTCGGATCCTCTTGAGCCGCCGGGTCGTAGACGGGACAGTCTTCGACAAGGCGTTTGCCCGGAATCTCCGCCACGGTCTGGTCACCCCACCTCGCGCGATACATGCCGTCGTCGGTCACCCGGCCGATCGGGGTTGCGGTGAGCTCCCACTTGGCGGCGATCGCGGCGACCTGCGCGAGGCGGTCGGGCTTCGCGACCACGAGCATCCGCTCCTGGGACTCGGACAGCAGGATCTCGTACGGGGTCATTCCCGGCTCCCGCGTGGGGACGAGCGAGAGGTCGATCTCGACCCCCACGCCACCCCGCGCCGCCATCTCGGCGGAGGACGAGGTAAGCCCTGCGGCGCCCATGTCCTGAATCGCCACGATGTGACCCGAGGCGATGAGCTCGAGGCTCGCCTCCAACAGGAGCTTCTCGGTGAAGGGATCGCCGACCTGGACCTGGGGCCGTCGCTGCTCGCTGTCGTGCGTCAGCTCCTCGGACGCGAACGAGGCGCCGTGGATCCCGTCCCGCCCAGTGCGCGATCCGACGACCACGAGCACGTTCCCCACTCCGCGCGCGGCGGCCCGGATCAGGTCGCGCTCCCGCACTAGACCCACGCACATGGCGTTGACGAGAGGATTGCCGGCGTAGCTCGCCCCGAAGTCCACTTCGCCCCCCAAGGTGGGGACGCCGACGCAGTTGCCGTAGTCGCCGATTCCCCTGACCACGCCCGCGCAGAGATAGCGGCTGCGCGGGTCCGCGAGGTCGCCGAAGCGCAGGCTGTTGAGGAGCGCCACGGGGCGTGCGCCCATGGTGAACACGTCGCGCAGGATGCCGCCCGCGCCCGTCGCGGCGCCTTGGTAGGGCTCCACCGCCGACGGATGATTGTGCGACTCGATCTTAAACGCGACCGCCCACCCGTCAGGGAGTCGCAGCACGCCGGCGTTCTCGCCCGGGCCCTGGACGACCTGGGGGCCTGTGGTCGGAAACTGCCTGAGCACCTGCTTCGAGTGCTTGTAGGAGCAGTGCTCGCTCCAGAGGGCGGAGAAGATGCCAAGCTCCGCGAACGTGGGCGCGCGGCCCAGCAACGCCTCCACGTGGCGGTACTCGTCCGCGGTGAGATTGTGCTCGCGGACGAGCGCCGGCGTGATCGGTGGGTCGCCCGGGAAGGGAGCGGGGCCGCTCACTCGTCGAGCACCTTGGCCCCGGTGACGCCCCGCATGACCGCTCCGAACACGCGCGTGAAGATGCCGCGCTCGGGATGCTGCAGCAGCTGCTCCGCCTCGCCGGCGTCGAACCACAGGCCGTGGCAGTGCGTGCACTGGTCGATCTGCACGCCGTGCCAATCGCCCGTAATGAGGTCGTACCCGCACTTGGGGCACTTCATATGGTGGGAGCGGCGCTCGAGCTCAGCTGCGGTGCGGCGCGCCGCCTCGCGCTGCTGCCGGCGCAGCTCGGCGTCGCGGCGGGCGAAGTACTCCTCTTCGTTCTTGCTCGGCTTTTCGGTCATGTAGTGTCGGGCCGGACTTTGAGATTGCCGCCGCCGGGCGGCGGCCCGTGGGGCTCTACGCTCGCGGGCGAGGAGGATTGGCCGCTGTAGTTGTGGCCCGGCCAGCGCACGATCGCGTCCACCACCTGGCCCTTCTGCAGGGTCACGACGTCAAGGGTGCCACACGTGTACTCGCAGCCGTTCTTGAAGAACAGGTACGTGAACTCACGGAGGTGTCGCACGGCCACGGGCGGGCCCCACACCGAGTACACGTCCTTCTCGTGCATCCCTGGAGTGATGGTGCCGGTGTCATCGGAAACGTAGGGCTCGTCGCGCAGCCGCGGCGGGTTCATGCTGGTGGGGAGCTGCGGCGGCGCGGGCGGCGCCGGTGCCGCGGCTACGCGGCGCGGCGGCGTCGCGGGCGCGGGCTTCCCGGAGCCCGCGGGGGCAGCCGGCGCCCCGCCCGGAGGCGCGGGAGCCGGTGTGGGCTCCGCTGTGGGCGGGGGAGGCGGCGGCTTCTTGTGCAGCAACCTCTGGCGCAGGAGATCCACCTTCTGCCTCAGGGATGCGCCGATCGTCCTCACCGATGGGCCGATCGTCGTGCCGATCGTCGCGACTTGCTTCTTGACACGGTCACACCCGGAGGTGGCGGTCACCAACAGCGCGCACATCAACAGCGTGCTGCGTCGCATTGCGAGCCTCCATCGATAAGAAGACGCGGGCTCCGTCAGGGCCGCCCAAGACCGGGGCGTTGCGACGCTCCGGATGCGGCATGATCCCCACCACGTTGCGCCCGGCGTTGCAGATCCCGGCGATCTCGTTGGTCGATCCGTTCGGGTTGTCGCGCACGTAGCGCCACACGACGCGGTCGCCCGCCTCGAGCTCAGCAGTGGTACCCGGATCCGCGACATAGCGCCCGTCGCCGTGCGCGATCGGGAGCTCCAGGACCTCGCCCACCTGGTACAAGCGCGTGAACGGCGTATCCGTCGACTCCACGCGCACCCACGCCGGGCGCGAGAGAAACCGCTGGCGGGCGTTGCGCATCAAGCCACCCGGGAGCAGACCAGCCTCGCACAGGATCTGGAAGCCGTTGCAGATCCCCAGCACCGGCCCCCCGGCGCGGGCGTGGGCGGCCACGGATGCCATCACGGGGGAGAACCGGGCGATCGCGCCGGAGCGGAGATAGTCCCCGTAGCTGAAGCCGCCGGGGAGGACGACGACATCGGCGCGCTGCAGGTCCGTGTCGCGATGCCACACGTAGTACGCGTCGCAGCCAGCCGCGCGGGCGGCCGCCAGCGTATCGGCGTCGCAGTTCGAGCCGGGGAAAACCACTACCGCCACGCGGGGCATCAACCGGTCCCCACGGCCACGTCGAAGTCCTCGGTCACGGGGTTGGCGAGCAAGCGGTCGCACATCGCGCGCGCGCGGGCGGCGGCTTCGTCGCGACTGGCGGCCTCGACGTCGAGCAGCAGATGTTTCCCCACGCGCACGCGCGCCACCTCGCCGAACCCGAGCGCGTGCAGGGCGTGCTCGACGGCCTGGCCCTGCGGATCGAGCAGCGCGGCGCGCGGCATCACCCGGACTTCCACGCGGTAGGCGGTCACGTCGCGCCGCCGCCAGGCACGATGGTGCGCGGCTCCTCCTCGTCGAACGGCGGCAGCGTTGGGCCGTCGGTGATGACGATCGGCCCCGCGATCTCGGCTTCCTCGTCGTCCTCGCGCTCGGTCAGGAGGCCGAGCAGCGCCGCGCGCAATACCCCGTAGCTCATGTAGGTGATTCCCAGCGGGAAGAAGAAGACGTCGTGCTCCAGGATGCCGAAGACGATCGTAAACATGATCGTGGCGAGACCTAAAAGCCCGCGCACCGAGCGGAAGCCGGCGCGCGGCACGGTCGCGTACCGCACCTGGCTCACCATGAGGATCGTGAGGAGGATCATCAGGAATTGCATCAGGTGATGCCACGGCAGGCCCCGGAGCGCGCCCTGATACACGGCGGTCTGCGTGAACGGGTAATAGGTCGCCAGCGTCATTCCGGCGGCGGGCGAGGGAAGCCCGATGAACGCCGCCTTGGCGGCGCCGGCCTGTGTCACGTTGAAGCGCGCCAGCCGGATCGCCGCCGCCATGACGTAGAAGAAGCAGAAGATCCACTCCGCCTGGCCGGCGTTGGAGAAGACGAGCGCGTAGATCAGGAATGCGGGCGCGACGCCGAAGCTGACGACGTCCACCAGGCTGTCGAGCTCCGCCCCGAAACGGCTGCCGGTGTTGGAGAGCCGGGCCACGCGGCCGTCCAGCGCGTCGAGGATCCCCGCGAAGAAGATGTACCAGCTCGCGCGATAGAACTCGCCACGGCTGGCCAGAACCATGGACCAGATCCCGAAGAACAGATTGAACAGTGTGAACAGGCTCGGGACGACGACCACCACTCGCCGCATACTTGGGGGGCGCGGGAACCGGGGCCCTCTCATAGCGCGTACTCAGCCAGGACCGACGCTCCCGCTCGGACGCGGTCGCCCACGCTGACCCGCACGGCGGGACGGCTGGAGCGGGGCAAGAACACATCCACCCGCGAGCCGAAGCGAATCATCCCCATGCGCTGCGCCTGGGCGACGCGATCCCCGGTGCGACCGTCGGTCACGATGCGGCGCGCGATCAGCCCGGCAATCTGGCGCACGAGCACGGGGCCGGCCGGTCCGCGGATCCCGACCGAGGCCTGCTCGTTGTCGAGACTCGCTTTTTCGGATGCGGCGTGCAGGAATTTCCCCGGGTTGCGGTGCACCAGCTCGATCGATCCCGCGAGCGGATACCGGTTCACATGCACGTCCAAGACGTTCATGAAGATCGAAATGCGCGTCGCCTCCGTCTTGAGATACATCGGCTCATGCACCACCGCGACGTCCACGATCCTCCCGTCCGCCGGGGCGATGATGAACCGATCGCCGCGCGGCCCCCGGCGCTCGGGGTCGCGAAAGAACACCAGCAGCCACACGGCCAGCGCGAACAGGATCGCTTCGGGGATCCAGAGCCACGCGATCCCGCGCCCCGCACCCCACGCCCCGACCCCCGCGAGCGTCCACCCGGGCAGGATGAACGGCCAGCCTTCGGGCGCGATCCTCACGGCTCACGCGACCCCCGGCAACGGTGTTCCGGTGAGCAACCGATACCCTTCCAGGTACCGGGCGCTCGTAGCCTGCACGACCTCGTCGGGGAGCCGGGGTGGTGGCGCATTGCCGTTCCACTCGCCCTGTTGCTTGAGCCGCGCCAAGTAGTCCCGCAGCGGCTGCTTGTCGAAGCTCGGCTGGCTCCGCCCCGGGCGATAGCGTTCGGCGGGCCAGAAGCGCGACGAGTCGGGCGTCAGGATCTCGTCGATCACGAGCAGCGTCCCCTCTGACGTCGTGCCGAACTCGAATTTCGTGTCCGCGATGATGATGCCGCGCGGGTCGGCAGAGGCGCGCCCGGCCTCGTAGAGGGCCAGACTCGCCCGTTTCAGCCGCTCCGCGAGCGCCTTGCCGAGTACCTGGGCCATGCGGTCGAACGTGACGTTCTCGTCGTGGCCAGCCTCCGCCTTTGTCGCGGGTGAGAAGATGGCGGGCTCGAGCCGCGCGCTCTCGACCAGCCCCGCGGGGAGGGGCTCACCCGCCAGCGTTCCCGACCGCTCGTATTCGGCCCACGCCGACCCGGCAAGGTAGCCCCGCACCACGCACTCGAACGGCACTGGAGTGGCGCGGCGGCACAGCATCGCCCGGCCGCCCAGCGTGTCGCGCGAGTCGGAGAGGGCGGGGACCTGAGTGACGATCTCATCCGCGTCCGCCGTGAGGAAGTGATTCGGGACGACGCGGGCGAGACGGCGGAACCAGAAGGCACTGAGCTGGGTCAGCACTGCCCCCTTGTGCGCGACCGGCTCCCGCATCACCACGTCGAACGCGCTCACCCGGTCACTCGCCACGAGCAGGAGCGCCTCGCCATCCACCTCGTACACCTCCCGGACCTTGCCGCGGCGCAACAGCGGCAGGGGCAGGGCGCTGGCGACGAGGGGCGCGGTCATACGCTGACCTCCGCGGCCGCCGGTGCCGGGGCCACGGCCTCGATGCGGCGCAACAGCGCCGGCACCGCCTGGTTGAGGAAGTCGTCCACCTGGCGCGGCGCGCGCCCAACGTACGCCGCCGGGTCAAGCTCGTCGCGCCGTACGGCGACCTTGAGCGCCTTGAACGCCGGGTCGCGCGCGAGTCGCTCGAGCAGGTCGTTCGCTGCATCCTGCTCCGCCACGGCCTGCGCCACGGCGAGGGCGTGAGTGCGGATCACCTCGTGGAGCCGCTGGCGGTCGCCGCCCGCCGCCACGCCGCGCATCAGGAGGTGCTCCGTGGCGAGGAATGGCAGCTGCGCCGCGACGTGTCGTGCAATCACCGGCTCTCGCACCTCGAGCCCGGCGGCCACATTCGTCGCGAGCACGAGGATCGCGTCGGTCGCGAGGAATGCCTCCGGGATCACCAGGCGGCGATTCGCGCTGTCGTCGAGTGTGCGCTCGAGCCACTGCTCCGCCGCCGTGTGCCACGCGTTCCCCTCGAGCTCGATGACGAAGCGCGCCAGGCCCGTCATCCGCTCCGCCCGCATCGGGTTGCGCTTGTACGCCATGGCGCTCGAGCCGACCTGGTCGCTCTCGAACGGCTCGAGGATTTCCCCTTCGTGCTGCAGCAGGCGCAGGTCGGTGGCGAACTTGGCGGCGGACTCCGCAATGCCCGACAGCGCCGCGAGCACCTGGGCATCGACCTTGCGCGGATACGTTTGGCCCGTCACCGCGAAAGCTTTGGCGAACCCCATCTTCCGCGTGACGCGGACGTCGAGCTCGCGGACCTTGTCGTCGTCCCCGTGGAACAGCTCCAGGAAGCTCGCCTGGGTGCCGGTGGTCCCCTTCACGCCTCGAAACGCCAGCGTGTCCCGCCGGTGGAGCCGCTCTTCCCCGTCGAGCCGGAACTCGTAGCGGCGCGCCAAGTGCCCGAGAGCCACGAGCACCGCCGCCAGCCGGCCCAACAACAGGTCGAGCCCTTCGCGCATGAGAATGAGGTCGGCGTTGTCGGTCACGTAGGCGCTGGTGGCACCCAGGTGGATGAACGGACGGGCGGCGGGCGCCTGCTCGCCGAGGTGGTGGATGTGGGCCATGACGTCGTGGCGCAGCCGCTTCTCGTGTTCGGCGGCGCGCTCCAGGTCCGCGTCGTCCAGATGAGCGCGCGCCTCGGCCAGCGCGCGGTCGGGGATCTCGAGTCCGAGCTCCTGCTGCACCTCCAGCAGAGCGAGCCACAGCCGGCGCCACAGGCCGATGCGGCGCCGCTCCCCCCACAATGCTTGCATGGCGGGCGAGGCGTAGCGCTGGGACAGCGGCGAAGTGTACGTCACGCGAGTGCCACCTCGGCGTAGAGGTCCGGGGGATACCGCACCGCCACCAAGTAGAGCCCCTGAGGCGGAGCGGGCGGACTGGCCGCCTGGTTGTCGGTTGCGGCGAGCAGCGCAGTGAAGTCGGAAGGCGGGCGCCGGTGGAGCGCGACGTCGACCATCGCGCTCGGCGAGCGCCACGCGGCAACGGTAGTCGGGCTTTGCCGCTCCGTGCGAGGCCAGGCCGCGGAAATCATGCGTCCCCAGCAGCGCTGCGGCCGCGCCGCTGAGCAGCGCCACGTCGAGCGGGCGGCTCCCCCCCAAGGCCCACTCATACGGCCGGCGGAAGGGGGATTGCGCCGCGTCGTCGATGCCGACGAGATAGCGGTAGCGACGCGCCGTCGCGCTCCGCCGCGCGTGAAAGCCCGGCCGCATCGCCAGCACACGCTCCACCCAGATGTCCCGCGGCAACAGCGCGTTGAGGGCCCGCCGCAGGCCCGCCGGATCCTGCCCCCACCGCTCGCCGGCGGCGAATCCCACCCCTTGCCCCAGGGCGTGCACGCCGGCGTCGGTGCGACCGGCACCCGTCGCCGCCGTCGGCCGGCCGAGCAGGCGCTCCAGCACCGCCTCGAACTCCGCCTGCACGGTGCGCCCTTCCGCCTGCCGCTGCCACCCGACGAACTGGGCCCCGTCGTAGTGCACTACGGCGAGGTAGGGCCGGCTCGTCACGGGCGAAAGATAGGGAAAACGGAGAGGCCAATCAAGCGGCGCAACCCATTGTCGTTATTTGACAAGAGTCGTTTTTCCCGGGTACCTTTCGCGTGCCCGAAACCACGATGCCCGACACTTCCGCGCCGCTTCAGGAAGCGCTTGCGTTCCTCGCCAATCGCCGGTCGCTGAGCGAGCGCCTCACGGCGCAGGTGTTCGGCGTCGTCATGCGCGGCGAGGCGACGCCGGCCCAGGTGGCAGCCCTCCTCATGGGCCTGCGCGTAAAGGGGGAAACCCCTGACGAGGTCGCCGGCGCGGCCCGCGCGCTGCGGGAGGCGATGGTGCGGGTCGATGCGGCCGGGCCACACCTCGTGGACACCTGCGGCACGGGAGGTGGCGCCGTCGGGACGTTCAACATCTCGACCGCTGCTGCGTTCGTGGCCGCCGGCGCAGGAGCGACGGTGGCGAAGCACGGCAACCGCTCGTTTACGTCGAAGTGCGGGTCGGCGGATGTGCTGGAAGCGCTGGGCGTGACGATCGCCTTGGACGCGGGCGCCGCAGCGCGGGTGCTGCGCGAAGCATGCGTCACATTCTTGTTCGCGCCAAACTTTCACCCCGCCATGAAGCACGTCGGACCGGTGCGCCGCGAGCTCGGCGTGCCATCGGTGATGAATCTGGTCGGGCCGCTCGCAAACCCGGCCGGGGCGCGGCGCCAGGTGCTTGGAGTCGCGGACCCGGAGCGCGTGGCGCTCATGGCTGAAGCGCTGGCGCGCCTTGGGGCTGAGCACGCCATGGTCGTTCACGGGCGCATCGGAATGGACGAGGTCTCGCCCCTCGGGATGACGGATGTGTGGGAGGTTCGTGACGGTCGCGTGACCCATTGGGAGCTCGACCCGGCGCAGTACGGCTACGCGATCGCCGACGCGGGGGCGCTGGCCGGCGGGGAGCCCGCCAACAACGCCGCGCGCGTTGAAGCATTGCTGGCGGGAGGGGGCAACGACGCTGCGGGGCGGGCCGCCGTCATGCTCAACGCCGGGGCCGCCGTCTACGTGGCGGGTCTCGCCTCGACCTATGTGGAGGGGATCAAGCGGGCAGCCGATGCCATCAGCCGGGGCCTAGCGCTACGCGCGCTCGAGCGGCTGCGCCAGGCGAGCGCTGGTGCCTCGGCTAGTACTTCCGGATGACGCCGACCACGACTCCCTGCACGACGACGTCGCGCTCGTTCACGCGCAGCGGCGCCACACTGGGGTTAGCGGGCTGAAGGCGAATCCAGCCCCCGGGCTCGCGGTAGAACTTCTTGACCGTGGCGCTGCTGCCGTGGACCAACGCGACCACCATCTGGCCGCTGTCCGCCTGGTTCCGTTCTTGGACGATCACGAAATCGCCGTCGCGGATCTGCTCGTCGATCATGGAGCTCCCGCGGACCTTCAGGACGTAGCTGCGACCGCGTCGCGGCACCAGCTCGTCGGGCACGGCCAGCGTGTCGTCCCCCGTGATCGCCTCGATCGGCTCGCCCGCCGCCACGAGGCCCAGCAGCGGCAGCTCGGTGGCCCCCGTCTGGCCCTTCGGCGGAACGACCTCGATCGCGCGGCTCTCGTTGTGGGTGCGCCGGATGAACCCTTTGCGCTCCAGGTTCGTGAGATGCTCGTGCACGGTCGCGAGCGACTGGAAACCGAATTGCCGGGCGATCTCCTCGAAGCTCGGCGCGTACCCCTTGCTCTCGATATGTTGCGAGATGAAATCGAAGATCTCGCGCTGACGGCGCGTGAGCGGCACCCTGGCTCCCGAAAATAAACCGAAGCAAATCTACCCGAAAATCGCCCGAACGCAAGGATGGCCCAAGCCACGCTCGACACGATCCTCGCTGCCACGCGGCGCCGCGTCGCCGAGCTGCGGCCCCGGGCATCCGAGCTCGAGCGGCGCGCCGCCCAGGCGCCCGCGCCGCCGCGGTTCGCCGACGCCCTCAAGGGACCCCTGGTCGGCGTGATCGCCGAGGTCAAGCGGCGGTCCCTATCGGCCGGCGCCATCGCTCCGGGGCTCGATCCCGTCGCCCACGCGGCGGCCTACGCCCGGGGCGGCGCCGTGGCGATCTCGGTCCTCACCGACGAGCCCCACTTCGGCGGGTCACTCGAGGACTTGGAACGCGTGGCGCGGGAGGTCCCGGTGCCCGCGCTCCGCAAGGACTTCATCCTCGACGAGCTGCAGCTGCTCGAAGCGCGGGGGGCGGGCGCGAGCGGTGTCCTCCTGATCGTGCGGGCGGTGACGCCGGCGCGGCTGCGAGACCTGGCGCGCACGGCCGGCGCACTCGGCCTGGGCGTGCTCGTCGAAGTGCATACCGAGCTTGAGCTCGACGCAGCCCTCGCGGCGGAGCCGACCGCGGTGGGCGTCAATAGTCGCGACCTCGCGACGTTCGCCGTGGATCTCGGCCTGGCCTTGCGGCTCGTGGCGCGCGTCCCCCACGGCATCCCGGCGGTAGCGGAGAGCGGCATTGAGGGTCGCGCTGACGTCGAGCGGTTCGCGGCGGCGGGCGCGGACCTCGTACTGGTAGGGACCTCCGTGGCCCGGACGACCGATCCGGCCTCCTCGGTACGGGCGCTTGTGGGCGTCCCAAGGAAAAGTCGATGACCGACGACCGCATGACAGCTCCCGGGCGGTTTGGTCGCTACGGCGGGCGGTACGTCCCGGAGACGCTGATGGCGGCGCTTGAGCAGCTCGAGGCGGTCTACGCCGCGGCGCAGGCGGACCCCGCTTTCTGGGCGGAGCTTGACGGGCTGCTCCGCGATTACGTGGGCCGGCCCACGCCGCTCACCGAAGTACCGCGCCTCTCGGCAGCGGTCGGGCCGGGGGTACGCGTGGTGCTCAAGCGCGAGGATCTGAACCACACGGGGGCGCACAAGATCAACAACACCCTCGGTCAGGGGCTCTTGGCCCGCCGCATGGGGAAGCGGCGCATTATCGCCGAGACCGGGGCCGGGCAGCACGGCGTGGCCACGGCGACCGTGTGCGCCCGTTTCGGACTCGACTGCGTCGTGTACATGGGTGAAGAGGACATGCGGCGCCAGCGGCTCAACGTTTATCGCATGGAGCTGATGGGCGCGCGCGTCGTCCCCGTGGCCTCTGGTACCAAGACGCTGAAAGACGCGACCAACGAAGCGCTGAGGGACTGGGTCACCAACGTCACGGACACCCACTACATCATCGGGTCGGTCGTGGGTCCCGATCCCTTCCCCCGCATCGTGCGGGACTTCCAGGCTGTGATCGGGCGCGAAGCGCGCGCCCAGGTGCTCGAGCGGTACGGGCGCTTACCCAAGAGCGTCGTCGCGTGTGTGGGTGGCGGATCGAACGCGATGGGCATCTTTACGGCCTTCCTCGACGACCGGAGCGTGGAGCTCGTGGGGGTCGAGGCGGCGGGCGAGGGGGTGGAGACGGGGCGGCACGCCGCGTCGCTGGGGCGCGGCCGTCCCGGGGTATTCCACGGCAGCCTCAGCTACCTACTGCAAGATGCGGACGGCCAGGTGCAGCCGGCCCACAGCGTGTCGGCGGGGCTCGACTACCCCGGGGTGGGGCCGGAGCACGCTTTTCTCAAGGACTCCGGCCGCGTATTGTATCAGGCGATCACAGACCGAGAGGCCCTGGAGGCGTTCGGGGAGCTGTCGCGGCTGGAGGGGATCCTCCCGGCCCTCGAGAGCGCACATGCCGTGGCGTGGGTGCGGACCCGCCGCGAGCGTTGGAGCGAGGGCGATATCGTGCTCATCAACCTGAGCGGGCGCGGCGACAAGGACGTCGCAATGGTCGCCGAGCTCAGCGGGGCCACCCCGTGACCGGCATCAGCCGGTTTGCACCGGCTCACGTCCCGGAGCTGGCGCTGCCCCCGGCGCAGGTCGAGGAGCTGATGCAGGTCCTCGTGAAGGGTCTGCGCGCCACCCAGCTCTACCTGCCGAACAATCCGGTGTACCAGCGCGCGGTCGAGAACATTCGCGCGAGCTTCCGTCAAATCTGGCAGGCGACCGACGATCTCCACCTCGACGTGGAGGAGACCTCGTTCAAGTGGGAGAACGCGGTCGTCTACAGCCAGGAGCAGCGTGGGGAGAGTATCGCCTGGACCTTGTACAAGGACGGGATCCGCTCGGTCACCATTCGTCCGGGCGTCGAGGACGCGGAGATCGTGCGCTTCCTCGCCGTGCTGCACAAGGCGAAGAACCTCGCCGCCGACGCGCCCGACGACCTGCTGACGCTGCTCTGGTCGGAGGACTTCCAGTTCATCAGCTACACGTTCCGCGAGCTCGCGGCGGAGAACGCCGTCCCGATCGAAGCGGGCGAGACGATCCCCTCGGCCCCTCCCAGCGAGATCCGCCACGCGGTCGAGCAGGAGGCCCCGCCGCGGCCCGAAGGCATTGTGTCGATCGAGGAGTTCGACACGACGCTCTACTTCCTCGAGGAGCGCGAGATCGAGTACCTGCGCAAGGAGGCCGACCGGGAGTATGCGCAGGACTTGCGGCGCAACGTGCTCGCGATGCTGTTCGACCTGCTCGAGCTGCAGACCTACGGCACCGTACGGGCGGAGCTGATCGGGATCGTCGAGAACTTCATCCCCTATCTGCTCGGCGCTGGGGACTTCCGGTCGGTCGCCTACATCCTGCGTGAGGTGCGCGTGGTGCTGGAGCGGGCGCGCGAGCCACGGTGCACCCCACCGAGGAGGAGCTCAGCGAAACCTTCCGGGAGCTGCGCGCCGAGGCGTTGCCGACCCTGATGGGCTGGATCCCGCGCCTCACGAACGAGCGGGTGCGCGATCTCGTCAACACAGCCGCGTCGCGCCTCGCGCAGGATCACGCGAGCGAAGTGTTGATGGCGCTCGCGAGCCCGGACTCAGGGGCGCAGCTCGAAATGGTCCGGCTCGCCGGACGCCTCAAGCTGGCGGGCGCCCCGGACGGCATGGGGCCTCTGCTCGACAGCGAGGACCGCACGCTGAAGCTCGCCGTGGTGGAGGCGCTGACCCACATCGCCAGCCCCTCCGCGCTGCGGCTGCTCGAGAAAGCGGTGGACGACGGCGACCGCGACGTGCGCATTGCGGCCGTGAAATTCCTGGCGTCGCGGGGACATCGCAACGTGTTCAACCGGGTGGAAGCGGCGGTAACGGGCGCGAGACTGAAGCATACCGATCTCACCGAGAAGATGGCGTTCTACGAGGCGTACGGGACGCTCGCCGGGCCCAAGGGGATCCCCGTGCTCGAGAAGACCCTCATCGCGAAGGGGCTGCTCGCGAAGAAGGAGGATCCCGAGACCCGGGCCTGCGCGGCGATGGCGCTCGGCAAGATCCGCACACCCGAAGCCCGGGCCGTGCTCGAAAAGGCGTCGCAGGACAAGGAGGCGCTGGTCCGGAACGCCGTCAGCCGGGCGCTGCGCGAGGTCGGATCGTGAGCGGCAGCGCGCCCGAGGGTCGCCGGGCATCGATCGTCGAGACCGTCGCCACCACGGACGGCTTCCTGCGCCTCGCAGGACGCGATTTCCTCGTCGTCCTCTACACGGCATTCCGCTCGCTCAAGCTGTACCCGCTCGAGAACGCCCAGGTGCAGAAGGCGCTGGACGACCTGGGCGCCACCACGAAGCACCTCCTCGACGTGGAGCGGGAGATCGAGCTGCGGATGCAGGGCGAGTTCATCTTCGTCAACTCGACGCGGCTGCGCCTCGACCTCGACAACTATGCCTCGTTCTCCCACATCCTGGGCGTGCTCCGGCAGTGCGGCATCGGCGCTGTCCGCGTGGACGAAGGCGTGGACCGCAAGCAGCTCCAGATCTTCGTCTCCCTGCTGCTCTCGTACGCGGCCAAGGAGGTAAATCCGAACAAGGTGTTCGAGCTCGGGCAGAAGCTGAGCGACGGCGGCGTCACCTGCATCGGCGTCGAGCCCCCGCTCGAGACCGAGGAGGACGTGGAGGACGTCGAGCGGCAGAAGGAGGCGGCGAAGCGCACCTACGCCCGCTCGGTGGCGGTGACCAAAGAGGTCATCAACAGCATCCGCATGGGCCGCACCGCCAACGTGAAGAAGGTGAAGCGCGCCGTGCAGGCGATTGTGGACCAGGTGCTGAACAACGAGGCGTCGCTCGTCGGCCTGACGACGCTGCGCGACTACGACGAGTACACGTTCACCCACTCGGTGAACGTGAGCATCTTCTCAGTCGCCCTGGGGCGTAAGCTCGGCTTCTCCAAGCTGCAGCTCTACGACCTCGGCATGGCCGCGCTGTTCCACGACGTGGGCAAGTCCCGCGTGCCCCTCGAGATCCTGAACAAGCAGGGCGGCTTAAGCGACGAAGAGTGGCGCATCATGACGGCGCACCCATGGCTCGGAGTGCTCACGCTCTTCGGGCTGCGGGGCTATGGGGAGATCCCCTACCGCGGGATGATCGTCGCGTACGAGCACCACATGAAGACGGATCTCACCGGGTACCCGAAGTCACTTCGGGCCCGCGAGCTGTCCATCTTCTCCAAGATCGTCGCGGTGGCCGACGGCTTCGACGCGGCCACGAGCCGGCGCGCATATCAGACGGTGCCGATTCAGCCGGACCAGGTGCTCAAGGAAATGTGGGAGAACCCCCGTCGCGGCTACGACCCCGTGGTGGTGAAGGCCTTCATCAACCTCATCGGCATTTATCCCGTGGGGACGTGCGTGATCCTCGACACCATGGAGGTGGCGATCGTCCACGCGGCCAACCCCGACGTGACCCAGGTGCACCGCCCCGTGGTGCGGATCGTCGCCACACCCGAAGGCGCGGTGCAGCACCCCGGCGTCCTGGCTGATCTGGCGCAGCGCGACGCCCAGGGCAACTACCCGAGGACCGTCGTCAAGGTCACCGACCCCCAGAAATACGGCATCAACGTCAGCGACTATTTTGTCTGACCACCCGATCGCGGCGCGGTGGCGCGTGGTCCGGGACGAGCGCCGCGCTGCGCTCATTCCGTACCTCACCGCGGGTTACCCCACGCCGGCGCGCGCGGTCGAGGCGTTGCGCATGGTCGCAGCCGCGGGCGCGGACCTGGTGGAGGTCGGCCTCCCGTTTTCCGATCCCCTGGCGGACGGCGTCACGATCCAGCGCTCCACGCAGGCTGCGCTCGATCAGGGCGTGACGGCGGCGCGCGCGCTCGAACTGGTCGACCAGGCAGCGCTCGATATCCCGGTCGTGATCATGACCTACGTCAATCCGGTGCTGGCGTACGGCGTCGAGCGGTTCCTCTCCGATGCCCACGCGGCGGGTGCCTCCGGGCTGCTGCTCACCGATTTCCCCGCGGGCGCCGACCCCGACCTCGAGGAGCGCGTGGCGGCGAGTCCGCTCGCCCTGATCCGCCTGATCGCGCCCACGACGCAGCCCGAGCGCCTGGCGCGCGCAGTCCGGGGCGCGAGCGGATTCATCTACCTCATCTCGCGCCTCGGGGTCACGGGCGCTCGCGACGAGGCGCCGCCGGATCTCTCCAAGCACGTCGCTGCGATCCGCGCCGCCACGCGTTTGCCCATCGCGGTAGGGTTTGGGATCGGCACGGCGGCGCAGGCGCGCGCCACGGCACGCGTGGCCGACGGCGTGGTCGTCGGGAGCGCGTTGGTGGAGGCGCTGGGCGGGGGCGGCCTGTCCGAGGCGGAGCGTCTCGTCCGCGCGCTCGCCGCGGCGGTGCGGGAGGAGCGGCGGTGACGGCCCAGCGGCTCGTCGTGCTGTACAGCCGGGCGCTGGTGTACGCCGGCCCCGCGTTGCTCGTCGCCGTGCTGCTCGCCGATCGGCGCTGGACGGGACAGGTCCCGGAGCTCGTCGCGTTGCTCGCGGGGGGCATCGCGCTCCGCACCGCACTCGCGGTCGGCGTCAGCACGTTCGCCGTGGACTGGCTGTGGCTCCGTAAGGCGCCCCAGGCGGCGGCCGTCAATCTCGGGCGCGAGCTGATCGCGGCGGTCGCGGCCTACGGGGTGTACGCGGGATTGGTGCACGCCTCCAGTGCTCCGCCCGGGCTGCACGTGGAGACCCTCCCGGGGCTGTTCTTCTACGGCCTCTGCTACTTCGTTTGCACCCGGCTGCTGTTCTATTTCGCGCTCATCATCCGGGGGAAGCTCGAGCAGAGCGAGCGCCTCCTGATCCTGCGCTACGAGTGCATCAGCTTCGGCGCGACGATCATCGCCGCGGCGTGCGTCGTGGGGACCGTCGTGTACTGGCCGCCGGTCGCCTGGCTGTTCGTGGGGGCTGTCCTGGGGGCGATTGGCCTGCTCTTCAAGAAGACCATGGAGGAGGCGATCGCCGCCGAGGAGCTCAACAAGGTCCACGCGATGGAGGCGGTGATCACGAGCAACGTGAGCCTGCATGACTCCTTTGCCCGGATCGAGCGGCTGGCGCACCGGCTCATGGACTGGGGTGACTTCCGCATCTACCGCCACCACGAGGGCCAGCTCGCGCTCGCCTACCGCGGGGAAATCGGGCGCGCCGAGCGCGAGGAGCCGTCGCCCGACGTCGCGGAGCTGCGCCGGCAGGTCGTCACGTCGGGGGAGTCGGTGCTCATCGACGACGTGACGCGCGACCGCCGCGTGACGGACGCCAGCCTCAACGTCCAGAGCCTCGTCATCATGCCGCTCAAGTTCGGTGACCAGGTGATCGGGACGTTCGAGCTCGACCATCACAAGCGCAAGTCGTATCGGCCCAAGGATCTGGTCACCATCACGACGTTCGCGGCGCAGCTCGCCACGGCCATCCACATCACGGAGCTGCGGCGCCCGCTGCTCGACACGGTCGACCGCCTGAACGCGCAGCTGGGCACGCTGGCTCGGGCCGCCGTGGCGCTGCGCGAAGCGGCGGGCGCGGTCGCGGGGTCCACGAACGTGATCCGCGAGGGCGTGGTGGCCGAGCAGGGCGAAGTCTCGGGCGGCCTCGCAGCCACCGAGAGCCTGGCGCAGGTCTCGCGGCGCGTGTCGGTCGACGGTGCCCAGGCGGCGCAGGCCTCGAGCACGGCGAGCGACGTGGCGAGCCGCAACCGCCAGCAGATTCGTGAAGCCATCGAGCGCCTGGTCGCATTGAAGCTGTTCGTGGGCGAGAGCTCGGCCAAGGTGCAGCAGCTGGGTCAGGTCTCGCGGCGGATCACCGGCTTCATCGCATCGATCCGCGACCTCGCGGACCTCACGAACCTGCTGTCCCTCAACGCGGCGATCGAAGCGGCGCGGGCGGGCAAGCATGGCCGAGGGTTCGCGGTCGTAGCGGAAGAAGTGCGCCGCCTCGCCGAGCAGAGCGCGAGCGCCGCGGCTGAGGCGGCCGAGCTGGTGCAGGATATCCACCGGCAGGTGGGCGAAGTCGTGGAGCAGATGCGGCGCGGCCAGGTGAATGTGGGCGGTGTGGAGGAGCTCTCGTCAGCAGCGCTGCAGGCGCTGGACGCCATCGTGGCGGCGACCGCGGACGCAACCGAGCACGCGCGCCGCATCGCGGCGGCTGCGGGCGAGCAGGACACGGCGTTCGCGCGCCTGCGCGAGCGTATCCACGCGGTGGCCGCGATTGCGGGGAAGAACCGCGCCGAAGCGGACGACGTCGCCACCCGGGCGAGCGAGGCGGCGCGCGGGCTCTCGGACCTGGAGCGCGCGACGCGCGAGCTGGAGGAGGTCGCCGCGATGCTGAGAGACCTCACCCGCGGCTTTGCGACGGTTGCGTAGGGCGTTTACCATTCCCCCGTGTGGACGGGCGAGCGCGTCTACGTGGCGCTGGGATCGAACGTCGGGGAGCGGGAAGGACATCTCGCGCACGCCCGGGCGCGCCTCGCGACGCTGCCGCGCACGCGTCTCGTTGCCGCGTCGCGCGTCGAGCAAACCGCCCCACTTGGCCCCGTCCCCCAGGATCCCTACCTGAACCAGATGGTGCTCCTCGAGACCGGCCTCACGCCGGCCGAGCTGCTGCGTCACCTCCACGCGATCGAGGCGGAGCGGGGGCGCGCGCGCCGCGTGCGCTGGGGGCCGCGCACGCTCGACCTCGACATTGTGCGCTTCGGAGACCGCGAAGTGCGCGATGCGGAATTGACCGTGCCGCACCCCGAGCTCGCACACCGCGACTTCTGGCTTCGCGAGATCGCGGAGCTCGACGCCGCCGCGCCGCCGCTCCCTTCCCCGCATGACTGACAACCGCTCGCCGCTCACCATCCCCGACCTGCTTCAGATGAAGGCGCGTGGCGAGCGGATCGTGACGCTCACTTGCTACGATGCCCTGTTCGCGCGGCTCCTCGATGCGAGCGGCGTGGATATCCTGCTCGTGGGCGACTCCGTGAATCAGGTGCTCGCCGCAGCGGAGACCACCTTGTCCGCCACCCTCGAGCAGATGCTGTACCACACGAGGCTGGTGCGGCGCGGCTCCGAGCGCGCGCTCGTGATCTGCGACATGCCGTTCCTGACCTACCAGGTCTCGAAGGAAGAAGCGATCAGGAATTGTGGGCGCGTGCTGGCAGAGACAGGGTGCCACGGCGTGAAGCTCGAGGGTGGCCGGCCCGTCGTAGAGACGGTGCGGGCGCTCGCGGACGTAGGGATCCCCGTCATGGGGCACCTCGGGCTCACGCCGCAGTCGGTGCACGCCATCGGCGGCTACCGCGTGCAGGGGCGGGACGCCCGCGGGGCTGAACGGCTGCTTGATGATGCCAAGGCGCTCGCGGACGCCGGGGCGTTCGCCGTGGTGCTGGAGCTCATCCCCGCGCCGCTCGCCTCCCAGATCACCAAGGCGCTCCCGATCCCAACCATCGGAATCGGGGCAGGTCCTGCTTGCGACGGCCAGGTGCTCGTGTTGCACGACATGCTCGGTCTCAATGAAGGCTTCAATCCCAAGTTCCTGAAGCGCTACGCCGCGCTGGCCGAAGACGTGCGCGAGGCGGTGAAGCTCTTCGCCGCCGAGGTGCGGGAGGGGCGTTACCCGGGCCCAGAGCACTCGGTCGCGAAGTAGTGCACGAAATCAGCGCGCCGGCGGAGATGCGGGAGTGGTCGCGCGCCGAGCGCAAGCGTGGACACCGCATCGGGCTCGTCCCCACGATGGGCTTTCTCCACGAAGCACACCTGCGGCTCGTCGATCGAGCGCGCGAGCGCGCCGACCGAGTCGTGCTCTCGAGCTTCGTCAACCCGCTGCAGTTCGGGCCGCGCGAGGACTTCGATCATTACCCGCGGGACCCGGCACGCGACCGGCGCCTGGCCACCGAGCGCGCAGTGGATTGCCTGTTCGCCCCCAGCACCGAGGCGCTCTACGCCGTCGATCCGGTAGTACGCATCGCACCCGGCCCGATGTCGGACGTGCTCGAGGGCGCGGCGCGGCCCGGTCACTTTCAGGGAGTCTTGACCGTCGTGGCGAAGCTGTTCCACGTGGTCGAACCCGACATCGCCGTGTTCGGCCGCAAGGACTTCCAGCAGGCGATGCTGGTGCGCCGCATGGTCGCCGACCTCGACTTCGGGCTCGAGGTGGAGATTGTGCCGACGGTGCGCGAGCTCGACGGCCTCGCGATCTCCTCCCGCAACAGCTATCTGGGACCTGACGAGCGACGGGCGGCGCTCGCCCTGTCCCGGGCGCTGCGCGCCGTCGAACAGGCGTGGCGCGGCGGACAGGCGGACCCCAAGGAGTTGGAGCGCCGCGGGCTCGAGGTGTTGCACGCGCCCGGCGTCGCCCCAGAGTACCTGAAGCTCGTGGGAGAGGACCTCCGGCCGGTGGCACGGGCCGACGCGCGCACGGTGGTGGTGGTCGCCGCAGCTGTAGGGGGCACGCGGCTCATCGACAACGTGGTGCTCGGTGAGGGCATGGCCAACGACATAGCGGTGCGTGCCTCCTGATATCCGTGGGCTGAAGCTCCGGTGACTCTGCCCCCCTGGGCAATCGTGACCCCCGAACGGCGCGCCCACATCGAACGGGTCGCCGCGCTGCTCGACTCGTGGGCCCCGCGCCTGGCGGTGGACGGTGCCGAGCGGGCTCGCTGGCTTCGAGCCGCCTACCTGCACGACGCCTTACGCGACGCGCCACTCGCGACCAAGCTCGCGCACGGACCAGCGGCCGCCGACCGCGCCGCCCGCGAGGGGGAGACCGATCGCGGCGTGCTCGACGCGGTGCGCTATCACACCATCGGCTACGCCGGGTGGGACGACGTGGGCCGCATGCTATACCTCGCCGATTTTCTCGAGCCGGGGCGCACGTTCGCCGCGGCCGAACGACGCGCGCTCGCCGACCTGGTGGTCCTCGAGCGGGACACGGTACTCGAGGAAGTGGCGCGACGCCGGATTGGGTGGACGCTGCGCTCGCGCTGGCCGCTCGCTCCTGAGACGGTAGCCTTCTGGAACGCACTCGTCTCGCACTGAGCGTCGCGGCCTGCGCCCTGGCTGCCTGCCGCGGCGACCGGAATGGGGGCAGAGCGCTCCCCGTCCCAGGCGAGGGCACGCCGCGCATCACCGTGGAGGTGCTCAACGCGAGCGGGCGAGCCGGGCTCGCCCGTCTCGGTACCCGCGTGCTGCGCGAAGCTGGATGTGGGCCAGCGGGTGCGGGCGGCGCTACACGTCGGCCGGGTCGCCATGCAGCTTGACTCGACCAGGCTATTCGACGCGAGCGTGCTCCTGGGCAGGGACTTTGCGCCGCGGCTCCAGTTCCACCCGTAGCTGACCGCATGCCGCCGCGATGTCGAGTCCGCGGCTGCGGCGCAGCACCGCCGTCACGCCCCGCGCTTTCAGACGGCGTGCGAATTCAGCGCTTGCGGCCCGGGAGCTGCGTGCCAGATCGGGAGCCCCGCCGGGATGGAGCGGCAGCAAGTTCACCAGCGCCCCGAGCGGCGCCGCGAGATCCGCGAGCCTGTCCGCCAACTCTGGCATGTCGTTGCGTCCACCGATCAACACGTACTCGAACGTCACGCGGCGCCGGAACTGCCCCAGGGCGGTGAGCACCTCGGACAGGGCGTATTTCTTCTCGATCGGCATCAGCGCGAGCCTGACCTCGGGCGTCGGCGCGTGCAGCGAGACGGCCAGCCGGAACTGCTCCGGCCGTTTAGCCAGCAGCGTGAGGTTCGGGACGATGCCGACCGTCGAGAGCGTGATGTGTCGCGCGCCGATGCCGAGCCCGTCCGGCTGATTGAGGATTGTGAGCGCAGCGTCTACCGCGGTCCAGTTGAGCAGCGGCTCGCCCATCCCCATGAAGACGACATTCGTTGGTTGGGGTGAGGCGTCGCGGAGCAGGAGCTCACGTACTTGGCACGCGATCTCGCCCGCCGAGAGGTTGCGCCGGAACCCCATGCGCCCCGTGGCGCAAAACACGCACCCCAAGGCGCACCCCACCTGCGACGAAATGCACAGCGTGCGCCGCCTGCCTTCGGGGATGAGCACCGACTCGATCGCTTCTCCGTCTCCCAGGGCCCACAGGAACTTCTCGGTGCCATCCCTGGATACCTGGTGGGCCGCCAGCTCAAAGCGGGGCAGCGGGAACGCGTCGTCGAGGCCGCGCCGCAACGGGGCCGGCAGATCGGTGGCGTCCTCCCAGGAGCCCACGGGGCGCTGCCACAGCCGGGGAAGTATTTGCCGCACTCGATAGGGGGGCTCTCCCCGGACTGCGAGCCACGCGGCGATGCGGGCGCGCGCTTCGGCGGGGGTCAGCGACAGAAGGTCAGGGGTGAGCTCGGCAATGTGTTGCATGTCGAACATTTACGTGGTCAAGTGGCGCTGTCAACTTAACTTAACTATCTTCAAGCGCTTACGACACTTGGCCCGAGATGCGCCTATCTGAGCTCCTGACGCCGAACCGCATTCGGATCCCCCTCCACGCGCGTGACAAGGAGGGGGTGCTGCGTGAGCTAGTGGAGCTGATCCTCCCCGAGGATGACGGAACCGCAGGGGGAGGCGGGGGGGGAGGGGGAGGCGGGCCCGGGCAGGCAGAGGAGGTCCTCGGGGCGATCCTCGAGCGGGAGCGGCAATTCCCGACCGGGATCGGCTACGGCGTGGCGGTTCCGCACGGCAAGACGCCCGCGCTGTCGACGCTGGGATTGGTGGCGGGGACGACCGTTGACCCGGTGGCATACGAAACGGTCGACGGAGAGCCGGTGCGGATCTTCTTCATGCT
>QHTZ01000029.1 GCA_003221005.1 Gemmatimonadota bacterium
TCGCGTGGGAGCGTTTCGTGCGAAACCGCAGCTTGAACGCGACCCGTTAGGCAGCTCCGGCAAGAGTCACACATGAACCAGGGTCCTCCGCTCGCCAACGCGCCTCGCGTCGTTCGGATACTCCACACCGCGCTCCTCGGCGGCCTAATCCTCAGTGGGGCGACGCTGTACCTCGCGCGTCGCCTGTCGCAACCGCCCCCGGTCGGGGAGGCTCGCGTGCTCACTCTCGTTCTCGCCGTGGTGTCCGTCGGGGTGCTGGTTATCGCGGTGGGCATGCTGCGCCCCAGGGTTCCGGAGCGGCGTTCGGAGCAAAACCCGGAGGCGTACTGGACCGACGCCAGCCGGGCCGCCGCTATCGTGCTCTGGGCCGCGATCGAGGGGGCAGGTCTGGTCGGTGCCGTCGGTTATTTCCTCACCGCAGCAGCCGCCCCCACGGTGGCGTACGCCCTTGCGCTGGCCGCGCTGGTACTTTTCCGGCCGGGACGCCTCGAAGGGGACGGAGAGACCTAACGACCGACGGAACCTGACGGGCGCGGCCGGGTGAGCTAGAATTCCTGCGGTGCGCCAAACCTGAATCGCCATGACGAAGAAACCACGACGACCATCGAAACGATCGCCCAAGAGGCGGTCCCCGCGGGGATCCTCGCGCACGTCTCCGCCGAGTCACGTGCCGACGCGCGGCCTGTACGGTTGGATCACCCACACCGAGCTCGCTAGCTCTGATCCAGCGGCAACGCAGGCGTGGTGCGCCAAGGTTCTGGGCTGGAGGTTCCAGCCGAGCTTTCCCATCCCCGGCGGCGGCGAGTACCACCTGTTTGCGTACTCCGACAATGGCGGCGGCGGGATTCGTCCCAACAACCCGCCGGAGGTGCCAGGCAGCATCCCCTACGTCCACGTCGCGGACACGCGCGCCGCCTTTGAGACAGCGCTGCGGGAAGGGGCCGAGGAGATGTTCCCACCTGAGCGGGTGATGGAGGGCGTCACGATCGCCATCGTCCGGGCACCTGGAGGAGTCGCGATCGGGTTCTCGGGTCCGTAGTCGAGCATCTGCGGCTCTGGCGCAGTGTGGACACACTCGTGAGGACGCGTTGGCATTCTCCGAGAAGCTTCGCGAGGCCATTCGCACTGCGGCACCGGGCGCCGTAGAAGAGTTCAGTTATGGCATTCCCGCCTTCGGGCTCGAGGGACGGGTGCTCGTGTGGTACGCCGCCTGGAAGCGCCACACCAGCCTCTACCCGATGAGCGCAGCGATCGTGCGGGCGCAAGCGGTCGACGTCAAGGGATACGAGATTTCGAAAGGGACGATCCGTTTTCCCCTGACCAACCCCCCGCCAGCGGCCCTCGTGAGGCGACTCGTCAAAGCACGTATCGCTGAGTTACGGAAGAAGGAGCGGACGTGAGCTGCTGAACAACCCAACCCGAACACGGGAGAGCCACATGCTACTCATTCGCGAGATCATGTACTGTAAGCCGGGTAAGGTGCGCCCGATGGTAGAGAAGTTTCTGGCCATGTCCAAGCTCAGCGCCAAGGTCGGCATGCCGAAGATGCGCGTGATGACCGACTTCTGTGCCGAGCGGTACTGGACGCTCGTTGCCGAGATGGAAGTGGCGAGCATGGACGCGTTCGAGCGGATGGGGCAGGGCGGCGGCGGGCAGAACAGCGAGGACATGAAGGAGTTTGAGAATCTCATGAAGGGGTATCACGAGTTCGTCGAATACGGCCGGCGCGAGGTCTACAAGATCGAAGGCTGACGTGGGCAAAGTGTTTTTCGATGTCGGCATGTCGTTGGACGGCTTCATCGCCGGGCCAAACGGTCGTCCGGGGAATCCCCTCGGCGACGGAGGCACGCGCATCCATGAGTGGGTCTATCCCCTCGCGGCCTTTCGCGAGCGCATCGGCCTCCCCGGAGGCGACACCAACCACGACGACGAGGTGGTCAGGGCAGTACTCGCCCGCACCGGTGCCTACGTGATGGGCAGACGGATGTTCGACGAGGGCGAGGTCGGCTGGCCGGAGAATCCCCCGTTCCGCGCCCCCGTGATCGTCGTCACGCGGCACGCGAGAGATCCTGTTCGACCGCCTCGACACAACGGACATGACATTGGAGCGCGTCGAGGCGATCGATTCACCGCTGGTCACGCACCTGTCATATCGGGTGGTGAAGTGAACCCGGCTCGATGACGCACACGATCAAGGTCATCGCCGGGGGCCTCGTGCTGCTCGCCCTGTGTCTCCTCATCGGGCGCTGGGTCGGCGGTACGACTCCGGCGATCGGACTCGTGAGGGCGGTCAAGGTCTTCGCCCCGCTCTGGCTCGTCGCCGCAGGCATCAATATGTGGGTAGGGGTCTCGAAGGCTGGATACTCAGTCGCCGAAGAAGCCCCCATCTTCCTGGTGGTGTTTGCCGTCCCGACGGCGGTCGCGCTGCTCGTCTTGTGGCGGGCAACGCGCGGCTAGAAAGGAGCCCGTAGCACGGCCGAGCCATGATCGTCCAACTGTTGTTGCTGCTTTTCGTCGATTATTTGCCCCCTGTCCCACAGGGGTACTCCTGCCTTCCGGGCAACGTGAAGCCGGCCGACATCGTCTCAGCCGAGCGCACCGGCGGACAGGATCCCAAGCTCGTTACGATCTCGGTCGAGCAGACCTTGAGGCAGCTACGTGCGCGATGCGTGAGAGGCAAGCTCGTTGACGCGAAAGGCAAGGAGATCCGATTCTATCGCGTGCAATGTTTCGGCGCTCCGACCGCATACGCCATGGAAACCACGCGACGTCAGCGCGTCGAGCTCGAGGCGCTGCGCAAGCGGTACACCGTCGTCGAGATGACGTGCAGTCCGTCGGGTGAGCCCAGACCATAGCCTGGAGGCCCATGCTTGCTTACCTCGTCGTTGCCGCCACGCTGCTCGCGCCCCGGCCGGCGTCACCCCCAGCGCCCGACAGCGCGGAGACTATCCGCAGCGTGCTGGCGTTCGAGGATGGCCGCTTCGCCGCCATGGTCCGGGCCGATACGACCTGGCTGCGCGACGCCCTTGCCGAGGACCTGAGCTACGTCCACACGAGCGCGCGCAGCGAAACGAAGGCCCAGTATCTCGAGTCGGTCGGCTCGCACAGACTGCACTACGAAGCGTTCACCCCCGGCGAGCGCCGGGTGCGCCTGCTGAGCGCTGCTGCCGCCGTCGTGGCCGGGCTGGCCCACGCCCGCGTGGAGTCAGGCGGCCAGCTCGTGGAGATTGACGTCCGCTATCTCGCTGTCTACGAGCGGGTCGGCGCGCGCTGGCGGTTCGTGGCCTGGCAGACCACCCGCGTTCCATGACCATCACGCTCGAGTCCCCCGACCGAGCTTTCCACCTGGAGCGGTTCCGGGACTACCTCGCCCTCGAGGCCGGGACCAGCCCCCACACCGTGAGCAACTACGCCCGCGACATCCGGCGGCTCGCCGCGCACGCCGCCGCCAAGGGCGCCGGCGGCCCCGACGCGGTCACGGCGGCCCAGCTGCGTCAGTTTGTGTACGCGCTCAAGGATCTGGGGCTCGCTCCCGCCACGATCCGCCGGCAGATCTCCGCCATCCGCACCTATTACAAGTTCCTCGTGGGGGAAGCCCTCGCGACGCGGGACCCGAGCGAGCGGCTCGAGTCCCCGAAACAGTGGCGCGCACTCCCTACGGTGCTCACGGTCCCCGAGGTCGAGCGGTTGCTCGCCGCAGCCACCAGTGACGAAGCACTCGGGTTTCGCAACCGGGCGCTGCTCGAGTTCGCCTATGCCACCGGCGCGCGGGTGTCAGAGCTGGTGGCCCTCAAGCTTCAGGACTTGCTGTACGAGGACGGCCTGGCGCGCATCCACGGCAAGGGCTCGAAGCAGCGCATCGTCCCGGTGGGCCGGCGGGCGCTCGGTGCGGTCGCGTTGTACACCCGCGAGGTCCGGCCCACGCTCGACCGCGGGCAGGGACGGGATGTCCTGTTCCTCAACGCGCGCGGCACGCCGCTGTCGCGCGTCGGGGCGTGGGGCGTCATCAAGCGCGCGGCGCGGCAATCGGGGATCGCCAAGCGCGTCACGCCGCACACCCTGCGCCACACCTTCGCCACGCACCTGCTCGAGGGCGGGGCCGACTTGCGGGCGGTGCAGGAGATGCTGGGTCACGCCGACCTCGCGACCACGCAGCTCTACACGCACGTGGACCGTGACTACCTGCGGAGCGTGCACAGGCAATTTCACCCGCGCGCCTGACGGCGGAGGGAGGCTGCATGCGTACCGCCAGCGTTTGTGTGGCCGTCGTGCTTATCGCTGCCCCGAGCGGGATCGGCGCGGCGCAGCAGGCTGCATCGCCCGCGCCGGCGGCAGCGAACGCGAACGAGGAGGGGTCTAAAGGAGGAGCGATCGTCGGCGGCGTGGGCCTGGGAGCAGCGGGCTTCCTCGCCGGCGGCTTGACTGGCGCCGTCGCCGCCGGGGACTGCGGGTCCGAATACGACGAGTTCTGCCGGCTCGCGGGGGCCTTCGTCGGGGCCGCCGTAGGTGGGACATTCGGCATGGCGTTGGGAGTGCATTTGGGCGACCACCGTCGCGGCAACTTCGCGCTCGACCTGGCCACCGGCGCTGCGGTGTGGGTAACCGGCATCAGCATCGCCGCGGCCGGCCACTGGGGCCATCCGCTCACGGAGACCATGTTCGTCGTGATCCCGATCGGGCAGCTCGCAGCTACGGTCGCGGTGGAGCGAGCAGTGGGCCGATCCCGGTCGAGGGGACGGCGGATTAGCATGCAGATCGTGCCGCACCCGGGTGGCCGGACGACGCTCGCCGTTTTGGTCCCATTCTGAGGACGCACTGCTACGCCGAGCCGGCCCCTGAGGGCACGAACCAAGCGCGGAACTCGCTGATGACCAGCCACGTTCGCAACAAAACAGCCCTGGGGCCCCATACCACATGACTGCAGCGCTCCCCCTCCCGACGCTCGTCGCCGCGCTCGCCGACCGCTACACGCTCGACCGCGAGCTGGGACGGGGCGGAACCGCCGCGGTGTACCTCGCGCTTGACCGCAAACACCAGCGGCAGGTGGCGATCAAGGTGCTGCGGCCCGAAGTGGCGGCGCACCTCGGCGCGGAGCGCTTTCTCCGGGAGATCGCCATCGCGGCCCGGCTCACCCACCCGCACATCCTCCCCCTCATCGACTCGGGCGAGGCTGCGGGTTCGCTGTACTACGTCATGCCCTACGTGCCGGGCGAGTCCCTGCGCCAGCGGTTGGAGCGCGAACGGCGCCTGCCGGTGCGGGATGCCCTCCGAGCGGCTCGCGACGTCGGTGCGGCGCTCGACTACGCCCACCGCCAGGGCTTCCTGCATCGCGACATCAAGCCCGAGAACGTGCTGCTCGCGGACGGGCACGCCCTCGTCGCTGACTTCGGGATCGCGCGGGCGATGTCGACCGCCGGGGCGGAGTCCGTCACTGAGGTGGGGCTCACCCTCGGCACGCCCACCTACATGAGTCCGGAGCAGGCGAGCGCGGAGCGAGAGCTCGACGCCCGGGCCGATCTCTACAGCCTCGCGTGCGTGTTGTTCGAGATGCTCGCGGGCGAGCCGCCGTTCGCGAGCGGGAACGCGCGCGCGACTCTGGCGC
The DNA here is from genome assembly GCA_003221005.1 of Gemmatimonadota bacterium. Classification (GTDB taxonomy): domain Bacteria; phylum Gemmatimonadota; class Gemmatimonadetes; order Gemmatimonadales; family GWC2-71-9; genus AG25. Next base: position 5,603 of record QHTZ01000029.1, read on the forward strand.
GGCACGTGACCGAGCGACCCCGACCGGTGCGCTCACTCCGTCCCGAAGCGCCCGCCGCGGTGGAGCACGCCATCGCCCGCGCCCTGGCCAAGAACCCCGCGGACCGGTTCCCGACCGTGGCGGCCTTCATCGCCGCGCTCGACGCTGGGACGGGGCCGGACGCGGCGCCCGCGGCCCTCGGCATCGCGCGGTCGCTCGCCGTGCTGCCGTTCGAGAACACGAGTCCCGACCCCGAGACCGACTACCTGAGCGACGGGATCACGGACGAGCTGATCAACGCACTCACTAAGGTCAACGGGCTGCGGGTCGCTTCGCGAACGTCGGTGTTCGCGCTCAAGGGTAAGCCGCAGGACGTGCGCGCCATCGGCGCGCTGCTCGGCGTGTCGGCGGTGCTCGAGGGGACCGTGCGCAAGGCGGGCGACCGGCTGCGCATCACGGCGCGGCTCACAGCCGCGGACGACGGCCGCCACCTCTGGTCGGAGCGCTACGACCGCAAGCTCGACGACGTGTTCGCGATCCAGGACGAGATCGCCGGCACGATCGTGAGCACGCTGCGCACCACGTTCCTCGCCGAGGTCGCCGATCCCACCCCGAAGCGCTACACCGCGATCCGCTACTTCGAGCAAGCCATCGCCGCCGATCCGCGGTACGCGCTCGCCTATTCGGGGCTGTCGGACGCGTACGCGCTGCAGGTGGACTACCGGGGTGTTCCCGTCGCCGAGGGGCTGACGCGGGCCCGCGTCTACGCGCGGCAGGCGTTGGCGCTCGACGACTCGCTCGCCGAGGCTCACACGTCGCTCGGGTGGGTGCTATTCATTTACGACTGGGACTGGGACGGCGGCGCGCAGGCGTTCCGCCGCGCCGTGGAGCTCAACCCCGGCTACGCCACTGCCCACCAGTGGTACAGCTTCATCCTCGCCGCGCTGGGGCAGCTCGACCGCGCGCTGGTGGAGGGGCACACCGCCCTCGAGCTCGACCCAGCCTCGGTCTCCATCCGTCGCTCTGTCGGCTGGCTGTATTACTATGCCCGGCGTTACGACACGGCGCTCGAGCACCTGCGGCGCGCCATCGCCATGAACCCGACATCACAGGAGAACTACCGTCTCCTCGGGCTCGCCCTCGCGCAGCAGGGATCGTATGACCAGGCCGAGCGCGCGCTGCGGGAGGCGGTGTCCATACCGGAGGAGACTGCGTACGCCGCTGCGGGCCTGGGCTATCTGCTGGCACGTCGCGGCGCGCGGGCCGAGGCGGAGGCCATCCTCCACGACCTCGAGGTGCGCGCGCACACGAGTTACGTTTCTCCGGTCGCCTTCCAGATGGTCTATCTCGGGCTCGGGGACACCGAGCAGGCGTTCGCCTGGCTCGAACGCGCCTATGACGAGCGGCGCGGCTGGCTCGCGTACCTCAAGGTGGAGCCGATGTTCGATCCCCTCCGCGCGGATCCTCGGTTCGCCGCGATGGTACACCGTATGAGACTCTAAGACCCTCGCTAGCCTGGAGGTCTCCCATGAGACGCCCAGCCGCAGCACTGATTCTGCTCGTACCGCTTTCGCTCCACTCGGCACGGCCGCAGCAGCCGGCCACCTACGTGTATCAGGGGACCATCGAGACCGTCCGGCCCAGGGCCGGATCGGTAGCGCTGGTGACCGGCGTGGGGATGGCCCTGCGGCTTGTGAACATCCAAACGACCGCCACGACCCGCGTCGCGAGCGGCACGACGCCGCTCGCGCTCACCGCCCTCAAGCCGGGTGACGTGATCCGCGCCGAATGCCACCGCACGGACAAGGGGCCCGTCGCCGATCGGATCGAAAGGATTCAGCTACCATGAGCGCCGCGCACAGGCTCGCGGGGCTGCTCGCCGTGCTCGCCGTGGCGGCGTGCGAAAAGCCAGTCAAACCGGGAGATCCGCTGCGGGGCCTGAGCCGTGAGCAGCTGGAGCGCTTCCGCAGCGGCAAAGTCGCCTTCGACAGCGTGTTCACGCCCGAGACCGGGCTCGGGCCGCTGTTCAACGCCAACGCGTGCGGGGAATGTCACGAAGACCCCGCTCCCGGCGCGCGCGGTGATGAGGTCGAGGTGCACGCCACCGCCCTCCGGGCGGGAGGAGTATGCGACCCGCTCGCGGGCGAAGGGGGGCCGGTCATCCAGCAGCACGTGACACCCGCCCTCAAGGCCGCCCTGGGCATCGACGCGGAGCCGTTCCCGAAAGACGCGAGCGCGCGCGCCATGCGCACCACACCGGTGCTGTTCGGGCGCGGGCTGCTCGATGCCGTCCCGGATTCGGTCATCTTGAGCTACGCTGACCCCGACGACCGCAATCACGACGGCATCCGGGGACGCCCCAACCGCTCCGTGGACGGCCGCATCGGCCGCTTTGGCCGCAAGGCGTTCGTGCCCACCCTGGACGAGTTCAACGACGGTGCATTCGTGGCCGAGATGGGCGTGACGAACCCAGCGCAGCCGACCGAGGAAACGATCGGCGGGCAGCCCATCCCGGCGGGAGTCGATCCCGCACCCGACCCCGAGATCAACCAAGAGATGCTCGATCGGACGAACGCCTTCGTGCGCTTCCTCGCGGCGCCATCCACGAAACTGACCCCGGAGGCGCGACAGGGTAGGGAGCTGTTCAGCCGCATCGGATGCGCTGCGTGCCACGTCCCGATGCTGCGCACCGGTCCTAACCCCGTGGCCGTGCTCGATCGCAAGACGTTCGCCGCCTACACCGATTTGCTGCTCCACGACATGGGGCCCGATCTGGCGGACATTTGCCTCGGCTTGGCGGGCCCCTCCGATTTCCGGACCGAGCCGCTCCTCGGGCTCGACTCGGCCAAGACCTTCCTCCACGACGGCCGGGCCGACACCCCCGAGCGGGCCATCGAGTTGCACGGCGGCGAAGCGGTGGCAGCGCGGGATCGGTTCCTGGCATTGTCGGTGCCGGAGCGGGCAGCGCTGGTCGCGTTTCTGAGGTCGCCCTAGCCGCATGGCATCGGGGCGGGCTGCCCTCGGCTTCCGCGTGAAGTCGGGGTGGGCGACCGCCGTCCTTGTCGTAGGCGGCAAGCCGGCCGCCCCGCCACAGGTGACCGACCGGCGCGTGGTCGAGCTCAGCGACCCCGCTGTGCCGAGCACGCGCCAGCCGTATCACGCCGTGATGGAGGCGTCGCCCCGGACCGGCGCGAAGCTCGCCCGGCGACTGACGAGTGTGGTGCGCAGGGCCGCTAGGACGTCCGTGCGGCGCCTCCTCAAGGACTATCGCGGCAGCGGCCACCACCCGGTCCGCGCCGGCATCGTCGTCGGCAGCGTCATCGATCCCGCCGTGATCGCCAACGATCACATCCGCGCCCACGCGCTCGAAGGTCGGCTCTTCAGAACCGTCTTGGAACAGGCCCTTCGGTCGGAGGGACTCGAGTGCGCGATCGTGTTGGAGCGCGCCGCCTACGCGCAGGGGGCAAAAGCCCTGCGCCAGCCGGAGCGGGTGCTCAAGCGCGCCGTGACGGCGCTGGGGCGATCGATCCAGGGGCCGTGGCGCGCAGACGAGAAGACCGCCGCGCTCGCCGCCTGGATGGCGCTCCGGGGCAGGGCGCAGGGACGGCGCTGATTACCGCCCCAGCGACACCACGGGACTGTACGCCTCCACCAACGACCGGCTCCACCATGCCCCCGTCGCACGCCGCTCGGCGGGCGTCGTGAAGCGATAATCGTAGAGCACCGCCCGCACGTACTTCGGCGGATGCGCCGGGAACGGGTTCCTGGCCAGTAGCGCCAGGACGGCGGGCGACCCCTCGAGCAGACGCGCCAGGAGCGGCTGGAACCAAAGCATCGTCTCGTAGCGACCCAGCGCGGCGAACCACATCTGCCAGTCGAGCCTCGGCTGGTGCGGCTCGACGAAACCCGGGGGCCGAATCACGTCCCCCGGCTTGTACCGGTATTCGTATGCCCGCCAGGTGCTGCCGTCCTCACTCCCCTCGATGACGATCTCGAGACGCGATGTGGTCATGACGCGGAACAGGCCATAGCTGTTCACGCTGCGGAACGGTTCGACCCAGGCCAGCGCTCGCAGTGCGGGGAGGGGAAGGCGTGTGCGCGGCGAAAGGTTCTGCCAGAACTTGGCGCAGCTCACGACGATCAGCAGGATCGCCACAATTGCCCGCAGCGCGCTGACCGCCTGCCCACTCCCGGCAACCACGACCCCACCCGATGTCGCCAGGCCCTGCACGAGACGCGCCGGCAGCACCTGAGCCCACCAGGCATCGTCGAGCAGCAGGAGCGCCAGCGTGATCGTGAGCAGGTTGAAGAAGTTGTAGTTGCCGGTCGCGAAGATGAGCACCTGGAGGACGATTGTGCCGGCGCAGGCCGCGAGACGCCAGCTCCGGGGCCCGAAAATCAGCAGCGGAACAGCCATCTCAAGCAGATACGTCACGACGACCGCGAGCTTCTTGAACCACGCGGGGAGCTGCTGCGCGTACCACGCGATCCGGGTGGGCAGGGGCTGCGTGTAGAAGTGATAGTCCAGGGCCGTCAGGTTGAGCCACGTGGAGTCGCCCCAGGTGAGCTTCACGAGGCCGGATTGGAAGGCGAGCCGGAACAGGAGCCACCACAGGAGAAACAGCGCAGTCGCGGAGACGGCCGGGCCCGGGCGTCCCAGAACCGGTAGGATATGTCCCGGGGCGAGTAGGAGGGCGAGCAGTCCCGTCTCGAGCAGGAGCACATCCCACTGAAACGCCAGGAAGTCGCGCCCGACGGTCGCGAGCGAGAGATACAGCACCCACAGGAGCGCGAGGCAGATGGCCGGAGCAACGTCGCAGATGAGCACCGCCGCGCACGCGGCGCCGACACCGCACGCGAGCCCGAGTGCGCCGTCTCCCGCGCCCAGCCAGAACAAGGTGGGCGCGAGACGGTAGCGCTCCGGCCCCACGTAGCCCCGCAGCATCTGTAGGTACTGCTGCGCCGGGAGGATCCCTTGCGTCCCGAGCAACCCCTTCACCTGCACCCACAGCGAGACGAACGCGATCAGATAGATGACGCCGAGCGCGCGGAAAAACACCCACCGGGTAACGGCGTACGTCGAGCGGCCGTCGGCGGAGCCAACGAGCCACTGGGCCCACGAGTCGACCTGTGTGACGAGCCGCCCCAGCGCTTCCATGGGTGTCAGTATCTTAGTGTCTTTGACCGCCGCAGTTTAGATTTTCCCCATGCTCTTCGTCCTCGACAACTACGACTCCTTCACCTACAACCTCGTCCAGTACCTTGGCGAGCTGGGCGCGGAGCCCGTCGTCTATCGGAACGACGCGCTCAGCGTCGCCGACGTGCTGGCCCTGAAGCCGGTCGCCGCCGTGCTCTCCCCTGGCCCGCGTACGCCGTCCGAGGCCGGTATCCTCGTCCCGCTCGTGAAGGCGTTGGCCGGTCAGATCCCGATCCTCGGCGTGTGCCTCGGTCATCAGGCGATCGGCGAGGCGTTCGGGGGACGGGTCGTGCGGGCGGAGCGGCTGATGCATGGGAAGACCTGTGCGGTGATGCACGATGGGGACGACCTGTTCGCCGGGATACCGAGTCCGCTCACGGGCATGCGCTATCACTCGCTGGTGGTGCAGCCCGAGTCGCTGCCGGCTGAGCTCGTGGTCACGGCCTGGAGCGCCGATCGGCCCAAGGGCGGGGGCGGGGAGATCATGGCTATGAGGCATCGCAGCCACCCGATCTACGGGGTCCAATTCCACCCCGAATCGATCGGGACGGAGCACGGTAAGCGGTTGCTGGAAAACTTCTTAAGGGTGGCGCACGCAGTGGTCTAGACGCCGCGGCACGACTCTTGTATCTTGCCACGTGCCCGTCCTCGGCATAGTGCCGGCGCGGCTCGCTTCCAGCCGCCTTCCTCGCAAACCCCTCCTGCCGCTGGCAGGTGAACCTCTTGTCCTCTGGGTCGTCCGCCGCGCCATCGAGGCGGCCGTGTGCGATCGCGTGGTGGTGGCGACGGATGCGCGGGAGATCGCGGCGGTTGTCGAGCGCGCAGGATACGAAGCGGTGCTGACCTCGCAGACGCCGCAATCCGGGACGGAGCGATCAGCGGAAGTGGTTGCAAACAAATCGTTTGACGACTTTGACCTCATGTTAAACATTCAGGGAGACGAGCCTCTCGTAGCACTCGAGGCGCTGCGCGGTGCGTTGGCCTGCGTGCGCCGCGGCGACCCAATCGGGACCGCGGCCGGGTCGCTCGACCCGCGACTCGCCGCAGACCCGAATCGCGTGAAAGTCGTCGTGAGCCCCGCGGGACGCGCGGTGTACTTCTCCCGGGCGCCGATCCCGTTCGACCGCGATGGCACGGGAGACGTCACCTGCCACCAGCACGTGGGCGTCTACGCCTACACGCGGGACGCGCTCGCGCGGTGGGTGCGCCTCCCTGTCGTGCCCGAAGAGCGCTGGGAGCGGCTCGAGCAGTTGCGGCCCCTGCTGCACGGCATCCCGATCGGCGTGGCGTTGTTCGCGGCCCCGGCCGCGCCCGGAGTGGACACGCTGGAAGACCTGCAGTCGGTCGAGGCGGTGCTGGCCCGACACCTGAGAGAGGTGAGTCCGTGAGCTCGACGAAGTACATCTTCGTAACGGGAGGTGTGGTCTCCTCCCTCGGGAAGGGCATCGCCGCGGCGTCGCTCGGCCGCCTGCTGGTCGAGCGGGGCCTCAAGGTCACGATCCAAAAGTTCGACCCCTACATCAACGTCGATCCCGGCACGATGTCGCCGTTCCAGCACGGCGAAGTCTACGTGACCGACGACGGCGCCGAGACCGACCTCGACCTGGGCCACTACGAACGGTTCATCGACCGCTCCCTCTCCCAGGTCAACAACGTCACTACCGGCCGCATCTACCTGTCGGTCATCACCAAGGAGCGCCGCGGCGAGTACCTCGGCTCCACCGTGCAAGTTGTCCCCCATATCACGGACGAGATCAAGGCGGCCATCCGCCGCCTCGCACCCGATCACGACGTGGTGATCACGGAGATCGGCGGCACGGTGGGCGACATCGAGTCGCTGCCGTTCCTCGAAGCGATCCGCCAGTTCCGCCAGGAAGTCGGCCGCGACAACACGCTGTTCATCCACCTCACCCTCGTCCCCTACATCGCCGCCACCGCCGAGCTCAAGACCAAGCCAACCCAGCACTCGGTGCGCGAGCTGATGGAGATCGGGATCCAGCCCGACATCCTCGTGTGCCGCACGGAGCGGCCGCTCTCCGAGGACATCAAGCGGAAGATCGCGCTGTTCTGCAACGTGGACTTCGGTTGCGTGGTGGAGAGCCCCGACGTCCGGTCGATCTACGAGGTGCCGCTCAAGCTTCACAGCCAGGGGCTCGACAAGGAGGTATGCCAGCGCCTCCACCTCGAGACCAAGGAGCCCGATCTCCGGGCCTGGGCGGCGATGGTGGACCGGATTCTCAACGCCGGGGAGCGGATCAAGATCGCGGTGGTGGGCAAGTACACCGAGCTGGCAGACAGCTACAAGAGCATCCACGAGGCGCTGGTGCACGGTGGGATCGCGAACGCGTGCGGCGTCGACGTCGACTGGATCTCCTCCGACCGGTTCACGGACCAGGAGACGGCGGGCGAGCTGCTCGCCCCCTACCATGCGCTACTCGTCCCGGGCGGCTTCGGGGTGCGCGGAGTGGACGGGATGGTGGAAGCGATCCGCTGGTCGCGCGAGCACAAGCTGCCGTTCCTCGGCATCTGCCTCGGGATGCAGACGGCGATCATCGAGTTCGGGCGCAACGTGTGCAAGATCCCCAACACCAACTCGAGCGAGTTCGAGCCCGAGTGCGAGAACCCCGTGATCGCGCTGATGCGCTCCCAGGAAGGGATCCAGGAGATGGGTGGGACCATGCGACTCGGCGCCTACCCCTGCAAGCTGCGCCCCGGGTCGCGCGTGGCCCAGATCTTCGGAACGGCCGAGGTGAGCGAGCGCCACCGGCACCGCTACGAGGTGTCCAACGCCTACCGCGACGTGCTCGCGGAGTTCGGCATGCGCTGCTCGGGGCTCGCGCCCGACGCGGCCCCACCCTCTGTTCGCGGGGTTCGTCGGGGCGGCCCGGCAGCACGCCAAGAGCGCTGCGCCACGCGAGGCGCCCTCCGAGCTCGCGAGCCTGCACGACTGACTATGAGCCAGCACTTCGGAGGGGGGGCCGCCCCGTTCTTGATCGCGGGACCCTGTGTCCTCGAAGCGGACGACCTCAACCTGCGAGTGGGGGAGGCCCTCGCGGAGCTCGGGGCTCGGCTCGGCCTGCACGTCGTCTTCAAGGCGTCATACGACAAGGCCAACCGCTCGCGCCTCAAGGGGTCTCGCGGTCCGGGGCTCGAGCGCGGGCTCGCGGCGCTCGCCAAAGTTCGGTCGGCCACCGGCCTCGCGGTTCTCACCGACGTCCACGAAGCGGCGCAGGTCCCCGCCGCGGCGCAGGTCGCCGACGTCTTGCAAATCCCGGCGTTCCTGTGCCGCCAGACCGATCTCCTCGTAGCGGCCGGGCACGCGCGGCGCGCCGTCAACGTGAAGAAGGGGCAGTGGATGGCGCCTGACGGAATGGCGGGCGCGGTCGAGAAGCTCCGCGCGGGCGGCGCCCCCGAGATCGCTGTGACCGAGCGGGGGACCTTCTTCGGGTACGGGGACCTGGTCGTGGACATGCGCAGCTTCGCGCGCCTGCGCGCCGTGTGCGGCGTGCCGGTCGTGTTCGACGCGACCCACGCGGTGCAGCAGCCGGGGCAGGGACAGGACGGGGCGAGCGGCGGCCTGCGGGAGTTCGTCCCGCCGCTGCTCTATGCCGCGGCCGCCGCCGGGGCGGACGGCTTCTTTCTCGAGACCCACCCGGACCCCGATCACGCGCCCAGCGACGGGCCCAACATGGTGCCGCTCGACCAGCTCCCCGGCCTCGTGAGCGTGGCCCTGGAAGTCTGGCAGCGCGCCCGGGAGGCGGTCCGTGCCTGACAAGGCGCTCGCCCGCCGCATCAAGGCGGTCGGTCTCGACGTAGACGGCGTCTTTACCGACGGCGGCGTGTACCTCGGCCTCGTCGCCCACCACCCGCTTGAGTTCAAGCGTTTCCACGTGCAGGACGGCCTGGGCGTCAGGCTGCTACGGGCGGTGGGTCTTCCGGTGATCTTGGTGAGCGGCCGGGCGTCCGAGGCGTCCGAAGTCCGGGCCAAAGAGATGGAGGTCGACGAGCTGATCGAAGTCGCCCCCCAGAAGAAGCTCCCGGCGCTGGCGCAGGCGCTCGAGCGGCGGGGCCTCACCCTCGACGCCTGCGCCTACGTCGGCGACGATCTCGCCGACCTGCCGGTGCTCCACGCCGTCGGCCTGCCGATCGCCGTCGCGAACGCCGCCCCGGAGGTGAAGGCGGCGGCGCAGCTCGTGACGTCCGTCCCCGGCGGACAGGGCGCGGTGCGCCAGGTGGCGGAGCTGCTCCTCAAGATGCGGGGCGAGTGGTCGCCGCTGTTGAAGCGAGAATTCGAGGCGGGTGATGGCGCACGCCCAACCCACCGATCTCGTTGAGCGCGGCCGCCGGGTGCTGCTCCTCGAGGCGGAGGCGATCACCCGGGTCGCCCGCCGCCTCGGACCCGCGTTCGCTGCCGCCGTCCAGCTGCTCGCCGCCGTCAAGGGACGGCTCATTGTCTCGGGGCTCGGCAAGTCGGGACTGATCGCGCGCAAGATCGCCGCCACCTTTACGTCCACTGGCACGCCCGCCAGCTTCCTCCACCCCGTTGATTCCGTCCATGGCGACCTGGGCATCGTCGGCCGGGAGGACGCGGCGCTGCTGCTCTCCAAGAGCGGCGCATCCGACGAGCTGTTCGCGCTGCTGGCGCAACTGAAGCGCCTCGGCGTACCCATCATCGCCGTGACCGGCGACCCCGAATCGGCGCTCGCTCACCAGGCGGACGTGGTGCTCGACGCGAGCGTCACCGAAGAAGCCTGCCCCGAGACCCTGGCGCCGACGGCGAGTACCACCACCGCCCTCGCCCTGGGCGATGCGCTCGCCGTCGCGCTGCTCGAGGTGAAAGGCTTCCGCCGCGAGCAGTTCGCCGCGCTGCATCCCGGCGGCGCCTTGGGGCGGAAGCTGCTGCTCCGCGTGGCCGACGTCATGCTCACGCGCGACCTGCCGACCCTCCACGCCGACCGGCCCATGCGCGAGTGCGTCGTGCTGCTGGCCGAGAAGCGCGGGACCGTGGCGGTGGTGGATGCGGCCGGCGCCCTCATCGGCGTCGTGACCGCGGGAGACCTGACGCGGCTGATGGAGCGCACCGACCGGTTCCTCGACCTCCCCGTGGGGGAGGTCATGACGCGGACGCCGAAGAGCACGCGGCCGGACGAGCTGGCCGGCGCCGCGATCCGCGTCATGGAGCAGCATGGCATCATGGCCCTGCCGGTGCTCGACGGCGGAGCAAAGGTCGTGGGCATCGTCCACCTGCACGACCTGATGCGCGCGGGGGCGGGATGAGGGTGGCACCGCCCTTCCCGGTGCTCGCCGTGGCGCTCGTGGCCGCGCTCGCGTGTCGCGACGAAGGCCGGCCGACGGCCACCATCAACCCGGCCGACAGCGCCGACCAGGTGCTGCTCGGCATGTCGCACTACGTCACAGAAGACGGCGTGCAGCGCGCCCGCGTTCGCGCGGACACGGCCTATCTGTACACTGCAACGCAGAGCGCCGATCTCAAACAGGTGCACATCACGTTCTACAACGCCGCAGGTGCGGAGTCCTCGACCCTCACGGCGCGGCTAGGGAGCTACCACTGGCGCACCGGTGACATGGAGGCGCACGGCAACGTCGTCGTCGTGACGACCGACGGCCGGAGGCTGCGTACCGAGCAGCTGCGCTACAGCCAGGCCCGGAACGAGGTCACGTCGGACGGCCCCTTCGTGTTCGACGGACCGAACCGCCACGTGGAGGGCGAAGGATTCACCTCCGATCCCGACTTCAAGAACGTCGTCGCGAAGCACCCCAAGGGGACCGGCGGCAAGTTCACGCTGCCGAACCAATGATGTCCGCCATGCTCACGCTCGCGCTGCTCCAGCAGCAGCCTGCCACCACCGCCACCCCTGCCGCCCCTGCCCGGGCGGCAGAGGCGGCAAAGGCCGTAGGGGATTCCGCTGCCGGGCGGCCGTGCCAGGTGACGATTGACACGGTGGGGCACTACGGGCGCCAAGTCGAGGTGCGGCCGGGAGAGACCAACCTGTTCGCGGGCGGCGGCGTCCGCGCGCACTGCCAGGGCACCGGCAGCACGCTTGCGGCCGACAGCGTGGCCTGGTTCGCCGGGGTGGGACGGTTCGACATGCTGGGCGGCGTCCAGATCCGCGACACGGCGATCACCCTCGACGCGACCACGGCATCCTACTTCCTGCGTCAGGAGCGGCTCGAAGCCCACCGCAACGTCGTCGCGGTGAGCCGCGCGACCGGATCCGTCTTGCGCGGCCCAAACCTCACCTACTACCGCGCGGCCCGCGGCGTGCGCGACACCGTGGAGATGTACGCCACATCGCGTCCGACCATCGACTACCGGGCGTCCCCAGATTCGGGGGAGCCCTACGTGATCGTGGGCGACCGGGTGCGGCTCAAGGGGAGTGACCGCGTCTGGGCCGGGGGGAGCGTCACGATCGACCGCAGCGATCTCGCGGCGCAAGGTGACTCCCTGATGCTCGACGAGACCGCGGGGCTGGGCGTGCTCGTGGGGAAGCCGGAGGTCCGGGGGAAGGGGCCACGGAGCTACCGCCTGCTCGGCCGGCGGATCGAGTTCGGGTTGCGGGGCCGGGAGGTGCGGCTGGTGAAGGCGCTCGGGGCCGGTCAGGCGAGGGGCGCCGACTGGCGGCTCACTGCGGACACGATCCACCTGCGCATAGACCGGCGCAAGCTCCAGCAGGTGTTCGCGTGGGGCGACTCGTCCCGCCCGCACGCCGTCTCCACCCTCCACACGATCCAGGCCGACTCCCTGGCGCTCGACCTGCCCGATGAAGCGCTCACGGAGGCCCGCGCCTTCCGCAAGGCACTCTCGACCTCGAAGCGGGATTCAGCGGCCCACGGGGGGGGGGGGGGGGGAGGGGGAGGGGGAGGCGGGGGCGACCAGGACTGGATCGCGGGCGACACGATCGTCGCGCACTGGCGGCAGCCCGCGGATTCCGCAGCCAAGCCGGAGCTCGACCGCCTGGTCGCTCGGGGCAAGGCCCGCGCCTTGACGCACCTCCGCAACGAGCGCGATTCCACGCGGCGCGCCCCATCAGTCAACTACACCCGGGGACGCGTCATCGACATCGCGCTGAAGGGCGACCGCATCGACCAGGTGCGCGCGCTCGGCCCCGCGGACGGGCTGCACCTCGAGCCGCTGCCGCCCGTTGACACGACCAAGGCCAGGCGCCCCAAGCGGCCCGGCAGGGCACCATGACCGCCGCTCCTCCTCCTGCGTCGCTCCGCTTCGCCGAACTGCTCGCGACCCGCGATTCGTCGCTCGCGCTCGTCGTCGCGGCGCTGGCGCGCGTCGCCAACGCCCAGGGGCGCACCACCTTCGGGGAGCTGGCCGTCGCTTACCGCGAGGAATTCCTGAAGCTGCAGGTCCACACCAGGGGTGCGAGTGCACCCGACGCGGGCAGCCTCTCGGTGGACGAGGCGCGTACCCACCTGGGCAACTCCGTTCTCCCGCGGCTCGCGGTGCTCAAGGTGGTGACGTTCCCCGCCGGCGTGCTGTGGAGCGAGGCGCCGGTGGCGTTCGCGGCGGACGCCTGGAGCGAGCTTGCCGCCGACCGGGAAGGGGCCGCCCGCCAGTTCCTCGCGGTGGCGGAGCAGGCGGTCGCGCGCGCCGCGGCGGTGAGCGGCGAGCACCCGCGGCTCCGCGGCGGCAGCGTGCTCGAAGCCCATCATCTCGCCAAGGTATACAAGGGGCGCCGCGTGGTGAACGACGTCTCCCTTGCCCTCGAGCAGGGCGAAATCGTCGGCCTGCTCGGGCCCAACGGGGCAGGGAAGACCACAACGTTCTACATGATCACCGGCCTCATCCGCGCCGACGAGGGTGACATCGCCCTCGACGGCGCCGACATCACGGACGAGCCGATGTATCGCCGCGCCCGAATGGGCGTCGGCTACCTCGCGCAGGAGCCGTCGGTGTTCCGCAAGCTGACCGTCGAGGAAAACGTGCTCGCGATTCTCGAGCTACTCCCCCTCGACGACGCCGAGCGACAGGCGCGGCTCGAGCAGGTGCTCGACGAACTCGCCATCAAACACCTCCGGCGCCAGAAGGCATTCCAGCTCTCGGGGGGCGAGCGGCGCCGGCTCGAAATCACGCGCGCGCTCGTCACCGACCCGAAGTTCATGCTGCTCGACGAGCCGTTCGCGGGCGTGGACCCTATCGCGGTGCACGACATCCAGACGATCGTCGCCGGCTTGCGGCACCGCGGCATCGGGGTTCTCATCACCGATCACAGCGTCGAGCAGACCCTGGACATCGTGGACCGGGCGTACATCATGTTCGAGGGCAAGGTCCAGGTGTCCGGCACGGTGCGCGAGCTCGTGTTCAACGACCGGGTGGCCGATCTGTATCTCGGGCCCACCCTCACGGCGCGCCTCCGCGCCCGCCTCACCCAGGCGGCATGAAGACCGGCCTGCACCAGCACGCGGCGCTCCGTCAGGAGCTGCGCATCAACCCTCGCCTGTACCAGGCGATGGACCTCCTCTACATGCCGCTGCTCGACCTCCAGCAGCATCTGAAGCAGGAGCTGCTCGGTAATCCCTTCCTCGAGCTGATCGAGCCCGAAGAGGAGACCGAGGTGCCGGTGGCGGAGGAGACGAAGCCCGAGCCCGAAAAAACGGGCGACGACGAGCCCGACTGGGAAAACATCCTGCTCGACGACGGCACTGACCTCGGCGTCCCGGCCCGGGACATGAGCGAGGCGGTGGAATACGTAGAGCCGGTGCCGGTCGAGTCCAAGGATCTGATCGACTACCTGCGCGAGCAGGTGCGGATGCTCGATCTGACGCCGCGCCAGCAGCTCCTCGCCGAGGAGTTCCTCGGCAACATCGCCGAAGACGGCTACCTCGGTGCCACGCTCGAGGAGATCGTCCAGGGAGCGAACCAGCTGCTCGAAGAGCACGCGACCCAGGCCGAGGCAGGGGATGGCGCGGAGCCGCCCGCGGTCCAGCCCTATACGCTCGCCGAAGCCGAGGAGATGCTCCACATCATCCAGAAGCTCGACCCTCCGGGCGTCGGCACACGCGACCTGCGCGAGTGTCTGATGCTGCAGCTCGAGGACCAGAAGAAGACCGACACGCTCGCCTATCGCCTCGTGCGAGAGGCGTGGGAGGACTTGAAGGGTCACCGCTGGAGCGAGCTCGGCAAGCGGTTCAGCCTCGACCCCTCCGAGGTGCAGCGCGTGGCGGACGACCTGGCGAAGCTCGACCCCAAGCCGGGCCTCCAGCACTCGGCGGCGAACGACGCGTACATCATCCCCGATCTCATCGTCGAGAAAATCGACGGCCAGTACCACGTCTTCCTGAACGACGGCGGCGTGCCGCGCCTCCGAATCTCCAAGGTGTACCAGGACATCGCACGCGACAAGAAGAAGTTCGACGGCGAGAACAAGGAATTCATCAACCAGCGTCTCAACAGCGCGCACTGGATGATCCAGGCGATCGAGCAGCGCCGTCAGACGATGCTCAAGGTCATGAACTTCATCGTGGACCGGCAGCGCGAGTTCTTCGAAAAGGGCGTCGAGTACCTGAAGCCGCTCACCCTGCGCGAAGTAGCCGACGTCATCAACATGCACGAGAGCACCGTCAGCCGCGTCACCAACGAGAAGTACGTGCAGACGCCGCGCGGGCTGCTGCCGCTCAAGTTCTTCTTCTCGAGCGGCCTCTCGACCACGACGGGCGAGGATGCGAGCGCCCGCTCCATCAAGGCGCAGATTCAGAAGCTAGTCACCGACGAAGACCCGAAGAACCCGCTCACCGATCAGCAGATCGTCGAGCTGTTCGACCAGAAGGGCGTCAAGATCGCCCGGCGCACGGTGGCCAAGTACCGCGACCAGCTAGGCATCCTGCCCGCCCGGATGCGCAAGCGCCTGTGAGCCTGGCGACACCCGGCGTCGCGCCCGAAGTCAGCGTCCTCGTCCCCGCCAACGACGAGGCCGAAAACCTCCCGGAGTTCCTGCGGCAGGTGCGGGAGGCGCTGCTGGCGCTCCCGTACGCGTGCGAAGTGGTGGTCGTGGACGACGGCAGCGGGGACGACACGCCGGCGGTGCTGCAGCGGCTGGTGGCGCAGTACCCCTTCCTGCGGGTCGTGACTCATCGCGGGCGACGGGGGATCGCGGATGCCCTCAAGTCCGCGGCGGACGCCGCGCGCGGGCGGATCTTCGTGTTCTATCCCGCCGACCTCCAGTACCAGCCTGCGGAGATCCCCGGGCTCGTCGCCCCAATCCTCGCCGGGGAAGTAGACGTCGTCACCGGCGCCAAGCAGGGCCACTACGACCGGCGCTTCGTCTCGTGGGTGTACAACGGCCTGTGCCGCTGGCTGTTCGGCGTGAGCGTCACCGACCTCAACTCCGTCAAGGCATATCGGCGGGAGGTGATGGAGGCGCTGCCGACCCGCCCCGACTGGCACCGCTTCATGGTGGTCATCGCGGCGGCGCAGGGGTTCCGACTCGCCGAGCGGGCCGTGCCGCTCCATCCCCGCCGGGCGGGGAAATCGAAGTTCGGGATCAGCCGCATCCCTGTGGGCGTTCTCGACCTCGTCTCGGTGTGGTTCCAGCTCAAGTTCGGCCGCAAGCCGATGCTGTTCTTCGGCGTGTCGGGAGCCGTGCTGTGCTTGCTCGGCCTCGCGGTCGGGGTGTACGCGCTGATCGAGCGCTACGTGTATGGCGTGGGCTTCCGGCCGATCCTCGACCTGATCATGATCCTCGTGCTGTCGGGGCTGATTCTCTTCGGCTTCGGCTTCGTGGGGGAGCTCGTGGCGGGGATGCGCGAGGAGGTGCGCGCGCTCGAGCGGGAGGTGGAGCACCTGAAGGAGCCTCGCTCGCCCGTACAATGACGGCTCGCACCCTCTGTGGCGTCGCCGCAGCCGCGCGCACCCTCGCGACTCTCGCTCTCACCACCTGTGGCAGTAACTCAACCGCTCCGACCACGCCGGCTAACCCCAATCCCGTGGTCGCAGCCCGCGTCGTGCTTGCGGGCGGGCCGATCGACATCGCGGCGAGATCGAACGGCACTGCCTTCGTGACGCTCAACGCTGCGAATACGGTCGGAGTGGTCGATCTCGGCAACGCGACCGTCACCGGGTCGATCGCGGTCGGTCAGGTACCAACCTTTGTGGTCTTCGACGGCGCAGGCACGACGGCGTACGTCAGCAACCAGTACTCGGACAACGTGGGCGTGATCGATGTCGGCCAGGCCATGCAGGTCAGCACCATTTCCGTCCACGGCGATCCCATCCCGATGCAGGTCACCGCAGACGGCGCCGCGCTGTTCGTGACGACCAACGCAAATCGACTGTACAAGGTCTCTCTCGAGTCCAAGACTGTCACCGACTCACTCGCGCTTCCCGCAACGTCCCACCACCTCCTGCTCAACGGGAACGGCACCCGGCTCTACGTCGCCACCCGGGACGGAGGCTCGGTGCTGGAAGTGGATCCGTCGGACCTCGCCGTCCTGCGGACGTTCACGCTAGGCGGGCGCACCCAGGCCATGGTCTTCTCGCCAGACCTCGCCACCCTCTACGTGGCGAATGAGGCGAAGCCCCTCATCCAAAGCATCAACCTTACGAGCGGCGCGGTCTCCGATTCGGTGCCTCTTGCGGGCGGAGCCAACGGGTTGGCGCTCAGTAGGGATGGGACGCTGCTGTACGCCTCGATCATCCAGGGCGGGGAAATACAGGTCGTGAAACGGGCAAGTAAGGCGGTCGTGGCGACTGTTGTTACGGGTGGCGTCCCCCGAGCCGTGCTCTTCGACGCACCCCGCAATCAGGTCGCCGTCGCGAACGAATCCGGCTGGGTCGACGTGCTCCGCTAGCGGGGGGATGCCAGCGCTGCGGCGTAAACGGCCTCCCACCGCCGCGTGATCGCCTCCCAGCTGAACCGCTCGCGCAGCCGCTCGCGGCCCGCCTCCCCGAGCCGCCGGGCCAGCGCGCGATCCCCGAGGATGCGTCGCAGCGCCGCCGCGAGGGCCTCCGGATCCCCCGGCGGCACGAGTAGTCCCGACACGCCGTCCTCCACGATGTCGGGAATGCCACCGATCCGGCTCGCAATGACGGGTGTCCCCCAGTTCATCGCCTCCAGCAGCACGACGCCCAGCCCCTCGGTGTCCCCCCGCGCATCCGTCACGGAGGGCAGGACGCACACCGCCGC
>QHTZ01000030.1 GCA_003221005.1 Gemmatimonadota bacterium
CGGTGCCCCAAGTGCGGCCACGAGGGCGTCGTGGCCTGGTGGGAGACGGGGTAGCTCAGCCCGGCGGGGCGAGCCGCTCGCCCTCCCGCCGCTTCGCCAAGAGTCGCTCGGCGAAGTCGACCCGCTCCTCGAGCTCCGCGAGCCGCTGGCGCATTTCATCCACGTCGGCGCGGAGCTCCGGGTCGGCTGCTTGACCGGGTGGCTGGCGTCGCGCCCCGCGGTCGCCGAACGCGTGACCCAGCGCCCGCAGGGTCCTGCCGAGCGACACTGCCAGGATGATGATCCCGACTCCGATGGCCCAGCCGTATTCGCCCACTCGCGCACCCCTAGCATCATCCGAGCAGCCGACCGCAACGTGACCCGGGCGGGGATCGAACCCGCGGCCTGCGGATTAAAAGTCCGCTGCTCTACCAACTGAGCTACCGGGTCGGACGCCGGAAACTTCGTCACTGACAACAGCTTCCACAAGCGGGTTTCTTCGGCCTGCGTCCGCTTGCGCCCACAGTGGGACAAACAGTGGGACTGCCTGTCATCCTTTCGTCCGAGACTTTCCGCCCACCAGTACAAAGCGGCGGGCTTGGACGAGTGCTCAAACAGTCATGGTCTCGCGAGCGTTTTTTTGTTCCATTCCACGTACACCGCCGACCAAGGGAGCAGCACTCCGTTCAAACTCCAATGCCCGGGATCTCCAGTCTTCGGCAGTACCTCGACATCTTCAGGGTTCCGGTGCCCGAAGTAGACTTCTGCGTGAATGTCCTTGGGCTTGTCAACCAGTTCGACCTCAGCATTCAAAGACGGATCGTCGACCAGAAAGATGGTTTCAGAGTCTTCGGCGTGTTTGGATGCGACTGTGTGCACAACAAATGTGTTCTGTGGGTCCTTCTTGTTTGGAGGTATCTTTACCCGATGCTCAAAGCGTGTGACCTGCCCTGGCGCTGCAACGAAGGTGGTGTCGTATTTTTCCGAGGCCGCGAGGTCCACACCGCTCGCGGAGGCCCGCACAAGTCGGCCTGATCTGCCCGTAGCACCAGCACGAAACCGAAACGGCTGCGGCTCAGGCGAGTAGTTCGCCAGTTTGTACGACATTTCGGTCTCAAGAGTCAGACTGTCAGAGTTCGCGCTCTCGCGTCTCAGCCACAACCTGATCTCCAGGTTCTTGCGAATCAACTGCACGCTGCGAAGGTAGCCGATCTCATCAGCCACTTGCTCGGGGAGACCGGCGGTCAGGTAGTAGGGCGCTACACCCTTCATCACCTCTTCTATCGCACCGCGCCGAAGGTACGGGTCCAAAGTCAACGCGAGAAAGCCCGCGACGAGCAGTCCCGTTCCTAACTCTTTGACCGAAGGTCTGGACGCCTCAAGAACTAGGGCGGCACCAAACAAGATCGCTCCCGCTGCTGCCCAGACATACAAGCCAGGGCGGTACTTGAGAAGGCCGACAAGCACCAAAATGAACACGCCAGCCCCGATGAAGCTCTCAGTCTTTTTCACTTGTCCTCCCACGACGGCGCACGTGTTTGATGATGCCGCCGGAGGCAGCGCGCAGCTAGGGTGTTTTTGCGGCATGGGAGGGCGAAAACGCGACACTTTCGCCTCTAGCGACTGGCAGGGACATCGACGCAGAAGCGGTGGGCAACCGACCCCCGCGAAAATCTGCGGCAAAATCTGGGAATACGGAATACTGGGAATACTTACGGAAGCGTGCAACCCAACCCGTGGTCATACACGACGCGGATGGTGCCGGTCTAGAAGCTGCGCTGTCCGCGTGCTATACTGGCCGCATGACGCTGGATGAATTGTTGTGCGAGTACAAGAGCCTTGAGTCCGCTTGGCACGCGGCGTTCGAGGAGTTCAGCCGTACGCAGAACGCGGCAGCCGTGCGCAAAGGCGTAGAGCTGAGGCGCGAGCTGCTGGCGATTCGCAACGAAATCATCGAGCTACCGTGGCCTGGAGCACGAACACGGACCCGACGAGGGCGTCAGGTCTCGCCCCTCAACGATTCGAGGAGCCATTAGCTGATCGAATCGGTCGTAAGGTGACCATCATCTTGATCGTTGCGTTCGGGTGGGCACTTGCCATTGGAGTCGGTGCCGTGCTTGGGATAGTGTCGGCTGCTGCTGGTGTGTTACCCACTCTCGCGCTCTTGGCACGTAGTCACAGGGACGATTCGACCTTTAGGACGTTATGGTCTCGGACATTGTATGTGCTAGGCGCGGGTCCGTACCTCTTCTTTGTTGTTGGCGCGGGCGCGTGGGGAGTAAACGCCGCCATCAGGAAAGCGTTCTCTAACATCGCCGGAGGCACCGTAGCGGGAATCGTCATCGGGTTGTTTTGGCTCGCGGCTGCGGTGTTCATGGCTCTGGAGCACCACAGAGACCTCAATAGCAAAGATTGAACCCCGTCTCCTGTGCTTGTTAGAGATCGTACTTCGCGACGACCTTAGACGACGGTAGGCCCCACCCTCCCAAAAACCTGAGGCAAAATCCTGGGGAGGTACGAAAGCCTTGGCGCTTGTGAGGCCGAATCAGTATCGTTGACCCGTCCCCAACCTGTCCGACTCCGGCGAGGCATGAAGTGATCATCCTGCACGACGCCCCTTCCTCTGACCTATCCCACATTCAGGCAGTCGCGGGGATTGACGAGGGGTTCTCTCTCTTCGACTACGTAGAGATTCGCCAACAGGACAACGAGGCGTGGGTCGGTCAGATCGTGCAACCCAACCAAAACGTCTCAATCGTCGGTTCTCGTCTTGAACCAACAATCCTGCACGGTCTTCGACTCATGCAGCAGCATGAGAACGTTCAGTCGGTGCAGTCAGTACAGGTCTTTGACATCCTGATCATCGGTCAGCTTGATGGACGAAGCGTGCTGACGCCGAGGCTTAGGCCCCTTCCTGGCGCCATTGTCACGCGCCTCGCTGCGGGCGAAACGACGGCTTTCCTGGAGATTCCGGCCCTCGTGCAGCATAACGACGGTTCGTGCAATGTGATTGGTGACCTTCTCAACGCTGACGGCGTGCCCTTATGTGTAGACGCCCGCAAGTATCACTATCACATCATGGTGGCCGGAGGCACAGGCTCGGGGAAGTCCAACGTTGCGGCGAACCTTGTTGACCAAGCAGCGAGGGTTGGAAAGTGCGTGATTGTGCATGACGCCAAGCCGGACTACGGGTCAATTCAAGAGGCGAACACCGATGCACGGGTGACTGGCATCTGGCAGCGCTTTGAGCCACACGGCCTGCGTCCTCATGGCGCGGCTGGCGTGCGGAGGATTGGCTTCTTTGGCTCGTGTGACCCGGCCGCAGTCGATGAGGTCGTTGGTTTTCGGTCCAGCGCTTTCAACCCCGACATGTTGGCGGGCCTGTTCTTCGGCGGACAAGTTGAGCAAAACCAGTACGAGGGCTTTGCCTCAGCCGCGTTTGCCCTTCGTCAACGCGTCCAAGCATTCACGCTGGACGACATCTTGACTGAAGTGCGCAATCGCTCCCAATCGGCGGGGCAGGTAGCCCCGCAGGACCAGATACACGACACCGTGGTTCAGGCGATTCAGCGGAAGGTCGGTCAACGGCGAGCTAAGTATCGGTGGTTGGACGCTGTTGGCCAAGCCGTTCCAGGCGGGCGAGGTGGGAGGTTGCGTGGTGGCAGACTCGACGCGGACAGACAGCGAACTGTCGTCGAGTTAGCCCTGGACAACGCCGGGCCTGGAACGATCATCGTCGTTGACTATCGTGACATGGACGAAGGCTCCTACGCGGCAATCGTTTCCATCTTCCTCCGCGAGTCACAACGCCTCAGAAAGCGGCGTCAGGGGCCGGGGATCGTTCAGTTGGTGGACGAGGCGCACAGAATCTTCGACAACGAATCACGCCACAGCGCTTCGCTCGGAGGAGCCTTTGAGCGTGTCATGCGGGAGGGACGCTCGGTCGATCATTCCATAATCATGAGTTTGCAGAATGCATCGCAAATTCCGCCTCGCGTGATGAACAACCTGAACACCAAGATCGTCATGCGGCAGAACAGCAAGACTGAGGCGGAAGCAGCAACACAGACGATGGGCAAGGACTTTGCGGTTCAGGCAATGAGGCTAGGTACAGGTCATGCACTCGTCAGCCTTCACGAGAGCCGTGCGGTCGTGTTGGCTCAGATGGCACCGTCTCCTTACGAGCTAATGCGGCCAGACGTTGAAGATCGTCTCCCCCGCCCAGGCCCGGCCGATGACGACGACATGCCGGACTAGGCGACCCGCCTTCCACGCAACCCCATACCATGGCCAACGATTCTCCAATGCAGCATGCGCTACGTAATATCAGGTCAGCCGCTCGCCGGGGCGGACTCCTTACAGGGGCGAGACTACTCGCGAGACGGTGCCGTAATCCTCTTCAGCTTGCCACCATCGCCGAAGACGCAGCCTTGATTATGCCAGGTGGCGCTTACGTTCGCGCTCGACTCTGGGCGAGGGTAGAGCACCTAGTCGCACCAGAGGGTTTCCTGAATGGCGCGAGAGCTAGGCTGGAGGCAATCTGCGATAGCACGCATGTCACTCCGGACGACGCTCGACGTTGGTCGATCCTTGGCCGCACTCTGGAGAGTTTGGACCGCAGCGGGAATTGGGACGCAGGACCGCTCATACATGCGAGCCGGTCGGTCCTCATAACGGCCGCACGCCAACGCTCCAAAGCAGAACGCTACTTGCGCCTCGCGGCGCGCCTGCTGCGTAGGAACCCTCGGACGACAGAGAGGGAGATTCACCAGGCGTGGTGCAGAGTGAATGGGTCGCAGAAGGCGAATATGGACGTAATCAAGCCGTCTGATTGGTGGGCATTCAGTCGGCCGAAGTGGCGACGAGACGCCGACTTTCCTGGGTCGATTCCCGGAGAGGTGTACGCGAACGCGCTCTACTACTTCGCGCCAAGGAAGGGAATTGTGGTAGACGCCATGGCGGGGAGCGGCATGCTCCGTCGAGTATACCGTCAACGGGGGCTGTGGCAGAAGGACTCCGCTTTTCAACTGAAGCTACATCTCTTCGACATCGACCCTCGCCGCTCGTACATCAGAAGACATGACGCAAGACGACAGCTTCCAGTTCGTGCAGACTGGATTTTTGTTGACCCGCCATACTTCGGCCAATCGGGCCACTTGTACAAGGGAGGCCTCGCCACTACTCGAACGTATAGGGATTACCTGGAGCAACTGTACCGAGTAATGGAGGCGATGGCTCGTTCGTTGAAGGCAGGCGGCAGACTGTGCCTCCTGTTACCCAAATGGAGTGGCAAGAAGCTTGGACACCTGAACCGCGATCTACCGGGAGATGCCAGGCGAATAGGTACCGAGGTGGGTCTGACGTGGGTGGACTGTGCGTACGTGTCCAGAGGTCGCCAACAGGAACGAGGCTTTGGTTTCCAGAACATAGCCGCGAAGCGGGCTCGACGCCTGGTCTCCGACACCTGCGTCTTGAATGTCTTCGAGAACAGAATGAGGAGTCGATAGTGTCGCGAATCTTCTCGAATCTCATCCGTACGTCCAAGCGCATCGACCGCGACGAGTTCGCTCGCACCTTTGGGGGAATCGCTGAAGACGTGATGGAGATGCTGGATGGTCCTCAAGCTCGGCAGGTCGTTCGTGAAGCTCGTGAGGCTATGGAGTCCGCCGGGGCGCTGCGCAATGGCTCGCCTCGCCTGCGCACGATGGAGTTCGGTGGCTTCAGCACCGCCCCTGAGCTTGAAAGAGGCGAAGTAGCGGCTGTGGACGGCACTCCGGCCCTGCCCATGCAACTTTACTCGGCAGGACAAGCGCTGTGTGTAGGGATCGGCAGCCTCTCGCACCGCCGTCCCTTGCAGGAGAGCCTGCACTATTGGTCGAGCAAGGCGTACTTGGAGCACGCCGCAGACGCCGATGACTTCATAGCACGTGAAGAGGAAGGTCTGTTCGGTATTTCTCAGACCGCCTATCTCAGATACTTCGAGGTGAGTCACGGAATCGAGATTGTCGAGCCAGTCGTTTTCTTTGACGGCACGCTGGTCTACGAGTGGCTCACCGCCTCAAGGGAGGGGGTTGAGCTATACCAACGCCTCTTTCGATCTGGCAAGAGGGCCATGGGCGTCATGAAGAGCGTCAAGGCTAACCCGGTCTTTGCGAAGTACGGTAAGGCCCTGCATACCGGAGAGGTCTACATCATTGAAACCTTGGCGGACCACCTGGACGAAAGCAGAGCGACGAATGCGAATCGCGGCGAGGCCAGACGTTTCGCCTTGCCAGCTTTCATAAACGATCTCGCTCCAAGAATCCTAAGAGGCATCTTCAAGCCTGCAAAGAAGCCGTTTGGGTTCGAGGTGCATGAGGACCATTTGGAAGACATGTTGAGGATTATGGGCGCTGATTGTCAGTTGAATCATGTGGCCCACGAAATTCCCTACCTGCTGAATCGCGTCGATGAGGAAGTAAGGAGGTACTTCTCGCCTGCGCTGCTTCGAGATCGCATCGCCTCGACAATGGCTCGACAGAGCGAGGAACTCTTCATGGAGGAAGTAGACGAGCGCCTGATGCGCTAGACCGTATCGGTAACCTACTCATAAGCTCGCCCGGCACCGTCTAGAACGAGAATGGACTCCGACTGCCATGAAGCGCATCCCTCGTGACCCCGAAAAGTTTGAAGTCATTGATATGGTCAGCGCCATTGGACGCAAAACCAGCTTCAAGATCGGAGACGAAGCAAGCGAAGCGGCAGTTCTTGGGAAGGTTTCCGACTCGTATCGGCGGGCCAGAAAAAATCCAGCGTTGCTTCATGGTCGCCGCACCGAAGATATGTTCGGGTACGTAGCCGCGTCCCTCCGTTCCTGCGTGCTAGTGAAGGAGGAAGATGCAGGGGAGGCGTACGTAACGTCCTCGACCATTCGGATTCCCGACTATCGCCTCGTGACGAACGACGGCTACGAGTTCTTGGTCGAGGTCAAGAACTTTCATCAGTCGAACCCAAGCGCCCCCTTCTCGTTGGACTCCTCATACGTAGACGGCCTTCTGCAGTATGCAGCCCTGCTCAAAAAGGACCTGAAGTTCGCGGTCTATTGGTCGCGGTGGAATCTCTGGACTCTAGTTTCGGCCGACAAGTTGAAAGGAGTCGGGAGCGAGCGAGAACTCACGATCACCGAGGCGCTCCAAGTGAGTGAAATGTCCTCTTTACTAGGGGACCTCCACCTTGGCACAACGCCTCCATTGGTGCTCAGACTGCGCGCCGACACAACTAAACCGAGAGCGGTTGAGCCCTCGTCGAGCCAAGTCATCTTTACGATTGGAGCCGTGGAGTTCTACTGCGCTGGTCGCCTAATCGTTGATGACTTGGAGAAAAGCCTAGCGTTCTACCTCATCCTGTACGGCGATTGGGTGGAGAGCGAATCCAAGGCCGATGTGAAGGACGGAGAGCTTGTGTCGATTGACTTCGAGTCGCGCCCCCGCGAGTCAGAACCCAAGCAAGAATTCGAAATCATTGGCTCGCTGAGCA
Organism: Gemmatimonadota bacterium; assembly: GCA_003221005.1. Taxonomy (GTDB): domain Bacteria; phylum Gemmatimonadota; class Gemmatimonadetes; order Gemmatimonadales; family GWC2-71-9; genus AG25. Next base: position 7,495 of record QHTZ01000030.1, read on the forward strand.
GTATGGCATCGGGCAAGTACAACGACCTAACCTTGTCAGAAGGGGGCGTCGAGCGCCTCAGTCCAGACGCTGAGCCCGATTCGCTCGTGTTGCATGTGCCGCACGGATACAGAGGCAAAGACCTGCCCTTGTGGCGCTTGAAGGTAGAGCCCCCCCAAAAATAGGGGCCACCCTAGCGGGCGACTCCCGTTAGTCTCTGCTTGATCCCGCCGACCGGAGAACAGGTGTGTCGAACAAATGTGCGTACTGCGACCGACCCGGAACACCGACCAAGGACCACGTTTGGCCCGAGTGTTTTCTGGAGCGATTTGGCCGTGAGGTGGTCGCCAGGTTCTCCGTGAAGGCCCGGCGCGTGCATGGCGCTGATTACGTAGTCAACGACGTGTGCCCCATCTGCAACTCGGGTCCGCTCAGCCTGCTCGATACCGCTTTTTGCAAGCTGTACGACGATTTCTTCCACGAGCTGCATGATCTGGAATCGACAGTCGTCTTTCGCTACGACTTCGACTCGCTGGCTCGCTCGTTGCTGAGAATCGCGTTCAACTCCGCTAGGGCTGCTGGCTCAGAGACCGCCCAACTAGTCGGAACAAGAAAATATGTGATCGGTGCCGAGCCGCGCCCCGCTCAACTCGCGGTGTTCGTGGAGTTGGTGGCTCCTACATTTCTCGACGATGGGTCCGGGGGCAAGAAGAAGGTGTTCCCTCAGATGTACCGCTCAGCGGTGACGAAGCTGCTCACTCCCAACGGTGGTCGGATTATGACGCGAATTGTTGCGGTCAACTCCTTTTACTTTCACCTCGTCCTTCCGCGTGAGCCCATGACCTTGGAAGACTTTGAGGAGGCCGCTGGAGAGCTAGCCACTCTCACCAAGGGCGTCGTCCGGCTCCTTCCTGGTACGAGCGAGGTCACACTCAAAACCTCGCCGCAGGAAGGCCTCAGGAGCTTCCTGCCTCACCTGACGGCGTTCCAAGGTCAGTATGCCAAGTTCTTTGAGGAGCAGAAAAGGAAGCGAAAACGTAAGAAGGGAAAATGAGAATGGGCATAGGACGACAGGCAGCATCCGCCACAGTGGGACAAACCGTGGGACTCACACTCAGAACCGCTTAGGACGACGGCGACAGCACGGGACGGCTTGTCCCGCTTCACGGCCAAGCAACAACGAGTTAGCCCGAGGAGTACCAAAGCGGCTCGACCAGGGAACTGATTAAAAGTCCGCTGCTCTACCAACTGAGCTACCGGGTCGGACGGCCGAAACTTCGCTGTTCGTCCCCGGAATCGCTACGGCGGCGCGATGAGCGACGTATGGGAGGCGACGCAGCGCCACTGCCCCGCCCGCTGCACCCAGGTATCGGTCCAGCGCACGCGGCGCACGTACGGCCCGCTCTTGTTCCGCCCCTTCTCCACCGCGCGGCCCACGACGACGGCCGCGGCGCCATACACGTGCACCTGCACGTCCTCGTTCACCGCCGACTCGACCGTGTCCGACGGATCTTCCAGGGCTGCGATCAGCTGCGCCTTGTCGTGCAGCTGTCCGCGCCCATCGGTGGCAACGAAATCCTCGGAGAGCAGCCGGCGGAGTGGTGCCGGATCCCGCCGCACCACCGCTCGAGCCCACTCGTCCTCCAGGCGGCGCAGCGATTGCTCCACGCCGCCCTGGGCAAGACCGGACGTCGCGGCGGCGAGCAAGAGGGCCGGCACCAACTGAA
>QHTZ01000004.1 GCA_003221005.1 Gemmatimonadota bacterium
CCCCAGGTGTAAGCGCGCAGAGCCTCGGCGACCGTGACCTTCTGCTCGGGCACCCAGCCATCGGGATGCTTGCCGTCCAGGGTGCGCCGCGTGACCGCGGCGTACACACCGAGGAGCGGGTCGAGGGGTGCCACGGTCCAGTCCGAGCCGAACGCGAGCTTCGCGCCGGTGTCGAGCAGCCGGCGGAACGCGTAGGTCGTCCGGATGCGCTCGGGCCCGATGCGTTGCTCCACCCAGCGCCCGTCGTCGATCGCGTGGTACGGCTGCATCGAGGGGATCACCCCGCGCTCGCCGAACGCGGGCATGTCTTCAGGGCGCAGGTGCTGCGCGTGCTCGATCCGGAAACGGCGGTCGCGCGCGCCGTGGGCGCGCGCCACGCTGTCGTAGATGCTCAAGAGCATCGCGTTCGACCGGTCGCCGATCGCGTGGACAGTGACCTGGAGGTCGGCCGAGTCTGCGGCGCCGATCCAAGCCCGCATGCTGGCTTCGGGGTGTTGAAGCAAGCCATAGTACCCCGCCGAATCAGCGTACGGCTGGAAGAAATAGGCGGTGCGAGACCCCGCCGAGCCGTCCATGAACCCCTTACAGCCGCCGATGCGCACCCAGTCGTCGCCTTGACCCTGGCGCCGGATCGTGTCGGCGATGTCGCGCCACTGCTCGAGCGGCAGGTACAGAACCACCCGCAGCGTCATGCGGCCGGCGCGCTCCATACGGCGGTAGCTGGCGAAGTCGGCCCACGAGGCGTTCATGTGAGCCGTGGCCGTCACACCGAGAGCGGCCGCGTGCGCGAGCGCACGTGCGAGCGCGGAGTCGCGCTCCGCCGGGGGCGGCGGAGGAATCGCCCGTTCCACCAGGCCCAGCGCTTGATCCTTCACTATGCCCTGCGGTTCGCCGGTGCGCGGATCGCGCAGGATCTCGCCACCGGGGGGCGTCGGCGTGTCCTTGCTGACGTTTGCGGCCCGGAAAGCGGCGCTGTTCGCCAGAGCCTCGTGGCCGTCGAGGCGGGTCACGAAGACCGGGTTGCTCGGCGTTGCCGAATCGATCCAGTCCTTGCGCGGCAGCGGCGCGCCCTTCCACAGGGTGTGGTCCCAATCGCCACCGGTGATCCATTGGCCGGGCTTCAGGTGCTGCGCGTATTCGGCGATCCGACGAATGAACTCTTGGGGCGTCGCGGCGGTCCGCAAGTCGATGGAGGCGAGCTGGAACCCGCCGTCGATGAAGTGAGTGTGGCCGTCCACGAAGCCGGGCATCACGAGCCCACCCCCGGCCGTAAGGACGCGCGTCCGGGAGCCGACGTACGGCGCCACCGCCGCGGAATCGCCGACGGCGAGAATTCTCCCGCGACCAATCGCCACCGCGCCCGGTTGGGCGCGTCCGCTCGACAGTCCGGTCCACACCATGCCCCCCGTGATCACGAGGTCCGCCTTGCGGGCGCACCCCGCGACGATAGAGCTGAGGAGGCAAGCTGCGAGCACCGCGCGGTGCAGCATGGGAAGCGCGCTCACCGCAGGCGGGTGACCCGGCGGATGGTCTCGAGCGCCGTGAGGGGGTCGGGTGCCGGCGGGGCCGGAGCCGTGTCGGCGCGACCTGCCGCGAGGGCGTCCCGAATGTCGATCAGGACCTCGAGCAGTAGCTGCTCGCGCTGATAGGCAGCGTCGAGGTCGGTCATACGCTTCTCGTCGCCCGCGGTCTTGGCGCGCTCGTACGCCTCCCGGTAGATGGATTCGAGGTTGTCGAGGATGCGCTCGCGCGGGCGGGACATGGAGAAAAGATGACGGACCGGGGATGGCTCCGCCACCCTCCGCGCGCTTACTTTGGTGGCTATGAGTCTCAACGGGAAGAGAATCCTGTTTTTCGCGGGTCCGTTGTACGAGGACCTCGAGCTGTGGTACCCCAAGATCCGCCTCGAAGAGGAAGGGGCGGCCACGACGGTCGCGGGCCTCGGTGACAAGACCTACCAGGGCAAGCGCGGCTACCCCGTCACCGTCGACACCAGCGTCGACCAGATCGACGCCCGGGACTTTGACGGGCTCGTGATACCGGGTGGGTTCGCGCCGGACCAGCTGCGGCGCTACGAAAAGGTGCTCACGATCACGCGCGAGATCTATCAGGCGGGGAAGCCGGTCGCGTTCATCTGCCACGCCGGCTGGGTGCCGATCTCGGCGAAGATCCTGAAGGGCAAGCGCGCGACGAGTGTGCGCGCGATCAAGGACGACATGGAGAACGCGGGCGTGATCTGGGAGGATCGCCCCGTCGTGGTGGACGGGAACCTCATCTCCTCGCGGACTCCCGCTGACCTTCCCGACTTCTGCAGAGCCCTGCTCGCGGCGCTACGCCAGGGGCCGCAAGACTAACCCGCTCGGCACCTTCGGCACGAAATACGTCGATTTCTGCGGCATCGCGTCGCCCGCGTCGGCGACAGCAATCACCTGCTCCACCTTGGTTGGGTTGAGCAGCACCGCGGCGGCGGCTCTGCCAGTGCGCACCGCGTCGAACGCGGCGTACGGGTCAGCCGTGTAGGTGAGGGAGGGGGTTGCCGTGCCCGCCCCCAGGATCACTTGCACGACCAGCGCGTCGACCCGGGCCACGTCGAGCGAGCGCACTGCAGGCGTGCGGTCGAGGTCGGGCACGCGATCGAGCGACACGCCGGGCTTGAGAACCAGACTGACGTCGTACTCACCAGGAAAGGCGACGAGGCAGGCGGTGCGCTCGCGGCCCAGCTCGGCGAGCCGCTCGATGCGATCGGCGCAGGGCGCCACCCGCCCCACGTCGAACCACGCGCGCCACGCCACGATGAGCTTGGTCGCGTCCCGCCCTCCGCCGAACACGATCCGGTGCGTCGGCAGGATGGTCAGTCCCGGATCGCTCACGGACGCGACGAAGCCCAACAGGCGGTCCGCCTCGCGGTGCTCCCGCGCGTACGTCACCGCGGTCTCGTAGCGATGGTGTCCGTCGGCGATGTAGAGCGGGAGCCGGGAGGCGAGCTGCGAGAGGCGGGATGCGGCCTCTCCCGTGACGACCCACAGCCTGATCCGCACGTCGTCGAGCTCAGCGCGGGCATCGGGGGGATGCCGGGCAACCTCAGCGAGCGCGGCGGCCAGCTCGCGGTCAGGGTCGGGGGCGAGGAGGAGGATTGACTCCACGTTCGTCCTGGTGGCCTGGAGCAGGGCCAGGCGGTCGGCTTTGGGACCGGTGTGCGTCCGCTCGTGCGGGCGGATGCGGCGCGTCTCGTACGGCTCGGCGGCGACGGCCGCGAACATTCCGATGCGGGTGCGCCGCTCGCCCGACGGCAGCGCGAAGTCCTGCGCCATGACGTACACCGCGGGTTCGGCAACCTGCTCCAGCACGCCCGCACCGCGCCACTCCGCCAGGAGCGCCGCCGCGCGCGCATAGCGGTCATCTCCCGGCGGCGCTTCCGGCAGCATCACGTGCACGATATTGTGAGGGTCCCGCGCCGCGTAGCTCGCGCGCGCCTCGCGTGAGATGACGTCGTACGGCGGCGCGATCAGGGCGCTGAGGCGTTCGGGACTCGCGTAGCGCTCTCCCCGAAACGGCACGACGAGCGGTGGGAGTTCGGCGCTCACTCTGTCAGGAGACTCCTCGTGTCCTTGCGCGACGCTCAGCAATCGGTCGACCGGTGGATCGGGCAATATAAAGAAGGATACTTTTCACCGCTCACGAATCTCGCGCGGCTCGCCGAAGAGGTGGGCGAACTGGCGCGCGAGATCAATCACCGGTTCGGAGAGAAAACCAAGAAGCGCGACGAGGCGGAGGGATCGCTGGCGATGGAGCTGGCGGACATCCTGTTCGTCGTGATTTGCATCGCCAATTCGCAGGGTATCGACCTCGACGAAGCGTTTACCGCGATGATGGCGAAGGTCACCTCCCGCGACGCCGGGCGCTGGACCAGGAAGGAACGCTGACTTCCTCGTAGAGCCGCTGGTAGGACGTTAGCCGGTCGGCGTCGAAAGCTCCCGCCTCGGCGGCCTGCCGCACGGCGCAGTCGGGCTCGACCAGGTGCCGGCAGTTGTCGAAGCGGCAGCGATCGAGAAAGCTACGGAACTCGGGGAAGCACCCCCCGAGCGCATCAGGATCCACACCCCACGTCCCCACCTCCCGCAGCCCCGGCGTGTCCACGACGTACCCGCCCCCTCCCCCGAGGCTGTCGAGCGGCACGAGCATCGCGGCGCGCGTCGTGTGCTTCCCCGTCCCCCACTTCGCGTTGACCGCGCCGATGCGCAGCTTCAGTCCCGGCTGGAGCGCGTTCACGAGACTCGACTTCCCGACCCCAGATGGCCCGGTGAGCACGGACGCGCGACCCCGGAGTAAGTCGCGCAGTGCCGACAGGTTCTCCGGCGCCTTCACCGACGTCGCGAGCAGCTGATACCCCGCGGGTCCGAACCGCCGGCCCAGGCGCTCCACCGCGCGCCGATCGAGCTCGATCTTGTTCAGCACGATCACGGCCGGCAGGCCGTTCGCCGCGGCGATCACCAGAAAGCGGTCGAGCATGCGCGGATTGGGCTCCGGATCGCGCGCCGCGACCACCACCACCACCTGGTCCACGTTGGCAGCGATCGGCTGCGCGTGACCCGGACCACGCTCCCCCGCCGCCCGGCGGGCGAGGAGCGACTTGCGCGGGCGTATGCCCGTGATCGCCGCCGTGCCCTCCCCCGTGAGATCGAGTTCGACCATGTCGCCGGCCACGACGCGGTCGTCGTCCTTGAACTTGAGTTTGCCACGCAGCACCGCCGCGAGCTCGCCCGCATCCGTACGCACGCGATACGTCGAGCCCTCACGGACGAGAACGACGCCGGTCGTCATGCCCGTCCCCCTTCCCCCGTCTCCTGTGCCGTCGGTCCTGCCCGCGCGATGCAGTCATCCAGGTGCGCCTTGACGTCCTGAAGCGTGAGCCGTAGGAGCGGCTCCAGCGCCTCGGCCGAGGTCGCCCCGAACGCGAGGTAATCGGTCTCGAGGTGGCCCACGGGTCGATCCCCCGCGTCGGACCAGCACACGAACAGCAACGCTGCGCCGTAGCGGCCTTGCGCGTCGGGCGTGTCGTCCACGAACGTCGCGACGGAATAGGAGCGGCCGTCCGCGCCCCCGAACGCCGGCGCCCGCTCGTGCACCCGCTGGTACCCGCCCAGGGTTCCGTCCGTCAGTTCCGGCGTAGCGACTCCCTGATGAGGCTGCCGAGCAGGAACGCGACGTTCGCCGGCCGCTCGGCGAGCCGGCGCATGAGATAGGGATACCACTGGTCCCCGAACGGAACGTACACGCGGACATTGTAACCTTCCCGACGTAGGGTCTGCTGAACGTCGCGCCGCACGCCGTACAGCATTTGGAACTCGTAGCGAGACGGCAGAATCTCCTGCCGCTGCGCGAACGCCTTCGCGTGCGCGATGATCCGCTCGTCGTGGGTTGCGATGGCCGGGTAATTGCCCCGCTCGAGCAGTCGCTCCAGGCATGCGATGTAGTTCGCGTCCACGTCCCTCTTGTCCGGAAACGCGATGTCCGGCGCCTCCTTGTAGGCGCCCTTGCACAGGCGGATGCGCGCGCCCAAGGCGATCAGCTCCCTGACGTCCTGCTCGGTGCGACGCAGGTAGGATTGGAGGACCACCCCCACCGTATCGCCGAATTCGGGGTGCAGCCGCTGTTTGAACAGCCGCAGCGTCCGCTCGGTGTAGGCCGACCCTTCCATGTCGATCCGCATGAAAGAACCGCGATCCCGGGCTCGGGCGGCGATGGCCCGCACATACTCGACGCACGCACCCTCGTCGATGTCGAGCCCCATCTGCGTGAGCTTGACGGAGACGTGGCTCTGCGCATGCGCCCGCTCGATCAGGTCGAGCGTCGCCAGGTAGAGGTCCCGCGCCGCGCGCGCCTCGGCGGCGTGGCGCACCGACTCCCCCAGGAGATCGAGCGTCGCCGTGATCCCGGCGGCATTCAACTGCCGCAGGGCCGCCACAGCGGAGTCCACCGTTTCGCCCGCGACGAAGCGCGACGCGAGCTTCTGGGCGAGACCGTTGCGCCGGACGAAGCGGGAGATGTGGGGTTGCTCGCTGAGCCAGAGGAGGCCGGCGCGGAGCATTGGGTGTCAGGTGTCAGGTGCCAGGTGCAGGCGGTCAGAGATAGAACTTCGACCCGCGCCGCGCCTGCTCCACGAGCACGTCGCACGGCGTGAACCGGCCTCCGTGTCGCTCGGCCAGGCGCTCGAGCTCACCGACCAGGCGCGCCGCGCCGAGGTCGTCGGCGTGGCGCAGCGGCCCACCCCGGAACGGCGGGAACCCAAAGCCGAAGATGGCGGCGATGTCGCCATCCCGGGGCGCCCGCACCACGCCCTCGCCCACAGCGCGCGCCGCTTCGTTCAGCATCACAAGGACGAGACGCTGGATGATCTCGGCGGCGTGCGGCCCGCCGTTGGGGTGGATACCCAGCAGCTCGGATACGGCGGGATCGACCCCGCGCTTCCTGCCACCGCCGTAACGATAGAACCCACGACCGGCCTTGCGTCCGAGACGCCCGTCCTGGACCAGCTTCGAAAACGCCGGCGCGGCGGCAAGACGCTCCCCGAACGCCGCGTGCAGCACCCCCGACGCTTTCTCCGCGACGTCGAGGCCAACCTCGTCGAGCAGCGTTATCGGTCCGACCGGGAAGCCCCACGACACCATCAGGCGGTCCAGCTCGTCGATCGCCGCCCCTTCGAGCAACAGGTGGCCCGCCTCGTTCATGTAGGGCGCGAGAATGCGGTTCACCCAAAACCCCGGTCGGTCGCGCACGACCACGGCGGTCTTCCCCATCCGGCGACCGAAGGCCACCGCGGTGCTGATCACCTCCGGCGCCGTGCGCTCCGACGGGATGACTTCGAGCAGCGGCATGCGCGCGACCGGAGAGAAGAAGTGCATCCCAATCACGCGCTCCGCGCGGCGCGCCACTTCCGCGATGCGCGCGATGGGAATCGTCGACGTGTTCGACGCGAACACCGCGCCGTCCGACACCGCCGCTTCGACCTCGCGCAGCACCTGTTGCTTCACGGCCAGGTCCTCGAACACGGCTTCGATAACAAGCTCCGCCCGCCCGAACCCAGTGTACCGATCGTCCCCCGACAACAGCGCGACGAGTCGCGCGTGCTCGTACCGCGTGATCCGGCGCCGCTTCAGCCGGTCGTCCAGGATCTCCCGCGCCGCTACAAGTCCCTTCGCGACGCGCGCCAGGTCTGCGTCCTTCATACGGACGTCGACACCCGCCTGCACCACCGCGGTGCCCGCGATCCCCGCACCCATGAAGCCCGCCCCGACAATCGCGAGCCGCCGCACTTCGACAGGCTTAGGGGGGTTCGAGATTCCGAAGTCCTTCTTGAGCTGTGTGGTGGCGAAAAAAATCTGGACGAGCTTGCGTGAAACGTCGGTGACGGCGAGCTGGCCGAACAGCTGAGCTTCGCGTTTCAAGCCTTCCGCCATCCCGTGGCGCAAGCCGTACTCTACGGCCTCGAGCGCCGCGAGGGGCGCGGGGTAATTGCCGCGCGTCGTGGCGAGCACCTGGCGGCGGGCCGCGCGAAACACGAGCCGCCGGCCCAGCGGGTTGCCGTCGAGCAGCCAGCCGAGCGCGCCGCCCGATCGGCGGCGCCTGGGCCGCCACCCACCGGCCATGCGGCGCGCCGCGCCGACCGTGATGTCACGCAGGATCGGCGGCGGCACGAGCTCGTCCACGATCCCCAGGCGGAACGCCTTGGCCGCCCGCTCGGTCTTGCCCGCGAGAATCATGTCGAGCGCCGCGCGGGCGCCGATGAGGCGCGGCAACCGCTGGCAACCCCCGGCGCCGGGGAGGATGCCGAGCTGGACTTCGGGGAGGCCGAGCTGGGTCTTCGGATGGTCGGTGGCGACGCGATAATGGCAGGCGAGCGCAAATTCCAGCCCCCCGCCCAGACACGCACCATGGATCCCCACGGCGACCGGCTTCGCGAAGCGCGCCACGCGCTCGAGCATCGCCTGACCGCCCGCCGAGAGGCGCTCCGCCTCGGCCGCGGTCGTGATCGCCACAAACTCCTCGATGTCCGCGCCGGCGATGAAGGCGTCGCGTTTGCCCGAGAAGAACGCCACCGCGTTGACCTCTGGGTCGCGCCCCAGGGTCTCGAAGGTGGCGATGAACTCCTCTTTGACGGCTTGGGTGATCTTGTTGACCGGCTCGCCCGGCAGATCGAATGTGACGACGGCGATCCCGTCGGCGACTTCCCAGGTGAGCGAACCGGCCATCAGCGGCGCTCGAGGACCATCGCAAAGCCCATCCCACCCTGGGCGCAGATCGAGAGGAGCCCGAGCTGCACGTCGCGCCGCTTCATCTCGTTCGCGAGCGTGGTCACGATGCGGCCGCCCGTCGCACCGAACGGGTGCCCGGTCGCGATCGAGCCGCCCATCACGTTGATGATGTCCTCGTTGATCTCCCACCCCTTGGCCGCGAACCCCTGCAGGTTCGAGAGCACCTGGGCTGCGAACGCCTCGTGAATCTCGATCAGGCCGAGCTCCTTCCACTGAATCCCGGCCCGCTCGAGTGCCTT
>QHTZ01000005.1 GCA_003221005.1 Gemmatimonadota bacterium
ACAGTCTGGCGCTGAAGAGCGACGGCACGGTCTGGGCCTGGGGGTACAACCTTGACGGGGAATTGGGCAACGGGACATACACGGACAGCAATACGCCGGTGGAGGTGAGCGGGCTCAGCGGCGTGACGGTTATTGCCGGGGGAGGTTTTCACAGTCTGGCGCTAGTGGGGGCCACGCCTCCTCAGGCCATCAACAGCCTCATCGGGCAGGTAATCAGCCCCAGTTTGGGGTTCAGTAACGGGGAGAAGACCAGCCTTACGGCCAAGCTGCGGGCGGCGCTGGGCTACCTGCAGGCGGGTGACGCCGCGGACGCGATCGCCGTGCTCCAGGCCTTCATCAACCAAGTCAACGCCTTGGTGAACAGCGGCCGGCTAACCACCGCGGCCGCCGCACCCCTCATCTCTGCTGCGGAGGGCATCATCGCTGAACTCTGACAACGCCTGCAGCGGCCGCGGTTTCTCAGACAAGTGGGCGGCGTAATCACGCCGCCTGCCGCGCTTCGTCGAGCGTGGCGAAGTCGTGCAGATATCGACACTTCTCTTTCAGTGCTGGAGGGCCGCCCACCGATCGCCGACTCTTGAGACTTCGCAGATCTCCGACATCGAAGAACATCGCCCTCGGCACCGATTTCGGAACCCGCACGCGGGATCCCGTGCGCACGCCTGTCCGTCGTCCCCTCATGACATTACCGAGCACTCTCGGGTGTTTTGCAGAGGATCCGAGCCTCCCGCCGCCCTTGGGTCGGCAGGTCAGTTCAACGTTCCCGGGGTGGCCGAGTCCGGCCCGAGCCGGGAGAGAAACCGCTCCAGCCGGCTGTCGGCACTGTGGGTGTCCCGGCCTAGGTAGTCGCGCCGCGCTTCCGCCAGCGCCGCGTGCAGCGCATCGGCCTGGTCGGCCGCACGAGCACACAGGGAGGCCACGGGCCCGCGGGAAGCGAGAATGCGGGCGGCGAGCGCGAGCGCCTGGCCGGCGAACGTGACATATGCGCGCACCATGCCGCGGCACGCCCCCCGCTTCGTAACCCACTCTGGGAAGCACCCCGCCCACCACAGCGCCAGGGCCGCGGCGTCGGCCGCGCCCTCAGCTTGTGCCACAGTGCCGTCGGGGAGCGATGCCACGTATCGCCACCACACCCCGATACCCGTGTCACCCCGCGCGACGGTGCGCACGGCGCGCCAGGTTGCGAAGACCACAGGCACGGTCGCCGTGTAGTCGGCGAGCTCGACGTCGGACACGCCGCGCGCGCGCAGGGCCGCGCGCACGGGAATGTACCAGAGGATGGTCAGGGGGACCGCGGCAGGCGCGCCCCCGCGACCGCGCACCGCTTCCAGCGCCGCCGGTGAGTCGAGCACCGCGTCTACGTCGCCCGTCTGAACGGCGTCCTCGGCAGCACGGGCCTCGGCCCGGTCGACCCGGCCGATCTCGGCGACCAGCCGGTCCAGGTCCGCGCGCGTCAGCACGCGATGGATGATAGGCGTGATCATGGCCCCTTCCAGTTGCAAACCCGATGCCCCGCCGCATCCGCCAGGATCACAAGGGATTGCGAACGGCGGTCGGCAGCACGGGTGCGGCAACCTGTAGCACATGCGCGGCATTTCGCTCTGTGAGGCGGGTCACCAAGGAGCGTGGCCGGAGCACCGGGGGCGACTCGGGCGTGACCTGTTCCCTATATTGCGACCCCCGCTTCCAGAGGCACCGTGACGCTGCCGAACCCAGTCCCCGACGACTCCTGGGCCGTCGACGAGCGCTCCCTCCAGGCGTTCGCCGACCAGCTGAAGCAGCCCCCGGCCGGGCGCGACTGGTACGAGCTACGGCGCGACGCGGAACGGATCGCCCTGGTCCCGGGCTTCGACCGGCTCGTCACCCTCGACGCCAACGCCATCAAGGAGCTGCCCCACCAGATCGACGTGGCGCAGCGGGTGCTGCGCGACATGGGCGGCCGCGCCATCCTCGCCGACGAGGTAGGCCTCGGCAAGACGATCGAGGCGAGCATCATCTACAAGGAGCTCGCGGTCCGCGGGCTCGCCCGCCGCGCCCTGATCCTCACCCCCGCCTCGCTCGTGGGGCAATGGCAAGGTGAGCTCGAGGAGAAGTTCTTCGAGCGCTTCGAGACGCCGACCGAACCCAACGACTGGCAGCATGCAACCAAGGCGATTGTGTCGCACGACCGCGCGCGCTCGCGCCACCACGCCGCGGAGATCCTGCGGCACCGCTGGGACCTGGTGATCGTGGACGAGGCGCACAAGGTGAAGAGCCACCGCGGCGCGACTTACCAGTTCATCGAGAAGATCGAGCGCGACTTCATCCTGCTGCTCACCGCCACGCCGCTCCAGAACGACCTGCGCGAGCTGTACAACCTCGTCACCCTGCTCCGCCCCGGTCAGCTGGGTACGTGGGACGAGTTCAAGGCCGCGCACCTGGTCTCTGGCGACCACCGCCAACCCCGCGATCCCGACTCGCTGCGCGCGTTGACACACGAGGTGATGATCCGTACGCGGCGCGCGAGCGTCGTGGACGACCTCGATCTGCCGCCGCGCCGGCCGCGCCACCCCGAGGTGCGGCTCACCCCCGCCGAGGCGGACCTGTACGAGCGCACGACAGAATTCTTGCGTCGCTTGTACCGAGAAGGGTTCGTTGAGACCGACGAGGGGGAGGTTGGGGAGGTCGCGGAGGATGGCCCCTCGCGTCGGCCGCGCACCGGCAAGGGCATGGTGCAGCTCGCGGTGATCCACCTGCGGCAGCGGCTCTGCTCCTCGGCGCGCGCGCTCGGCGAGTCGCTCGAGCACCTGGCGGAGGGCGAGCGGATTCGCCCCGACTACCGCGCCATCGCACGGCAGCTCGCGGGCCGGGCGCGGAAGGTCAAGACGCACGCCAAGCTGAACGTGCTGACCAAGCTGCTCAAGGAAACGCCCGACCGCGCCGTGGTCTTCAGCGATCACCGCCCCACGGTCGAGCTGATCGCCGAGCGGGTCAAAAAGCTCGGCCGGCAGCCGATCGTCTACTGGGGTGCGCATTCGACCGCGGAGCGGGACGCGCGCATCCGCGCGTTCCACGAGGATGAGCGCAGTGTGTTGATCGCCACCCGCGCCGGCAGCGAAGGCCGCAACCTGCAGTTCTGCAACGTGCTCGTGAACTACGACCTGCCCTGGAACCCGATGGTGGTGGAGCAGCGCATCGGGCGGGTGCACCGCATCGGACAGAAGCGTGAGGTCCATATCGTGAACCTCGCGGCGGCGGGGACGATCGAGGCGTACATCCTCCAGCTGCTCGACAAGAAGATCAAGCTGTTCGAGCTGGTGGTGGGAGAGCTGGACCTGATCCTGGGCGAGTTCGGCGGCGCGCAACAGTTCGAGGGCCGGCTGGCGCAACAATGGCTCGCGGCAGAGAACGAGGACGAGTTCGCGCGCCAGGTGGAAGCGATCGGGACCGACATCGAGAAGAGCAGCGCTGTGGGCAGAGAACAGGAGCAGCTGAACTCCGTGATCGCCCCGGACGACAACGCCATGCGGCTGGAGCGGCGGTTCGAGACGCTCTCCGTTCCCGGCCGCCTGCGCCTCGGGCTCGGCACGAGTCACATCGTCAAGGCGATCGGGTGGGAGGCGAAACGTCGGCGGCTTGGGCTTCGCCTGACGGACATACTCGAAGCGCTCGAGTCGATCGAGCCGATCGGGGGCGTGACGCCGCTGCAGCCAGCCGGGAGTCATCCCCAATACGGGGAGCTGGTGCGGCTCACAGGCCTCACCAGCGCCGGTCGTGCCATCACGCTCGTGGCGCAGGTGAACCGCCTCCCCATGGCACTCGTGGACATCGCGGTGGACGCCGCGTGAAACACGCGAGTGAACCGCGCCATCGCGTGAAACGCCGCCCCGCGAAGAACGAGCGCAAGCCGCAGCGCAAGCCGCGCGCCAAGGCTGCCACGCCAGCTCAAGCGGGGCGCGACGGCGATCCGCTCGCGGACGCGCGCATCGGGCCGCTGCTCGCGCGCTATTGCCGGTTGGCGCGCGTGAAGCGCGCGGCACCGGCGGCGGATCTGCACGAGCTGAGCCTCCCGCCGTCCGAGCGGCGCTTCTTCCGCGACCGCCTAACGCTCCGCGTCGCGTTCTCACTCGCCGCGCTGGAGCGCGACCCCGAGGCCGAGATCGCGGTGCTCGGCAGCCCCTTCCTCTCGCAGCTGCTCGACGCGATCCGTGCGCGCGCCACGCGCCTCTCACTCGGCCTGATCGCCTCGAAGACACCGCCGGCGAGCCCCCGCGCCAAGGTCGAGTTGAGCGTCCCCGTCCGCGACGGGAAGGCGCTGCCTGGGAAGGCGCGATCGGCCGTGCACCCGGTGGGGCAGCTCGCGGCGCGTGTTGTGCTGCGCGCGGGCGGGGCAGTGGAGGAGGCGGTGGTCGAGAGCGACGTGTACGATCTCTCGGCCGGCGCTCCAGTCGCCCGTGACGTCGCCGATCTGTTCCACGACCTCGAAGCAGGCCAGGTCGAGCCGGCGGACGCCTCGCTCGTCGCCAAGACGACAGCCGTCAAGCCGCGCGATCCCGAGGATTTGCTCCGGCTGCTTGTCGGCAACTTGCGGGAGAAATCGGCGGAGCGGGTGGAGGCGCGACGCGCCGTGGCAGAGCAGCAGCTCGCCCTGGAGCTGGCTCGGCTCGACCGCTACTTCGCGCCGATCCTCGCGGACCAATCCGATGAGGCAGGAACTGCCGCCGTCACGGCGCTTGCCGAGCGGCGCCGCACTGAAGAGGTCCGCCGCAACCAGGTGCGGGCGTTGGTGCATCCTCTGCAGCTGGTCGAAGCGACCGTCCTGATCCAGCGCGCCGAGTGGCAGCTCGAGGGCGCGGGCGGGCATCGCGCGACATTCAGTGCCCAGCGCTCCGCGAGTGGCGCGGGCGACTGGATCTTCGCCTGTCCGCAATGCGGCCGCCCGCCAGCGACGCTCGTCGTCTGCAGGCACGACCACTGCGCCTGCGAATCATGCTCGCACCGCTGTTCGGTTTGCGCGCAGGACTTCTGCGCGGAGCACGGCATTGCCCAGTGTCGCGTGGACGGAGAGCCGGCGTGCGCAGAGCACGTGCACGCCTGCCCTTCCTGCAGACTCGACTACTGTACGGCGCACGAGGGCGTCTGCACCGAGGGTGGGGGTGGGGGTGGGGGTGGGCACAAAGTCTGCTCGAGCTGCCTCGCACCGTGCGGCAGCTGCGGCCGCGTCGTGTGCAACAAGCACGCCGAGCAAAGCAGCGCGGACGCGCCGAAGGGGAGTCGGCGGCTGTGCGCGACGTGCTTACGGCATTGCGAGGGCGGGAGCAACGAGCCGGTCGGGCTGGACGAGGTGACGCAGTGCTCGAGCTGCGGCAAGTCGGTCTGCACGTCGCACCAGGCCGTGTGCGTGGTGGACGGACAGGTGCACTGCTCACACCATCTGCGCCGCACCGATCAGTCGCGGCGCCTGGTGTGCGAGCAGCACCGGGGCGCCTGCACGCACGAGCCCGAGGCGATCTTCGCGTCCGATGAGGTCGAGGCGTGCGCCTCGTGCGGTCAGCCAGTCTGCGCCGGCCACTCGGCACAGTGCGTCCGAGACGGGTTCCGACACTGCGTCACCCACCTCGAGCCGTTACTGGACGAGAACGGCTCCTACGCCTGTGAGGCGCACCGCAAGCAGTGCCACGTGGACGGACAGGCCTTCACGCTCACCGGCGTGAGCAATTGTCCGGTCTGCGGCAAGGACGCGTGCGCGCAGCATTGGGCCGCGTGCACGTACTGCGGCCGCTACGTGTGCACTGCCGATCTTGGCAAGGTCGAGTCGGCGCGGCAGGCGCGCCGTTGCGCCACCTGCGCGCAGCTCGCCGCGGCCGGCGGTCCACCCGATGCGGTGGTCTCGGCCGCGCTCGCGGCGGCCGGGGGCGGGCCGAAGTCGTCCCGCGCCTGGCGCATCGCCCGCGACCGCAGTCATGCGGTCGTGGAGCTCGACCTGGGGTTGAGCCGGAAGACGGTCGTCGCGGTGCGGCACGAGGGCCTGGTACCGGATAGCGTCGTGAAGCATTCGCTGCTCGGATCGAAGCGGCGGGGAGGCACGGCCCCTGGCCACGACTAGCCTACTGCTCGTCGAAGACGACGACTTCGTTCGCTCCGCTCTGACCCGCGCCCTGAACCGCACCGGCGTTTTCTCGGTCACCCCGGCGGAGCACGGCGCGCGCGCCCTCGAGCTGCTGGAGCAGCAGCCTGCCGACGCGATCCTGACCGATCTACAGATGCCGGTGATGGACGGCCTCACGTTCCTCGGTCATCTCCTCGAGCGCGGCACCCAGGTTCCGATCGCGGTGATGACGGGCCAGCGGATTACGCCCGAGCTTGCGGAGCGGTTGCACGGCTACGGGATCGCGGCGACGTTCACCAAACCCGTCGACATCTCCGCGCTCGCCGATGACCTGCAGCGGTCGATGAGCCCGGCCACCGTCGGGCGCATCGCGGGGATCACGCTGTTCGGATTCCTGCAGCTGCTCGAGGTCGAGCGCAAGACGGGACTGGTCGTCGTGCGCGGGTCAGGTGAGGAGGGGCGATTGTATTTTGATAACGGCCAGCTCATCCACGGCGAGACGCGCCGCCGGAGAGGTCTAGACGCGGTGTACGAGATCGTGAGCTGGCCCGATCCGAAGCTCGAGCTGTTCTACAAGCGCGCGACGAGAGAGCACACGATTGTGGACTCGCTGCAGCACGTCCTGATGGAGGCCGCGCGACTCGAGGATGAGCGCGGCGCCGTCGTTGCTCGAGAGCGCGACGACGATGATGGCGGCACAAGCGCAGCGGCGGAGAGAACCCGAGCGGACGTACAGGAGGCCTTGGAGGAGGCGATGGGGATCGACGGCGCCGTCGCTGTGGCCCTCGTAGACGGCGCCAGCGGCATGACTTTGGGGACTGCGGGCGGGGGCGCGCTGTTGAACGTGGAGCTCGCGGGCGCCGGCGCCGCCGACTTCCTGCGCGCCAAGCGACGCGTGATCGACGCACTGGGGCTCAAGGATACGATCGAAGACGTCATGATTACGCTCGGCAAGCAGTACCACTTGATCCGCTTCCTGGGCCCGGAGCTCAACGTCTTTCTTTACCTGGTGTTGGACCGGGCGGGATCGAACCTCGGGATGGCGCGCCACAAGCTTGCCGCGCTGGGACGCCGCATCACGCTCTAAGCGGGAGGTGTACAATCGCACGCATTTTGATCATTGACGACGAGCCAGCGGTTCGAAACAGCCTGCGGCCGTACTTTGAACGAGTGGGCTACCAGGTGGCCGCTGCAGGGGAGGGTCGAGCCGGCCTGCGGCTGCACGCGGCGCCTGCGCGCCGCACGTCCAGAGACGAAGATCCTCCTGACGTCCGGGTATTCCCAGGAGGCCGTATTCCAGAACGAGATCGTCGAGCCCGCGACCGCGTTCCTGGCCAAGCCGTTTACCATCGGGCAGCTCAGGACCAGGGTGCGTGAAGTCCTCGACGCGCCGCCGGCGCGGTAGGGGCGTCGGTTAGGACCGCGGGCCCGAATCCATAGCTGCGATTCTGCGCAGCTCGTCCGCCGCGTAGCGACGCCGCGCCCCGGGGAGCGCTGCCAACCCGACGACTGCGGCAAGCCCGCCGATCATCAGCAGCGGGTACCACACGTACCGTGGCTGGGACATCACAGCGGCCGCAGCCCCGACCGCCGCGAGCGAGCCGCCGACGGCGACCATGCCGACCAGCAGCGACAACACGAGCCCCCGGGCTTTCCCCTGACCGCCGAGCACGCCGATCAACGCTCCGATTATGCCGCCGAGGGTCCCCAGGATCGCGCCGATGAGACTCCCAGACCGCGCGCTCCACCAGCCGCCCGCCGCCCCCGCCTCGGCGGCCGGCGCGGAGGGCCGCTCGAGGCGCAGCGGCCCCAGCCACACGGTGCCGCGCCCGGGCAGCACCAGGTTGATCTCCAGGCGGCTCGGAGTCTGGGTCGTGCCGCTCAGGAAGAAGGGAAGCTCGAACCGCCGCCAGCTCGACTCGCCATGCAGCGCGGCGAGCGTGCCCTGCGTGGCTAGGGTGCGGCTGAAAAACCGCTCGCCGTTCGGGAACACGCTCCACATCTCGAGGTAGCCCTGTCCCTCCACTCCTTCGTAGCGGACTTCGCCAAGGACGGCGTAGCCCGGGAGCGTGACCGGCGGATGGTCGAGCGTGACGAGATGAAAAGACGTCGCGGCCGAGCCGCTGGCGCGCAGTTGCAGCGCCATCGCGCCGGCCGGCCCTTCGCCCGGCAACGCCACGCCTCCGGCCACAGCCGTGTGCGACCAGTCGATCGTCGGTTCCTGCGTGGCCGCCGGACGGGCGGCCACGAGGAGCGCCAGGCCGGCGCTAGCGAGAACTCGTTTCATGTCGATCCTCCTGCTCTCGTCTGTGCGCTTCAAGGAGCGAGCGGAACGTCTCAGGGTCGAGCCGGCCATCCGCGTAGGCGGCACGGAGCCGCTGCTCGAATGGACCGGCGTCCGGTGCGGCGTCGATCAGCTTGACCTTCTCGATCAGCCGGTCCAGCCGCAGCCGCACCGTGGGGTACGAGATCCCGTACTGAGCTGCGAGGTCCTTCAGCGTTCCCCCGGCCAGCAGGAAGCGCTTCAGGAAGACAAGGTCCTCCTCGCTCAGATGCCCGATCCACGGTGGCGTTTCCTGCATGTCTTTCACTATATGTACCTCAATATCAATATTATTGATATAATAGTGAAAGTCAAGTTAACTAAAAGGAAAGCCTAAGGCTCAACCGGATCAGGAGTTGCGCCTAGAGGTTCAGGGGTGAGGGTCTGGCAAACGGTCGGCGGCGGCGACGTAGAGGACGCCCCCGAAGCTCGAGGGTCGCGTAGCCGTGATGGCTGGCGCCGAGAGGCCCGCGGACGCTGCCAGGGCCGGCAGCTGCGCAGCGGGAATGGGATATGGGCGCAACCGCTTGGTCAGGCGCGCGAGCACGACGCCGGCGTCGGGGACGAAGTGAAGCGCGTTGGCGAGGAGGATCCCGTCTAGGCTCGGCTCCTCGAGCCCGGGCAGCTCGAAGGGACGCGTGAAGTCGGCCGTCACCGGGATTACGTTCGCCGCCTGCTTCGACGCCCAGCGCGCCAGCGCCGCGACGGCGCGCTCATCGCGATCGACCGTGTAGATCCGGCTGCCTGGCCCGAGCAGCTCGACGAGGGCGCGCGTGAACGTGCCGTCGCCGGCGCCAACATCAGCCCAGATGCCCACGGGCGCGGGGACCGCCCCGGCGATGAGAGCGACGGCCTCGCGCGTGTTCAAGTCGCGAATCTTACCAGAGGGAGCTCGCCCGCCGCGCTTCCCAGGCCTATGCGAGCGGCGGAAGCCCGACTGACCCTGGGTGCGCCGCGGGAGCAAGCGGGGTG
>QHTZ01000006.1 GCA_003221005.1 Gemmatimonadota bacterium
TCCGCGACCCGCGTCGCGCCCGCTCTGGGCAATACAGACGCCTCTCGACTCAGGGGCGTATCAATCACTCCCGGCACGACGTCTGTGACGCGGATGCCGCGCGGCGCGAGTTCGTTCCGAAGACCACGCGCGAAGCGACTTACACCCGCCTTGGTCGCAGCATATATAGCGTCGTTCGGCCATGCAATTCCGGTGGTAACGCTGCTCACCACGATGATGTGCCCGCGGCCGCGACGCAGCATGTGGGGCAGGACCATGCGCGCGCAACGCATAACGCCCAGCAAGTTGACCTCTACCACGGCCGCCATCTCTGCGTCGGAGGTCTCCGCTACAGCCTCGTGACAGCCCATCCCGGCATTGGCCACGAGCACTTCGATGTGCCCAAATGCGTCTAGCGCGCACCCGACCAGCCTCTCGATGTCATTGGTACGGCGCAGATCGGCCGCGCAGACCACTGCGCGTCCCCCATCGGCCGCAATCCTACTGGCGATCTCTCGCAGCAGACCGTCGCGCCGCGCCGCCAGCAGCACCTGCATTCCCGCCGCAGCACATGCCAGCGCAGTGGCCGCACCAATCCCACTCGATGCGCCCGTGATTACAACGACGCGGTCCCGAATGTCAGCGCTCACGAGGGAAGCAGGTGGAGAACGGATCGCTGAAACGCGGATCGACGGGGGGCGCGGCTCAATTGCGGGGCGGGGCGATATTGCGGGGGATGGAGGATAGCGCGTATAGCATCTCCGCCGGGATAAAGGTGAAGCCGGTCTTCGGATCCGTCGCGTCGGCGATTGCATCTTGCGCTAGATCCACCACCAGGTGATCACGCGCTCGGGTGACCGCGGCGATCTCTCTCCACGAGGCGTCGTTCCGCTGCCGGGCCCGGCTTAGCCAGCGCGTGGTAGCCTCTATCCCCCACGGATGCCAAAGGAACTTGAGCTCATATACGTTCGACACAACAGGGACGCCTTCATAGTTGGTGAGCCAGATTCCGGTCCACCGGGTCTGCGTGTCGATCCTGAAGTCGCCGGGCCGATTCGCGAGGGCGGCGAGGTGACCCGGGATCCTTGTCAGGATCCGCGGCGGTACGGTGATTTTCGCCTCGTCTTCTGCGCGCAGCAGCTCAGCGTAGATTTGGAGCGTCAGACCATCGTGGATCACGGAGTCTCCCTCGATGGTAGACGCCCGCCAACCGACTGTATCTCGGTTGTCTACGAACTGATCATTGAGCCACTCCGTTGTTAGCCGCAACAGCTCGTCCCTGCGTTGGTCGGCCTGCTCCGCGCTCATCGAAGGCCGATCGTACCAGCCCAAGTTTGACGCCCTCGCTTCCAGCAAAGCGAGCAGAGCAAGCGTCGCCGAATACGTGCTGTGGATGCGCGGATCTGTCTGGTTGCGAAACATGTTCCAGGCACCTTGCTCCGCTCCGTTTCCGACCGGTCGATAGGTAGATGCGACGCGCTGCGCGTACTCGAGCATCGGGTGGAAGGACGCTCCGGTCGCACGATCACTATAGGCCACCAGGAGCGAGAGCGCTGCAACGGTCCAGAGGGCGGGCTCTGCCGATGTGTGCCGCGAGTTCGAGTACGTCCTCCAACCGAAGTAGCTCTCGGAACCAGGATCCACCCGGGCCTGGTACAGCTTCTCGAACGCCTCGTGGGACCTTGCCCGTAGGCTTGCACTCGTTTCGGGGGCTCGCCAGAGCGCGGCTAGAACCTGGGGTTGAATCCACGATTCCTGGTCGGGCGTGGGGTTCTTGAGGATGCTGGGTTGGAACCAGCCGTCCATGAGACGGTCCTCTAGAATCCTCAACAAGTGGATACGCGTGGACTCGGCCGTCGCGGCAACCGCAGTTTCGCTCGGCCGATCCTGAAAGAGCGATACCCGGTGGGCGTAGGTGAAATCCCGGATCCAGCTTCCGCCGGGAGTTGGCCATCCATTGTCGGCGGCCAACACGCCGCCGATCAGCAAAAGCGGAACGAGGTAGGGGACAAATCGGACCAAGCTGAGGACTACGTACGAGAGGGGGACACGGAAGTCGACCCGCCCGCGGAGGTGCTGATAGGCGAGCGCCAAATGCATGCGCGGCGTGAGCAGCGTCGCCCAGCGAGTGATCCAGCCTCTCCCTGCGCGCTTGTACGCTTCGTACCGCTGGACGAGTAGGCGCGACCAGCGGTTGCGCGGGTTGCCGGCGGCGAGGACTGCTCCGCACAGGTAGTCGTGGTCGAGGATCCATACGGGCTCGCGCGTCTCCGAGTGAATGCTCTTGTGTACAATGTGACTGGACTCGAGCTCCTCAAGGGCGTGAGGGAGTGTTTTCCCATCCGTGGGCCGCACGCCCTCGGCCCCGCCGGAGGCCCGGTGCGCCACCTCCTCCAGTTCACTCTCGGTCCTGGGAACCGTGATCGCCCTTTCGGGGTCGACGAGCGCCTTGAGCGCCGCATGGAGCGCGCCGGGCTGGAGCATGTGGTGCAGCGCGGCCGCCTTCATTTTCTTCTCTACTGCGGCCGTTTCCAGACCCGGAAGACCGCCGATCCATTCGTACTCCTCGACCGTCAGGGCCGGCAGCGAATCCAGCCCCTGGAGGGCCAACCGGGCCTGGATCGCGAGGATGCCCGAATCGGTCGTGAGGTCCTTGACCAGTCGCTCCCGCAGGCGGTTCCAGCCGCGCTCCGGGTTGGAGATGACCGGCCGGGTGCCAGTGTCGGTGGTCAGCTGGTCCAGCAGGCTCTTGAAGGAGCCCGGATCCAGCCGATAGAGCGTGTACGTCTGTGCGTCGGCAAACGTCACCACCGCGAGCCACGGACGTGCGTCCGTGCGCGAGGCGCAGAGCACCCGCACCAAGCGTTGCTCAAGGAGGCCGCGGATGTCTCGCCAGAAAGAGTTCACCTCCACCAACTGATCTGGCGACAGCCAAACCCCATGAGCGGAAATAAACGAGGTGCGGTGTTGCACCTGATAGTCGTTGAACTGATCGAAGAGGAGGAGCGGGATCTTTCCGAGCTTCGCCCGGCAACCGCTTAGCACTTCGCTCAGGCGCTCTGGCTCCGGCGCGGTCTGGAGGCCGAGGCGACCGCGCTGTTCTTCGCTTAGCGCGCACCAGAATGCATCGGCGAGCGCCGCGCGGGGTCCGTACTCCCAGTCTTGCCGCCACGGGTCGATATAAAGCGGGAGCAGTCGCGCGTCCTGCGCCTGCAAGCTTCGGTGAAGCCCCGACCTTAGCAATGCACTCTTCCCAACGCCGGACTCCCCGAGCAGGAAGACCTGGTCGCTCCCAGTGCACATGCCTATCAGGCGCCTCAACTCCTCAGCCCGCCCCGCCAGTTGCAGTGGGTTGTCGGGATCCAGCATGAGGGACGCGGGGTGGAGAAGCCGGGAACGGCCCGTGAGGCTGTCGCGTACGGTCCACACTCCGGCCGCGAGCAGGACGACCCCGAACAGCACGAGCGCGGCGGTAGACGCCTGAGAAAACACATGCTTGCCTTCGTTGACGACCTGGCTCACGACGGTGAGCATACTGATTACGGTCGTGATGCCTCCCGCTATCAGCTTGAACTTTTCCTCAAAGGAGAGTGGCTGGCGGGGCATGGGTAGGGGGAGGAGATGGGCGGCTACGAGCCTACAGAATTCCGACGGCCGGAAGGATCTCGAGCTCGTCCGTGGACACCTCGGCGGGCTGCGACACCACGAACTGGATCGCGTCGGCCACATGGTCCGGCGAAAGCATCTTGCGACGGTCGAGCGGCAGGTCTACGGCATCCCAGAAGCGCGTGTCCACGGCTCCAGGGCACACCGCAGTTACACGGATCCCCTGCGTCCTCACCTCGGCCGCGAGAACGCGGGTGAACCCGAGAGCGCCCCATTTCGATGCACAGTAGGCACCCTGACCCGCAAACGCGGTCTTCCCGGCAATGCTCACGACGTTGATTATGATTCCACTTCCGCCGGCTAGCATCCACGGGATGGCCGTTCGGCAGGTGACGAACATCCCAGTGAGATTGACATCAAGTATCTCCTTCCACCGCGATAGCGGCGTTTCCTGCACAGAGGCTGTATGGCCGATGCCGGCGCAGTTCACAAGAACATCTAATCGCCGCTCGATCCGGACCACGCGTTCGAAAGCCTCCGCAACGGCACGCTCGTCCGTAACGGAGCAGACCAGACGCTGCACGGCTGGTCCGCCGGCTTCCAGCGCGAGCGCAGCCATCTCCAATTCGTCCGCCTGCACGTCCAGCATCGCGACGCGGTACCTGGCCTCTGCCAAGCGCCGTGCGGTAGCGCGTCCGATCCCACGCGCCGCACCTGTGACAATAGCAACCTTGTCGGCGTTGCTCATCTCTCTTGGATAGACCTCTGCTCGGTTTGTCGGCTCCAGCCACACTCTAAAGAGTTGCGAGCCGGTACCCCAACTCTTGGTCGCATGCGAGCCCAACCAGCCACCCAAGCTCTCTTTCCTGGTCACCCACGAGAAGAGTCATGCCCTCGCCAACGCTCGTGTCGCTGCTTAACGGACCGCGCTTAAGCTGCGGCCGACTCGCCCGCCGGCGCAAGAGCAGTGGACGACACTTCGTGCCAACCAGCACACGGACCCAGGGCTGCGATGCGCCAGGCTCGGGCAGACGCTACGTGCGTCGCACAGCACGCTAGGAACCCTGGTCGGAGACGTGATCTTCCGCTAGGGCGGTCGTGCGGCACGTGCCGACCTACCACCGTAAAGACTCATCGACGTATTGCCGCTTCCGGTTGGACGGCCGAACGCAGTGAGGGTGCGAGTATTGAGGCATTGAGGGGCCTGTGAGCAGGAGCGACCGCGACCGCGAAACAGGCCCGGCAGGAATCGCTCGCGAGCAGCCGAACGCAGTGAGGGTGCGAGTATTGAGGCACTGAGGGGCCTGTGAGCAGGAGCGGCAGCGAGCGCGAAAGGCCCGGCAGGAATCGAACCTGCAACCCCCGGTTTTGGAGGCGAGCCGTCCGAGTCCTGAAAGACCCGCCGACTCTCTAAGTCTCGGTGGAAGACCGCGCTTGACGGCGGAACGGGACCGATACCTCTTGGAGACTGGGTGGTAGGGTTCGCCCGTTGCGCGACGTTCGGTTTCTGGGTGTCGACGCCGCTCCGCGTCCCTAGTCCCAAGTCACCCCGGAGGGCGGTCATGCGGACGACACAAAGGCTCGTGCTCCTCCTAGGCGCCCTAACGTTCTGTGGGCTCGGACTATACGCCCCTTGGGAGGAGCGCGTCCCCGGCAGCGTTGGCGATAACGCCGTCGGCGTGGTGCAGTGGCGGGGGCGGGCCTGGCTGTGGTCGCCGCCGAAGGAGCCGGATTGCGCAGACGTGGAGTTTTTGTTCGTGGCTCACGCCCAGTCTGATTCGGCGTTTGCGCGTCGTCGGAGGGCATCTACATCGCCTAGCGACCCCTCCGCGCGCTACGAACACTCGTGTGGCGAGCGTGTAGCGGCGCTTCGCGCGGAGGGCACCCACGTGCCGATGAAAGAAATGCTGTTCACGCGGCTTGACCTCACGAGGCTGGCGCTTGAATGGATGGTGCTGGGCGTTTTCGTCGGCGGCGTCTTCGTGGCGCTCGGACGTAGAACCTAGACGCGCGGACGCGTGCACGCATCTGCGTCGTGGCTCGTGGGTTCGTCGTGCACCTCAAGACCTAGGCATTGGGCACGCTTTCCCACTGCCGAATCCATCCGCTCCCTCTCCGTGCCTTAACCAGCCCGGCTTGAGTACCGCAACTCGCGCCAGTCACTCTCGCTCGGGTATTTTGCCAAGTCGTGCCAGAACTTGGCGTTGCTGCTCCGGCACGTTCTTCGCCTCCCGTTAGAGTACGCCCTGGTTCACCTCTCCAGCGGCTCTCTACTCGAACGGCGTGGAGGCCCGGCATGGAAGAAGCACTCGAAGTCGAATTTGTCGGCGGCCCGCTTGACGGCGAGCGGCACCTATTCGCCATCGCCGACCTCTTCTCGAAGTCCCGAACCGGCGAGCTATTGGTCTCTGACGACTCGGAGGATGGGCCGACGCACTCCTACAGGCTCGTGCCCATCGAGTATCGCTACATGGGCGAGATCGAGTAGTGAACGCAGGGCGGCCGAGCTGCCCGTGTCACGGCGCCACGGGCGTGCCGCGCTGAGCGTCACCAGCGATAAGACCGAGAGCATCTACGGGCGCTACAACATTCTCCGGGAGGCCGAGCAGGACGAGGCACTGGCGAAGGTCAAGGCGGCGCTGCCGCGCGATCTCGTCCAAGCGTAGAACGACGCGGGCGCGGGAGATGGTTGATCCCGCGCCCGTTGTGTTGTGGGGGTTCTACACCAGCGCCTAGTCGGGCTCGGATCGCAGACCCCACACGGCGAGGCCCACCCACACGACGAGCGGTAGTATGATTGTCCAGGCCGGCGCTGCCTTGAAATACACCAGCGTGACAGCCCACGCAGCGAGCTCGATGACGGTGATCGCGATGGGGAACGCCAGGTGCCGCTTCGGATCGAGCTTCGTTGGACCAAATACATCGTGTGGGTCGTGCAGGAGTTCAGCGATCTTCTTGGCGCGCGCCCGCGTACGGACGAGCGTGTTGTATAGATCCCACGCGTACAGTCCGCCAACGACAACGATCGCGCCCCCCAGGATCGAGAACCCGACCAAGGCGGTGGTCGTCATGTCGTCAGGGGAACGCCAGAGCAGCTTGCTCGCACCCACGAGAGCCGCGAGGAGCAGCAGGGTCGAGTTCCCAGTCTTCAGCTGGTTACCTTTCACCCACCAGATGTCGTGGTGGCCAAATTGCAGCTGGAGCCGACACCACTCCTGGTACTGGTCCTTGAAGGGCACGTCGTCGGCCATTGAAGGGACTAGACCCCGACGCGCCAGAGGCGCGTTGTAGCTTTGCGCTGGATCCAATCAGCGCGGGCGGGCGTGGCCTTCTTAGTCCGAGGAGAACCGTCCTTCTGCTTCACAAGCTGATATACTGGTCGCTCGATCCACGAGATCGTCTGCACCCCCGCCGCGTCCGTCGCCACCGTCAGCTTGTCAACCTTGCGAGCGTACAGGTGGGGATTGTGGCCGCAGGTGAAGCCGGACCCGGCCTGGGTGACTCTGTAGGGATTGTTCGTCGGCTTGCGTGCACACGCAGCAAGCTCCTCGACGCTGGCAGCATGCAAAGCGTAGAGGAGTTCGACGATTGCGGGGATACACTTGTCACTGGTGCCGTAGTGAAGGATCGCGGCAAGGCGTTCGGTGGGCCTCGTACCCTCCCACGTGATCAGCCATGCTACGCCGCGCGTCGCCATGAAGTCTGAGTTGGAGAAGAGAAAGACGGCCTAAGCCACCGCGAAAACCGCGCCGCCCAACCTCAGCTAACTCTATACAGGCCCGGCAGGAATCGAACCTGCAACCCCCGGTTTTGGAGACCGGTGCTCTACCAATTGAGCTACGGACCTAGGAATCGACGCCGCCGGAAGTTACAGAATTCGGGCTGCCGCTGGAAGGCTCGTTTGTTTCGTGGCGTCATCCGCCAGCCGGTCGGCGGCCGCCACGTAGAGCATGCCCCCGAACGCCGAGGGCCGCGTAGCTGTTATGGAAGGCGACGTAAGACCGGCCGACGCGGTCAACGCCGCCAGCCGCGCAAACGGGATCGGGTACGGCACCCATCGACTGGCAGCGCGGCGCTCGTATTCCACCAGCACGACTCGGCCGCCCGGGCGCACCCATGCCGTGAGCCGCCCGAGCACGACGGCGGCGTCAGGGACAAAGTGGAGTGCGTTGGCAAGCAGGATCCCGTCGAGCCTCGGCTCTTCAAGCCCGGGCAGATCGAACGGACGCGTGAAATCGGCCACCACCGGGGTCACGTTGGCCGCCTCTTTCGCCGCCCAGCGCTTGAGCACCGCGACTGCGCGCGCATCGCGATCGACAGCGTAGATCCGGCTGTGCGGCCCCAGCAAGTCGACCAGCGCCCGCGTGAACGTGCCGTCGCCGGCGCCAAACTCCCCCCACGTCCCAGGGCCCCTCGGCACCGCCGCGGCGGTCAGCGTTACGGCCTCGTGCGTGTCCACAGCTAGCGCCAGACCGAAGCCTTCTTCGCCCAGGTACTGTCCTGATACTGGTTCGTGAACGCGCGCGCGGTCTCCTTCAGCGACGCGCTGTCGCCCGTCGCCTTGTACGGAGCGACGCCCGCCCAATAGAGCGCCTCCGGCGCGGCATCGGTATCCGGCAGCTGCTCGACGATCTCCCGGAAACGCCGCTCCGCTTCCGCCCACTGCTGTTCCTGGAAGGCCATCCGCGCACGGCCAAGCATCAATTGCGCCAGGAGGTCATCGGCCGGCAGAAAGCCTTCGATGCGATGGTGTTCGACCCCATCGGGATCGAGCTCCAGGATCGTCGGCGTCCACGGAGCCTTGTAGCGTTCGCCGTACCGCTTGAACTCCTGCGGGTCGTCCTTCACGTGCACGCGGGCGGGAAGGAAATTCTGGCTCACGAATCGTGCGACGCGTTCGTCCGGCCACACCTCGGCATCCAGCCGAGCACAGCCGCTTCACATCGGGGCGGCGCTGAAATCCAGAAGCACAGGCCTTCGCTGCATCTTTGCGTCCTC
>QHTZ01000010.1 GCA_003221005.1 Gemmatimonadota bacterium
GGCGCATGCTGCTGAACGAAGCCGAGACCCAAGCCGAGGCGCTCGTCACGTACCTGAAGGAAGGCGGGGGGATCAAGGAAATCGCCGTGGCCGGGAGCTACCGGCGCCGCCGCGAGACGATCGGCGATCTCGATATCCTCGCGACGTCGGCGGACAGCGCCAAGGTCATGCGCCGCTTCGTGAGCTATCCCGACGCGGCCGAGGTGCTCTCCCAGGGCGACACGCGCTCGACCATCAAGCTGCGCGGCGGCCTGCAGGTGGACCTCCGCGCCATCGAGCCGGCGGCCTACGGCGCCGGGCTTCTGTACTTCACGGGTTCCAAGGCGCACAACGTCGAGCTGCGGCAGCTCGCCCAGGGGAAGGACCTCAAGCTCAACGAGTATGGTCTCTTCCGGGGTACACGCCGGGTGGCGGGAAAGACTGAAGAAGAGATCTACACCAAGCTGGGGCTCGAGTGGATCCCGCCCGAGCTGCGGGAGGCGCGCGGGGAGATCGCGCTGGCGCGCGAGCACCGGCTACCGAAGCTGGTCGAGCTCAAGGACATCCGCGGCGACCTCCAGATGCACACCAACGCCACCGACGGCAAGGGCACGATCGACGAAATGGCGGCCGCGGCGCGGCAGCTCGACTACGAGTACATCGCCATCACCGATCACTCGAAGCGCGTCACCATGGCGCTGGGGCTCGATCCCAAGCGGCTGCGCGAGCAATGGAAGACGATCGACGAGTGGAACGCGACGGGGCGAGGGCTCACGATCCTGAAGAGCGTCGAGATGGATATCCTCGAGAGCGGCAAGCTCGACCTGCCGGATGACGTGCTGGCGGAAGCGGACTACGTGGTGGCGACGATCCACTACGGGATCAACCAGACGGCGAAAGAGATCACCAGCCGGCTCGTCCGCGCCGCCCAGCATCCGTGGGTGGACGCGATCGGTCACCCGACGGGGCGCATCCTGGGCAAACGCGAGCCCTACCCGCTCGACTTCGACACCTTGGCACATGCCTGCGCTACGTCGGGCTGTCTGCTCGAGCTGAACGGTCACCCCGAGCGGATGGACCTCCCCGACACGCTCGCCGCCTCCGCGAAACAGCACGGCGTCCGACTCGTGCTGTCCACCGACAGTCACCAGCCGACGACGTTGCCGTTCATGACGTACGCGGTGGACCTGGCGCGGAGAGGGGGACTAGAAGCCGGTGATATCCTGAACACCCGGCCCTTGGCCGAATTCAGGGCGGGACTGAAGAGGGCGGTAGGAGGCGGTAAGGGGCGGTGAGGGGCGGTAGACCGACCGCCTCTGTCCGCCCCTACCACCACATACCGCCCCTTACCGCCAGCTCCAGCTGCACCACGGGCGCGAAGCTCCGCCGGTGATGCGCCGTCATCCCGTGCTCCGCGAGCGCCGCCAGGTGGTACGCCGTGCCGTAGCCCTTGTTGCTCGCCCAGGCGTAGGCGGGGTGGTGCGCGGCGAGGCGTTGCATGAGGCGATCGCGCACGGTCTTGGCGATGACGGAGGCGGCGGCGATGCAGTGGCAGTGAGCGTCGCCGTCCACGATCGCGTCGTGGGTCCATCCCAGCTCGGGACACGGCAGCCCGTCCACCAGCACGTGTTCGGGGCGCACCGCCAGGCGGCCCAGCGCACGCCGCATCGCGAGGATCGTCGCACGCCGGATGTTGAGCCGATCGATCTCGCGGACGCTCGCCGCGCCGACGCCGACCGCGAGGGCGCGTTGCCGTACCAGCCCGGCGAGCCGCAGTCGGACGCGCGGCGTGAGCAGCTTGGAATCGCGCAGCCCGCGGATCACCTTGCAGTATGCCGGAAACACGACGGCCGCGGCCACCACTGGACCGGCCAGGGGACCGCGGCCTGCTTCGTCGACGCCGGCGACGACTTCCCCGCCTTCAGCCCAGAGCGCGCGTTCGCGCTCGAGTGAAGGACGGGGGCGTCTCACGTTTCCGGTTGCTCCGTGGTGGGGACGACGCCCGCGCGCTTCTCACGAATGCGCGCCGCCTTGCCGGCGAGCCGCCGCAGGAAGTAGAGCTTGGCGCGGCGCACGCGCCCCTTGCGCACCAGCTCGATCTCCGCGATGGAGGGACCGTGCAACGGGAAGATGCGCTCGACGCCGACCCCCGCTGAGATCTTGCGAACGGTGAAGGTTTCGTTGATGCCACCGCCGCGGCGGGCGATGCAGATGCCCTCGAACGCCTGCAGGCGCTCCTTCTCGCCCTCGCGCACGCGCACCATGACGCGCACCGTGTCGCCCGGATCGAACGCGGGAATGTTGGTCTTCAAGCCTTCGCGCTCGACCTCTCTCAGCCGGTGCATACCCTCACCCTCGCTCTTCCGTTGCCTGTCTGTTCCATAGATCCGGCCGGCGCTCGCGCGTCAGGCGCTCGGCTTCCCGTGCGCGCCACTCGGCGATCTTCTCATGATCGCCACCCAACAATACCGCGGGGACGTCCATCCCGCGATAGCTCGGCGGCCGCGTGTAGCTCGGCGGAGCGAGCAACCCGTCGTAATGCGAATCGGTCGCGGCGGACTCGTGGTCGCCGAGCGCTCCCGGCAGGAGCCGCACCACCGCGTCGATCACGCACAGCGCTGCCGGTTCGCCGCCCGACAATACGAAGTCACCGATCGACAGCTCTTCAGCGCCGAGGCCGTCCGCGACCCGCTGGTCCACGTCCTTGTAGTGGCCGCACAGCAACGTCAGCTCCTTGGCGACCGCGAACCGGACCGCGTCGTCGTGGGTGAAGCGCCGCCCGCGAGCCGACAGCAGTACGATGGGCGGGCCCACACGGAGGTCGTCCACCGCCTCGAAGAAGGGTTCCGGCTTCAGCACCATCCCGGCGCCCCCGCCGTACGGGTAATCGTCTACGGTGTGGTGCTTGTCGTGCGTGTAGTCCCGCAACTGTACCACGCGGAAACGCACCAGCCCCGCCGCCGCCGCCCGACCCAGGATGCTCGTCGCGAACGGCGCGGTGAACAGCTCGGGGAACAGAGTCACCACGCTAATCGTGAGCATCGGGCTCGTCCGTGGCGACGTAGTGGTCTCGCCATGCTTCGACAACGGCGCGGCCGCTCACTCCCTCGAACCCGAGCAGCCATTCGCGGTGATACGCCCGGCGGCGCGCGATGATCAGCGGCCCCGCAACCACGCGTCGCGCGGCGTCCACCACGAACAGGCGCGCGCGGGGAACGAAGATCGCACCGGGGTTCTCGACCAGGGGGATCACCGCCACTTCCCCCTGCTGTCCGTGCGGCTTGCGCAGCCGCCCGACTAGGCGGGCCGTTTGCCGAACACCCCGGCCTTCTTGAGCAGCGAGCGCACCGTGTCCGTCGGCAGCGCGCCCTTCGCCAGCCACGCCTGCACCTGCTCGGTGTTCACCTTGATCACCGCCGGATTGGCGCGCGGGTCGTAGTGGCCGAGCGTCGCCACGAACCGGCCGTCGCGCGGGGACTCCTGGTCGGCGACCACGATGCGGAAGTACCCCTGCCCCTTCCGCCCCACGCGCCGCAACCGAATCCGAGTTGCCATCTGATCGTCCTACGTCCGCTGGAGGGCCAAAACCTACTCGGGGGGTGGGTCTAAACCAAGGGGCGATGGGGCCTCACTTGAGCTTTACTCTCGGCAGGTGCTTCCATCCCGCCCAGCTCGCCGGCGCATCAACCAGTCGCACGCCCGGCAAGCGGCCCACCGCGAGCCGCGTGATCTCTGACCGCCTGACCGCCTGACCGCCCCACCGCCTCTTGCTCCACGCCCGCCTCAGCCCGCCAGCGAACCGATCCGCCGCGGCGGCGTTGTCCCACACGGAGTACCACACGACGGCGGCGGCGGCGCGCCCCAGGACCTCGTAGCGATCGCCGCCCCAGCCGGTCGCGAGCGTGGTCGCCTCACGCTCGTCGCCAAGGAACTGCTCGAGCAGCAGCCGGGTCTCGAATTCACCTAGATCGTCTTCGTAGCGCACCGTATCGAGCGCGGGACCGACAAACGCGAGCGCGATCGGCCGGTCCCCCGCGGCGTACCGCTCGGTATGGAGGATCTGCTCCGTCGAGGTCGGCATCAGCGAACCGAACGGCTGCTTCCCCGGGTGCCCAGTCTCGAACCAGCGCACGAAGTCCGCGCCAGCGAGGTAGGGGAAGATAAGGCTCTCGCGCAGCCACTGCGGAGTGTTCGCGAACATCGGCATCTGGGCCTGCTGCCGGCTGACGGCGTCCCGCTGATCCCAGAAGCGTGGCAGGTCCTCGATCTTCTGCTCAGGCATGAGGACGAGGAGTCCCACGAGGGTTGCCTGACCCTCGAGGATCGCCTGGGCCGCCGTGCGGCGGTCGTTCTGCTGCCGCTGCTGGATGAGTGAGTTAAGGTCGATGTATTGGTGTTGGAGCGCATGCGCCAACTCGTGAGAGATAACGGTCCGCGCGAGCGCTGGATCAATGTCGGTCCGGATGTACAGGGCGCTCGAGTCGGCGTCATAGTACCCGGCAACCTGCTCGCCGAGGAGATCGATCATTGTGCGCCGCAGGTCCACCGAATCGGGCAACAACCCGAAGAGCCGATACGCCGCTTGGACACCGTCAAGCTCGGCGGGGGGAAGGTCCTTGTCGAACTTGTGTATCACGTAGTCTCGGACGTCTGCCCGCGTGCGGCGCAACACGAGGGGGCGGTGCTTGAACCTGAGCCCGGTGGCGCGCTCGACGGCCGGCATCATCTGGTCGACGGCCCGCTTCAACTCTGCGTCACTCTGAACCTGACGGGCGCGCTCGCTGCACGACATCGCCACCAGCAGCGCCGCAACGACTCCCCCCGCCCTCAACCGGTCCACTCGATCCCTTTCCCCACCGCCGCCCCCACGACCCGCGCGATGTCTTGTCCGCTGACGACGATCCCCTGGCGCTCGAGCTCCTGGCGCAGCAGCTGGTCGAGCTCGGCGCGCCGCTCGGCAAGGGGCGGCATGGGGCGGGAGGCGGCGGTCTGGGGCGGTACGGTGGCCGCACCCGTACCGCCTCCTGCCGCCCCTTGCCGCCCCTTGCCGCCCAGCATTCTCTCGATCTCCTCTCCAATCCGCTCCAGCACCGGAAAAATCTCCGCCATGAGGTCCTCAACCGGCTCCCCCTCCCCGCGTGCAGGCTCGTGCGTCAACCCGCGCCGGATCATCGCGTCGACCTTGCGGCGCTCCCGGATCAAGCGCTCGAGCTCGGGCGAGATACGCGCCGTCGCCTGCGCGTGCGCGCACGCCTCGTCCAGCACGTCGATCGCCTTGTCCGGGCGCGCACGATCGGGCACGAAGCGGTCGGTCAGGACGATCGCGGCTTTGAGGGCGTCGTCGGTGAGCGCGACGGCATGGTGGCGCTCGAGCCGCGGCCGGCGCGCCACGAGGACTTCCCACGTCTGAATCGCGTCGAGCTCCTCCACCGCCACGGGCTGGAATCGGCGCTCGAGCGCCGGATCACCCCGGATCCAGCGGTCGTACTCTCCACCCGTGGTCGCGCCGACGATGCGGATGTCGCCGCGCACCAGGGCAGGCTTCAGCATGTTGGCGGCGTCCATCGCGGCGCCCATCGCAGTGCCCTGACCGATCAGGTTGTGCAGCTCATCCACGAACAGGATCAGCTCGGGGTCGGCCGCGAGCGCGCGCACCAGCCGGCGGACTCGCTCCTCGTATTGGCCGCGGAACGCGGTGCCCGCAAGTAAAGCGACGTGATCCAGCGCTACCAGCCGCGCGTCCTTGAGCGCGGGCGGCACGTCGCCAGTGGCGACGCGCTGCGCCAGTCCCTCGACGATCGCCGTCTTCCCCACGCCCGCCTTGCCGATGAGCGCGGGATTGTTCTTGCTCTGGCGTAGCAGGATGTCCACGACGCGGGCGATTTCGGCATCGCGGCAGCGCACCGGCTCGAGATCGCCGCGGCGCGCCTGCGCGGTGAGATCCACACCGACCCGCTCGAGCACGTCGCCCACATCGAACAGACCACCGAGCGGGTCGCTCACGGCATCAGCTCCCCCGCAGAAACTGCAGGTACCACTGGATGATCGCGTCGCCCGCCACGAACGTGACGCCTGCGCCCACGGCGAGGAATACCCCGAACGGCACGAGACGTTTGCGCTTCAGGGAGAGGGGCAGAAACACGACGCTGCCAGCCACGGCGCCGAGAAACACCGTGAGCAGCACGCCCTTCCAGCCGATGAACGAGCCGACCATGGCCATCATCTTGATGTCACCGCCCCCCATCGCCTCCTCCCGGAACGCCCAACGTCCGGCCTGCGCCACGACGAACAGCAACGCGAAGCCCGCTACGGCACCGAGCACCGCCTGCAGAAACCCGTCCACGCCTCCCCACAACGAGAGGGTGAGCCCGAGCACGAGCCCGCCCCAGGTGAACTCGTCGGGGATCAAGTAGTGCCGCGCGTCGGTGATTGCAATGCCGAGGAGGATGGTGCCGAGCAGCCCTGCGGCGAGCGCCTGGACCGTGGCTCCGTAGGCCAGCACCGCCGCAAGCCACAGCAGCCCCACGGCCGCCTCGACCACCGGGTACTGCACCGAGATGCGCGCACCGCAGTGACGACAGCGGCCCTTGAGCAGCAGCCAGGAGACGACCGGGATGTTGTCCCGCCAGGCGATGGGGCGCCGGCACTTTGGGCAGGACGAGGGCGGGCGCAGCAACGACTGCTCATGCGGCAGGCGGAGGATGCAGACGTTGAGGAAGCTTCCGAGACAGAGGCCGAGCAGAGCGGCCCCCGCGAGCGCCAGGGCGTCAGCGCCCACGCAGGACCTCGTACAGCAGGATCCCGGCCGCCACCGCGACGTTGAGGGACTCCGCCCCCTGCGCCAGCGGAATCGCGACGCGCCGCGTGGACACGGCGTTCAAGTGCGGCCGGATCCCGGCCCCCTCGTTGCCCACGATCACGCCGATCGGCCCGGTATCCGAGCGCCCCCCTTCCCCCGTCCCTTTTCCCCCGCTCGCGAGCGCGCGGTGCAGCGGTGCACCGTCCGCCGCCGCCGCCCACAGGGTGAGCCCTCGCTTGCGCGCCCACGCGATGAACGCGCCATCGTCGAGCGCGACGACGGGGTGGCGAAACGTGGCGCCCATCGCGGCACGGAGCGCCTTGGGGCTGAGCACGTCGGCGCTGCCGCGCAACACGACGGTGCCCGCGGCACCAAGGGCGTGCGCCGTGCGGATCAGCGTGCCGACGTTACCCGGGTCCTGCACGCCGTCGATGACCAGCGCCACGCCCCGGTCGCCGACCGGGAGCTCATCGGCAGTCCACTTGCGGGGCTCGACGACCGCGAGGATCCCCTGGGGCGTCTCCGTGTCGGCGAGCTGCTCGAGCGTGCGCGCCGAGACTTGCTCTACCGGGACGGCGTGGCGCTCGAGCTCGGCACGGAGCGCGCTGCCCCGCGCCGTGCGGTCGAGCTCGGGCGCGACCAGGGCGCCGCGGAACTTGAGCCCGGCGCCGAGCGCCTCCTCGATGAGCCGCACACCCTCCACGATGGCGAGGCCGCGACGGCCGCGCGCCTTGCGCCGTTGGAGATCGCGCAGCATCGCTTGCAAATTACTGGCTATGAGGACTCCCTCCCGCCGGCGGCGGCCGGCTTGTCTAAACGTCGCCGCCCCCTGCGTGTTTGCCAAGCGCAGGGACGCTCGGTGAGGATCGCCCTCACAATCGCCGGCTCCGACTCGGGCGGCGGCGCCGGGATCCAGGCCGACCTCAAAACGTTTCATCAGTTCGGCGTCTTTGGCACGACCGTCCTCACGGCCGTGACTGCACAAAACACCCGCGGCGTGCAGGGGTGGCAGGCCGTCCCCGTCGACCTTGTCATCCGCCAACTCGACGCCGTCGCAGGCGATCTGCCGCCCCTGGCCATGAAGACCGGGATGCTTGCGTCGGGCGAGATCGTGGAGGCTGTCGCGGCTGGCATCGTGCGGCACCGCCTCCCGAACTACGTGCTCGACCCCGTCATGGTCGCCACGTCGGGAGACCGTCTGCTGCACGCCGACGCCGCACGCTTGATCGCTCAGCGGTTGGTACCGCTCGCCACGCTCGTCACCCCGAACCTCGACGAAGCGACGATCCTGCTCGAGGAGGAGGTGAGTACCGCCGATCAGATGGCGCGCGCTGCAGCGGCGCTCGTGAAGCTGGGAGCACGCGCCGCGCTAGTGACGGGCGGACACCTGGCAGGGGACGAGGTCGTGGATGTGTTCGTCGCCGACGGCGCTACGCGGCGGTTCGCGCACCCGCGGCTCGACACGGCGTCCACCCACGGGACGGGGTGCACGCTCTCAGCGGCGGTGACGGCCGGGCTGGCGCACGGTCGGCCGCTGCCCGAGGCGGTTGCCGATGGCGTCGCCTTCGTGCAGCGCGCGCTGGCTGCGGCCCCGGGGCTCGGGAGCGGCCACGGGCCGCTCAATCACTTCGTTCCGGCCCCGCCCCGGCCGCCGACGGAGGGGCTCTAGAAGGCGGTTTGGCAGTTTGGCGGTTTGGCGGTTAGGGGGTACGGCACGCATGGTTTCGTTTCGCGCGACTCGTATACCGCTCGCAGATTCGTTCGCGTGGCCTCCCACGAACGTGTGTCCCTGCGCGTGTCAGCCAGCCGGCGTTCCTTCCGGCTTCGCGGATACGACTATTCTCGGGCAGGGGCGTACTTCGTCACGATTCGCTCTTCGGACAGCGAGCCAGTATTCGGCAGGATGACCGGAGGCAAACTTCGGCCGAGCCCTATCGGGTTGTGTGCGCGAGACTGCTGGACCGAGATACCAAAGCATTTTCCGTTTGTTGAGCTAGACGTTTTCATCCTCATGCCGGATCACCTGCATGGAATTGTTCAGATTGTGCACAGCGACCACAAACGGCCTGCGGTAACTGTAGGGGCACGACATGTCGTGCCCCTACAAGACGCCGCGACGCCGTCGTTCGGGTATTCCCAACCCCATTCTTTACCACGCGTCGTCGGGTCCTTCAAGGCCGCCGTGTCAAGGCGCGTAGGGCGCCCCATCTGGCAGCGCAACTACCATGAGCGCATCATCCGGGACGAGGAGGAGCTCCGACAGATCCGGTGGTACATCAGAACCAATCCGCGGCGCTGGACGACCGAAGAGAGATCTTTAGCGGTCGGCGGATCGGGAGGGGCCAGCAATCTGTAGGGGCACGGCTTGGGCTCAGGGGATTTGTGGTTCAACAATTCTGTAGGGGCACGACATGTCGTGCCCCTACAAACAAACGAAACGCACTGCCTCGGACACCAGCCACCTAACCAACTGACCACCTAACCACCTGAGCGCCTGAGCACCCTACCGCCCACCGTCTACCCGCCTACCCGCCTAGGGATTCCACCAGTACGTCACCTTCACCAGGAAGATGTTGTCCGCGTGGGCGCTGAGCAGCCGGTTCACCGCATGCCCAAACTGAAAGTCGCCGCTGATCTCGTCATCCGAGCGCGTCTGCGTCCACACCAGATAGATCGCCGAACCCGGGGAGAACTCCCACCGCAGCACCGCGTTGCCGCGGAGCGAGCGGAGATTCGAGGCGGGGTCCTTGAAGCTCAGCGTGTCGGAGCTCGAGCCGCTTGCCTGCACGTGATATCGCCCGGTCGAGTCCCGGGAGATGTTGCCGACGTCCCGACCGTACACGTTGAAGTCGAAGCTACGCGGCCGGGCGAGCTCCTTGAACGCCCGGTAGCTGACCGCCGAGATCAGCGGCTGGGCGTACAGCTGGAGACTCAGTCGCGGCGTGAAGGTCCAGTCGAGCCGGATGGCCGCGGACACCTGCGTCTGCCGCAGGTCGCCGAACACGTACCGGTGGCCGTACGTGGCGGTGGCGAGACTGTCGGTGAAGGTGTCGATGTACTGCCTGGGATTGCTGTTCCAGCTGTAGTTGGGCTGTACCGAGAGTGAAACGCTCGGCGCGGGCCGCCATAAGACGTTCGGGCCGGTGTACCAGTTCGTGCCCCCGGCCGACTGGTACGTGCCGGCGGAGAGGCCCACGACCCAGGTCTTGCGACTATCCGAGCCCAGGCTTACGTCCGCCTGGTAGCCGGGCGGATTGAGCGCCAAGGGGCCGCCCCGCGTCAGCCGATCGTTCAGGGTCGAGGGGTTGTACGCCACGTCCCAGTTGATCGAGTAGTAATTGAGGAACAGCACACTCCCCTCGTGGAAGACGCCGGTCCACGTGACGTCGCCGTCCCAGTCGTAATTCCGGAAGACGGCGCCGAGCAGCTCGACGAACCGAAACACCCGCCCCGGCTTGTTCCAGTCGTGCCCGGCACCCGCGTGCATGTTGATGACGCCGCTGCGGAATTGAAACCCGATGTCGTCCACGTCGAACCGCGGCGCCAGGATGCCAAGCGCGGAGTTCGAGAACCAGTCGCCCTTCTGTTTGTTCAGGTACAGCCGCGCTCCCCATCCGGTCAGCGAGGTTGCGAGGGAGTCGACGTGGACGTGGAGGCCGTCGGGCCGCTGGAAGTAGTGGAGCGAGTTCTCCTGGAGATCGGTGATGCGGGCCGGCGAGCCGCTGTTGCGGGTGAGCCCGACCCAACCCGTCAGCACCCATTTCTTCTCGTGGTCGAGGAAGGTCCAGCCGTCGCTCCCGAGCGTCAGCGCTCGGGAGTTGACGTCATCCCGCAGGCTCGGGTCCCGAAACGACCGCGCCGCGACGGTCGAAATGAACCCCAGACCCTGGCGCCCCTCGGGGAACTCCTTCTGCGCGCGGAACACGCCGTAATACGCGAGCGGCTCCACTTCTTTATCGAACCGGATTCCCGACGTATCGATGCGCGCGGTCTCGCGCTCCGTCGCCGCAGACAGGATCCCCACATTCCAGCTGCTGCCGGCCTTCCCGGTCAGCTTGACAGCGCCGAGGATGTGCGCGCCACCGGGGACGTCGGCGAAGCTCGAGTCGGAGTTGTCCCCCTTGGGCACCGTCCCCCCGGGCGGCCGCCCGATGCGGCGGCTATAGAAGAACTGGGGCTCTCCCCAGTTGAAGCCCCAGTAGTTGCGCCCGCCGCCGTGCCCGAAATCGAAGATCGACGACCCTTCGATGAAGAACGGCCGCTTCTCGGGGAAGAACGTCTCGACGTCACTCAGATTCACGACGGCGGGATCCACCTCGACCTGCCCGAAGTCGGGGTTGATCGACCCGCTGAGCGTGAGGTTGCTGCCGATCCCGACCTTGAGATCCGCGCCCGCGCCGGGGGAGTAGCGACCGTCGGCGCGGAAGGGGTCGTCCGCTACG
>QHTZ01000011.1 GCA_003221005.1 Gemmatimonadota bacterium
CGTCTCCTCAACGTGCGGCACCGCCCGCTGCTGGAACCACAGTCCGTAGTCAATGAACGCTTCGATCGGTAGCGGATAGCCCTTCTCGTGCTGCGAGTCCTTGAAGAAGCGCTCAAACCCATAGTCGTGGCGCGGGTCGGACAGGTTAGTAGCCCACCAGTGGGACCGCAGCAGCATGCCGTTCGGCATGTGCTCGCGCCACATTTCCAACGTCCTACCGAATACCGCGACCTTGAGTCCTCGTCCGAGGAGGTGCGCGGCGGCAGAGAGGCCGTACGGCCCCGCCCCAACCACCACGGCGTCATATGCGGGTCTCATGCGAAGCTCTTCCTCATGATGTAGGACAGTAGTCTCCTCGTTGCGGCGCGCGTGAAATCGGTGGCAGCTCTGACCGCGGGAAGCGGATCCTTCCAATCCAGGTAGTCGTACGCCATCGGCTTGAGAAACGAGAGGCCAAAGTCCAAGACCGTCCGTGCCGGACGAGCCACACCGGGCCTGCCGCGCTGCTCGAGCGCCGCGAGCGTCGTCTCGATGTCGCCTCCCAGATGGCGGATCCAGCCGCCGACGCGATAGCCGTTCATCTGCTCCACGGCCCCGCCGCTCGCCCACTGGTAGAGGAGATACGGAAAGTCGACGCCGGCGCGCACCGCGACCTCGACCGAGGCGGAGAGCCGAGGGTTGATCTCCATCAGATAGGGAGCACCGGCACTATCGCGCCGGAACTCCACCTCGGAATACCCCTCGAGGTTGATCTCGCGCACGAGCGATTCGGCCGCTCTCCCCACGTCGGGTGGGATGGCGATGCTCTGCCGCAGGACCGATTCCCCTCCCAGCGGCGGCCTGGTTCGCCGTGCCCACTGCGCGAAGCGCGCGTACATCTCGCCGCCGGCATACAGAAAACTGACCGCCTCACGTCGTCCGGTAAGCAGTTGCTGGACCTGGGCCGCACCGCCGAGCGACGTCACCGCTGCGACGGCATGGCACGCCTCCTCGCTTGTGACGACGAGTTGGGGGGCTAATCGCACGCCTTCCTGGCCGCGCCACAGCCAAGACTCGCACGGCTTGATCACCGCTGGCAGCCCGATTTCTCGCAGGGCCGCGGGCACGTCGGCAACCGCGCGCACGACGACTTCACGCGGGACATGCAGGCCGAGGCGCCGCGCGACTGCTAGGGTCTGCTCCTTGTTCACCGCGATGTTCAGCGCTGGTTCGTCAGCGAGCGCCAGGCGAACTCGCCGCTCGAGCCGGGCGCGCTGCGTCCGAAGTAGCGCGATCGTGCCATCGTGCGAGGAGATGAGTACACGCGCACCCGTGCGCTCCAGCCAC
Organism: Gemmatimonadota bacterium; assembly: GCA_003221005.1. Lineage (GTDB taxonomy): Bacteria > Gemmatimonadota > Gemmatimonadetes > Gemmatimonadales > GWC2-71-9 > AG25. Next base: position 1,327 of record QHTZ01000011.1, read on the forward strand.
TCCTCCAGGACGGCAAGGTAGGCGCGGGGCGCTTCCTCGGGTGGGAACAGGAATCCTTGCCGACACCAGCGGGACGAAAACGCGGGGGCATTGGGGTGCGCTCCCGCGGCGGCGACGCGCAGCCCCCGCCGGCCGAGGGAGCGCACAGTCACCAATGACTGCCGCCACGGTGCATTGAGCACCAGCGCGTCGAAGGTCATCGTTCCCGGGACGGGCGCAAAAACTAGGCCAGGACAGGAGCGCGACCGCGACAGGCTCGCGTCAGCCCCTGGCCACGCGCTCGAGGATCTCGGACAGGTCTTGCAGGCTGAACGGCTTCCGCAGGACCGGGCGCTCGGAGCGCTGCAGCTCGTCGCGTGTGTGCGCGGAGATCGAGTCGCCTGTCGTGAAGACGATTCGCCGCTCCCGGCCACGCCCTTCCATTCGCAGCTGCTCGAACAGATCGAACCCGGTGTGTGCATCGTCGAGGTGGACGTCCACGAGGAACACGTCGTAGCGTTCGGCGGACTGTTTGAGGCGGTGACGCGCCTCGGCGAAGTTGTCAACGCTGATCACGTCGTGGCCCAGACGCTTCGCGAGCAGCACCATCCCCCGCCGCACGTTGTCCTCGTCTTCCACCACGAGTACGGCGAGCCGCCGCCCAGACGCGAGCGGTTGCGGGGCGGCGCCGGCCGCAGGCGCCTGTGTCGTGTCGAGCGGCAGCTCAAACGCGAGGCGCGCCCCGCCACCTTCGACGTTCTGCATCCACATGCGCCCGCCCATGCCGCGCACCAGTCCGAAGCTGATCGCGAGCCCGAGTCCCGTCCCAGCGTCGCCCTTGGTCGTGAAGAACGGCTCGAACACGCGATCGAGGATCTCCGGGGGCACACCCGCTCCCGTGTCCTCGACGGTCACGAGCACGTAACCGTCGGTGCGCTGCCCCACGATGAGCACCTGCCCCGGCCGGCCGGTGCCTTCGATCGCCTGGCGCGCGTTCACCACCGCGTTGAGCACGACTTGCTGCAGCTCCTGGGGATCCCCGATCACGGCGGGGAGATCGTCCGGCATCGCGACCGCGGAACGCACGCGCGCCTTCTTGAGGGCGGTGCGCTGGAGGGCAAGCACCTGCTCAACGACCTCGGCGAGATCCACAGCGGCGCTGACCCGCGGACGCTGCCGCGCAAAGTCGAGCAGGGTCCCCACGATGCGGCCCGCCCGCAGCGCCTCGGCCTGGATGATGCCGGCGCTCTCCTTCAAGTCTGGAGTGCGCGCGCTCGCAGCGAGCATCTCGGCGAACGCGGCGATCGCCGCGAGCGGGTTGTTGAGCTCGTGGGCCACGCCCGAGACGAGCGCGCCGAGCTGCGACAGGCGGTCCGCCTGCAGCAGCCGCCGCTGCAACAGGACTTCACGGGACACGTCCACCGCCAGGAACAAGAGCTTGGGAGGCTCCGCCGTCGCGGCGAGATTGACCACCACGGCCTTGACTTCGCGCGCCGCCTCGCCCGCGACCTCAATGTCGAGCTGGAGGTCCTGCCGCTGGACGGCGGCATCACGCAACCGCGCCGCGAGGCGGGCCCGCTGCAGCGCGGGAACCCACTCCCCGAGCGACCGCCGCTGGAGCGCCGCGATATCCGTCACCCCGAGGAGCATCCCGCCCTCGGCATTGGCATCGAGGATCGCACCGTTGTCGCCGAGCAGGAGAGTCGGCGTCGGCAGCGAATGGAACAGCTTGATGTAAAGGCTGCGCTCGGCCTCGACCGCGTTGAGCAGCTCACCCGCCCATACCTGCGGCCGCCGGTGCTCGGGCGCCGGCTGCAGCACCATCGTGAGGTGGTTGCCGGGGCCGCGAGTCACCTGCACCGTCACCGCGAGCCCCGGGATCCCGGGCACGCCACGCGGCAGCCGGGCGATCCGCGGCCGGCCGTCAGCCAGCACCTGACGGAGCACGCGCTCGGTTTCCGTCCCCTTGGCCTGAGGAAAGGTGTCCCAGCACTCGCGCCGCAGGGCGCGGCCGACCGGGAGACCCATGATCCGCGCCGCCGCGGCGGACCACTCGACGATCTTCCAGTCGGGAGCGATCGCCACGACGCCCACGTCGAGGCTGTCGAGCAAGGCTCTCGTATCCATCGAAAGGGAGGGGATGCAAGAAGGGCGCCGACTGCAGGGTCAAGGCCACATTCGCGTATGAAACGGGCCGGGGTGTTGCGCGGGCGCAACGGGCGGAACCGGCCGGCCGCCGGCTCTAGAGAATGGTCAGTGACGCCACCCCGCGGTGCGGAAGGATCCCGCGCGTGCAGCCGTGCCGATGCCGGGGGCCGGCGGCGCAACGAGCCCCCGGGTCCGCGCCGCGACCGACGGCGCGACCCGCACGACGCCCGGCACAGCCACGGCGGTCATCGCGCGCGCTACTGGCAGCGGACCTGACACCGGGCCTGACCTCGCGGCGTCACGCGGACGGGTGGCGAGCTGCGCGGGAAGCGGCTGCACCCAGGTTGGGGCTCTCGTCCGCAGCGGTCGTTGCACGATCACGATCGGCGGCAGTGTCCGCACGCCGCTCGCCGGGCTTTGGGCGAGCGGGTTGCCTCCGCGGTACAGCGCGAGCGCCGGGGGCGCAGCGGTGGCGACCGGCGCCGGAGCTGGCCTGGTAGCCCGGTGGTGCGAGCGTGGGAAGAAGTTGAAAGGAAGCTCCTCAACCACCACCGTGGTCGCCTGAACGTAGGAACACCCGATGCACGCCGCGGGGGGGGCGGGGGGCACGGACGCAGGGGCCGCGGCGGTCTCCGCGAGCGCAAGCGCCGCCTGCGGCGCGACGGTGTAAGTAACGAGATCATAGTTGAATGATCCGTCGCCCAGCATGCGCTGCACGATGTCCGTGAGCGAAGCCTCGGCGGAGCCGTCTCCCTGCCAGGTTGCGGTCAGGGCGCCCGCATTCCAGGTCCCCCCGCGCACGAATTCCGCGAACCGAAACGGATCGGGAGAGAGCGCGGCGAGCACTGTCCCTCTCCCCAGCGGGCCGGCGACCGCCAGGACTGGGGCCTCGTCCGGCCCCCGAATCTCGTAGGTGCCGGCGCGCGCGAACGGATCAGTCTTGGGGTCGCCCGGGAATAGGACATCCACGCCACCGTCCGGACGGCGGTGCAGCACCACGAGGTACCCGTCGGCATCGGTCTGTACGAAGACACGCACCCGATCGCCCGGCGCGAACGGGCCGCCGGTGCCGAGCCAGACGCGTACCGGCTGTTCGCCCGCCCCGGGGGCCATGAGAGAAAGCATAAGGAAAGCCGCAACCATCATTCGCCTTGCCTCTACCGATAGGTACGCGCAGGCTGCGGGCGACGTCAAGCGCGCGGGCCCTACAATGTCGTGCGCTGGCCGACCTTGAGCACCATGAGGCGCCGGTCTCCCGCAAAGGCGGTCCGGACGTCAGCTTCCTGCGCCAGCACGGGGAACGTGCCGTAGTGCATCGGCACGATCAGCTCCGGCTGGAAATACTTCTTGATCGCCAGCGCCGCCGTACGCGGGTCCTCGGTGTACGGGCCGCCTCCGACGTTCAGGAGCACGATGTTGGGATGGTACAGCTCCTGGATCAACGCCATATCCCCGAAGATCCACGTGTCCCCCGTGTCGTACAGGGTGCGGCCGCCCGGAAACTCGAGCACGAAGCCGATGGGGCGCCCGTCCGGTACGCTGCCGTGCATCGCCGGGACGAGGTGGATGACCACGTCCCCCGCCTTGATGGTCCCACCGACGTTGCCGCCCAACTGCTGACTCTGCGGCAGACCGAGGGACGAGACCCAGTCAAAGGCGCCGGCGACTGGGGCGCCGCTCGCGAGCGCGATCGCCTTGGCGTCCGATGAATGGTCGAAGTGCGAGTGCGTGACGAGGATGAAGTTCGGGCGGTAGCGGCTCAAGTCCTGGAGCGAGTCGGGCGTCGCCGGGTTGCCCTTCAGCCACGGGTCGATGAGCAGCCGAGTGCCGCCGGGCGACACGATCAGGAACGCGGCATGGCCCAGCCACGTCACTTCGATCTGCACGGCATGAGCGGCCGCGCGGCGGGCCGGTGACCGCGCGCCCAGCAGGGCTCCGACGCCACACAACAGTAGGCCGGTCGCCACGCCCGGCCACATCTTTACGCTTCGCATCGTTGCCTCCGTTCCATGGTCCGGTGGAATGTACGGTGAGCAAGCTCACGAGCCACCACGGTACGATGTGCCACGCGGTGTAGCGGCGGCGCGGCACTGGCGAGGGCACGAGAGTTGCTCGTCTTGCGAGCAGCACATCAACCTCATGCTGCGGGGGAGGTTTGATGGATTCGAAGGCCAAGTAGTCCGGACTCCATCACCCTGAGGCCCACCCCCGCAGCACCAGTGATCGAGCCGGGCTCGCGGAGGGTGACGGTGAAGAGCCGCAGTCAATTCGTCTGGTGGGAAGAGGCAGTGATCGCCGTCGCCTTGTGGTTGGCGGCGCTGCTTGCCCTGCTCCACGTTGAGCCCAGACGCCCCGTAGTGTGAGACCCCACCTGCTGCGCATGCGCGGACGCTACTTGGTGCCGCGTCCGCTGACTCTGCACCAGCTCGGGGAGCGCCTAGGCTGCAGCCTGGTGCGCGTGCGCGCCCTGGTGCGCGCACGGTGCTTCCCGCACGCCTATGTGGACTGCGAGGGGAAGTGGCGCATCCCTACGGCCGATGTCGCTGCCTATGTTCGCACGGGAGCGGCGATCGGCGCGCCGTTCGCGCTCGTCATCGGATGATGACACGACCACGTTGGTGGGTCATGGCCGGCGGGTTCGCGCTCGCGTGGCTCGGGCCGTTCGTGGCGCGGTGCGCCGGTCACCGCGCCGCGGGCCATTCGCTGCTGGGTGCCGTGCTTCTCGCCTTCCCGGGCTGACGGGAGCGCACGGACGCCGCTGCCCTCGGGAATCCGGCTCACGCCTTCTCCAGGTAGTGCTCGTCCCACGCGATCGCAAAGGTCTGACTGCAGCGCGGGCACAGCTGCTTCGCAACTTGGGTGACGGGCAGCGGGACGCGATCGCGGCATCCTGGACAGATGAGGTAGCCTCGCCGGAACGCTTCCGGCGTGCGGCCGGGCGCCACCTTTGGGTTCCGCAGCACAGTCCACTCCCGAGGCGGCGTGGCGCGGATCTCGACATAGGGCCGCGGCACCGTCACGCGCTTCCCCTGGACGCTCACCACTACTTCGAGCCGTGTCAGCGGCGCGACGATGCGATACCAGGCACCCCGTCGCAGCGGCGCGTCCACGGCAGCCGTCAAGCGAGCCCACTGTATCGTCGCCAACCCTAGGACCTCCGGTAGCCCTGTGAAGCTGCCTCGCGGCACCAACGCCCGGGAGGGCGTTTTTGCGGCAGTGGGGGTCGCAGACGCGACAGGCGCGACCAACCTAGCCACGACGCAAGCGCCGCAGCGCCATCGGGCGTAAGCTAAGGTGAACCCGCACGTTCAGGCGACCGTGGCGGATCTGGTCAGCGGGAGGCCCTCATGCACCGTTTCATTGTACTCTGCGCTGCCTTGTTGCTGGCACGGTCCGAGGGAGCCTCAGCCCAAGCCGCCCGGGACTCCGCCGCGAGCGGTGCGCCCGGACGGATGTGCCATCGCGCACGGCCCAAGCCCGGCTGCGCGGCGTTCATACTCACAAACTTCGGTGGCTACGTGATGCTCGGCACGGCCGCGAGCGGCAACACGCCACTCCGCGCCGTCGTGGACTGGGGCCTCATGGCCAATGTGAGCGCCCGGAATGCAATCGGCGCATCCGTCTTCGTCAGCGCTGACCGGGACGGGTTTGGCGCCGGCCCCGCGCTCCGGTATCGCCGGTGGATTGGGCGTTCAGCATCCGTTGAGGTGGCAGTGGGCGCGCCCCTCGCAATCGGCGGCGACCGTTACAAGATGGAGACCGGCTCTGTGTTCGGCCTGGTCAAATGGAGTCCCAACCACTGGTTTGCTGTCGCCGCCCCGACCGGACCTGATCCGCGGGCCGGTGTTCTTGGGCTGTGGACCGATATCCTGCCCCGGCGATGAGGTCCAGTGGCGCGTGCGCCGTTCACTCGGGGTGGAGATCGGCTGGGTCCCGGGGCTCGCGCGACGCCGCTCGGTTTGTTGGCGATATTGTTCGCGGCCGTCGCGTCCGGGGGCAGCAACTAGGGACAACCCACCTACCACGCGGCCGGTGAGCAGCTAGGTTGAGGCGCAGCAACACGCGACCGTGGCGGAACTGGTAGACGGGGTCGTGCGGGAACAGGGACACGTCGTAGTCTCCGCCACCAATCCCCTTCGCACGCTCCCTTCAATGGTCGCCGTGGCAGTCGTCGTCGTCACGAAGTTTCACCGTGAGCATCGCGGATCCGCTCCCTGACCCAGCCGTCGCGGTGATTGTCGTCGAGTCGTGCCCGGTGGCGGTGGCAAGCCCCGTGGTGCCGTCCACCGTCGCCACAGCCGTATGCGAACTGGTCCAGGTAAACTGAACCCCGGGCAGCACCGTTCCGTGCTGGTCTCGTGCCTCGCCTGTGAACTGCTGCGTCGCGCCAAGTGCCCTCAAGGTCGCCGTAGACGGGGTTACGACAACTGTCGCCACGCTCGCCTCAAGATTCACGTCGAGGGTCGCAGAGCCAG
>QHTZ01000083.1 GCA_003221005.1 Gemmatimonadota bacterium
GAGATCGGAGCCGCGGCGGGCCTGCGGTTCGTTTACGCGGGGAACCTCCCGGGACGGGTAGGCCGCTGGGAACACACCTACTGCCCCGACTGTGGGGACCTGTTGATCGAGCGCCACGGCTACGTGATCCGTCGGCAGCGGATCGCGTCCGACGGTCGCTGCCCGAGTTGCGGGCGACGTGTTCCGGGCGTGTGGTGCTAGCGCTGGTTCTGCTCCTACAAACCGGGGTTGCTCAACCCACCGCGCGGTTCGACGGCGGGACGTTCGACCCGCTCGTGGAGCGGGGCATCCTGGAGGGTGCGTATCCGGGCGCCGCGCTCGTCGTCGGGCGGCGTGACCGGGTGTTGTTCGCTCACGGGTACGGGCACCTCACCTGGTCGACCTCGAGCCCGCGCGTCGATCCCGAGAGCACGCTGTACGACCTCGCGTCCCTGACCAAGGTGATCGCGACCACCACCTCGCTGATGCTGCTGGTGGATCGTGGCACGGTGCAGCTGGACGCGCCGGTGGCGGCGTACGTCCCCGAGTTCGACGGCCCTGGCACCGCCGGGATCACGGTGCGGCACCTCCTCGCGCACACCTCGGGACTGCGGGCCGATCTTCCGGACGCCGAGCTCAAGGCCCTGCGGGACAGCGGGGCGTTGATGCGGCGCGTGCTGGGCGAGACCCCTCGCGTCCCGCCGGGCCGCCGCGTGATCTACAGCGATCTCAACGCGATCGTGTTGGGTGAGGTGGTGCAGCGGGCGTCCAGCGAGCCGCTCGACGTGTTCGCGGCCCGGGAACTGTTCGCGCCGCTGGGGCTGCGCGAGACACGGTTTCGGCCGCCGATCCGGATGCGGGCCCGGATCGCGCCCACGGGCGTGTGGCGGGGCCACGCGGTCGCGGGAGTCGTTAACGACGCCAGCGCGTTCAAGCTGGGAGGCGTCTCGGGCAACGCGGGGCTGTTCGCCGGGGCGCTTGACGTGGCCCGGTTCGCGCAGTTCATGCTGCGCGAGGGCGCGCTCCCCGACGGCCGCCAGCTGGTGCGAGCGGAGACGGTGCGCGAGTTTCTCAAGCGCGCAGCGGCGCCGGAACGGGGAACCGGCGCCGAGGCGCGCGCGCTTGGGTGGCAGGCGGTGCCCACCGGCGAGACAGTGAGCAGCGCCGGCACGCTGCTCGGACCCCGCAGCTTCGGGCATACCGGCTGGACGGGGACGTCGCTTTGGATCGACCCGGATCGCAACCTGTTCGTGGTGCTGCTGACAAATCGCGCCTTCGCGCCGCGCGCCCGGCGCTCGTTCACGGCGCTGAAAACCGTGCGCGGCCAGATTGCCGACGCAGCTGCGCGCGCGTCCGATGCACGCTGACCGTCCCACCCTGATCTACGACGGGGAGTGCGGCTTCTGCCGGGAGGCGGTCGCGCTGGTCGCCCGCTGGGATCGGGATCACCGGGTGACCGTGATTCCGTTCCAGGACCAGGCACGCGTGGCGGCGTTTCAGGTGCCCCTCCCGGCGCTGGCGGCGGCGATGCACCTCGTGCTTCCCGACGGGCGCGTGTTCGCCGGGGCCGACGCCGCGGCCGTCCTGCTGCGCCTGCTGCCGGGCAAGCGGTGGCTCGCCTGGATCTTCGCGATCCCGGGCGTGCTGCCGGTGGCCCGGCGAGTGTACGCCTGGATCGCGCGGCGCCGGCGCTGCCTGGTGCGCGGCGTGGCGGTCGACTAACCTTCGCGCAGCAGGAGGCTCGTGTGACGGCGGCGACGCTGAGTGAAGAAGTGGCGCGCAACGCGCTCCGGCAGGTCAAGGATCCGGAGCTCGACCTCAACATCATCGATCTCGGCCTCGTGTACGGGATCGACGTCGAGGACGGTGACGTGCGCGTCACCATGACCCTGACCTCGCCCGGGTGTCCGGCTGGACCGATGATCACGAACGACGCCTACCGGGTGCTGCGAGCTCTGGAGGGTGTGAAGGACGTCAACATAGACATCGTCTGGGAACCCTACTGGACCCCAGAGCGCATCGATCCCAAGGTGCGGGCCCTGATGGGACTCTAAGCGAGCGCTGCGAGCAGGGCGTCCCCGAGGACCTGGATTTGCCAGCGCCGGAGTTCGCTCACCTGAGCGAGCCCGGCGCGATCGTTTGGACGGACCCGCGCCACGGCCTCGAGCGTGGCCCGCCCGCACAGCACGCCGGGATCGAGCGACAGCTCAGCGGCCACGCGGTTGCGGGCCGCCTTCAGGCGCTCGACGCGCGCGTCGAAATCGGCGTCGCGCGGCACCCGTGCCGTGCGCTCGATTCTCGGGAGGGCCTTCTCGTCCAGGGCGAGGGCGCGGCGCACCGATTCGAGCAACGCGGCCTCGTGGCGCTCGAGCAGCGTCGCAGGCACACCGGGCGTTTGCGCGAGCGCGGCCCGCGTCCGCGGCAGCGCACGACTCACGGCGAGCAAGGCTTCGTTTCCCATGATCCGGAACGACGCCCTGTCCTGTTTGGCCGCGAGCTCCTCGCGCCACCGGTGCAGGTCGCGCAGCGCTGCGAGCTGGCGGCCGGTGAGCGACTTCGCCCGCTTGATCCGCAGATAGGCGTCGGTCCCGTCCGCTGCGCCGGTCCAGCGCAGCGACTCCAGGCGCTCGAACTCTTCCTCCGCCCAGGCCAGCCGGCCGAGCTCTCGGAGCCGCGCCAGCAGCGCGTCGCGCAACACGGGCAGATGCCGCGTGTCGGCCGCCGCGTAAGCGAGCATGCTGGCGGGGAGGGGGCGGCGAGACCAGTCTGCCTTCTGGTGCTCCTTCGAGACCTTCAGGTGGACGTACTTCTCGAGCAGCGCGGCGAGACCGATCGCCGCCTCGCCCGCGAGTTGTGCCGCGACGCGTGTGTCCGACAGCCGAGCGGCGCGGAAGGCGTAGTCGCGGTCGAGAATCCGGAGATCGTAGTCCGCGTCGTGGAACACCTTCTCGACCGCCCGGTCCGCGAGGAGGTCGCCCAAGGGAGCGAGATCCGGGAGCGCGAGGGGATCCAGGATCGCCGTGGCCCTGCGCGTAGAGAGCTGGACCAGGTAGATGCGGTCGCGGTACTTGTGGAAGCTCGCCGCCTCCGTGTCCACAGCCACGAGGGGCTCCCGGCGAAATGCCGAGATTACTTCAGCTAGCGCGTCAGGACTGCGAACGTAGCTATCCACACAGTGTCGCGGCGGTGTGGAAAGGTGCGTAACTGTAGTGATACTGTCGTGATGACGACATCACGTCCGGTTCACTCTTCCTTCCCCAGCTGGTCCAGCCCGGCGGCAATCTCTTCGAGCGCTTTGGCGAGCGTCTTGTAGAACTCGGGATCGGGCGGTTGGGCAGGGCCGCCGAGCGGGTCTCCCGCGCACTTGCGCGCAGCCCGCGCCGCGTGGCGGATGTAGTCCGTGGCAACGTGCATCGTGGCTCTCGCGTGAAGGGGTGTCATTGGATCCGTCGGCCCTGACCCGAAAGATACGCGCGGCGCTGAGCGCTTGTAGCCTCGGGGCCTGGCCAACGCCGCTCGAGCCTGCCGTGCAGCTCGGGGAGTCGGTCGGTGTGCGCGCGCTATGGGTGAAGCGGGAGGACCTCTCCGCGGCGGCGTATGGCGGCAACAAGGTTCGCGGCCTGGAATTCCTGCTCGCGGGCGCGCCGGCGGCGACGGTGTTCGTGACGTTGGGCGGCACGGGCTCGACGCACTGTCTCGCGACCGCAGTGCACGCCGCCGCACTCTCTTACCGAGCGGTGCTGGCCCAGTTTCCGCAACCCGCAACCGAGGCGAGCGTGGCAGTCGCGGAGGCATGCGTGCGCTCGGCAGCGGCTGTGGTCCGGGCACGCTCCCGGGTCGGACTGCCGCTCGCGGTTGTGCGCGCGTGGCTGGTCGCGCGGCGGCTCGGGTTGCCCCATTGGATTCCAGGCGGCGGTGCCGATCCGCGCGCGGTGGCGGGTCACCTCGTCGCTGGGTTGGAGCTCTCCTCCCAGTTGCCCGTGCCGCCCGACGCGATCGTCACGCCCCTTGGGTCGGGGGGCACAGCGGCGGGCCTCCTGCTCGCCGTGGCTGCGCTCGGCTGGCCGACCCGGGTGGTCGCGGCGCGCGTCGCTCCCTTGCCCGTCGCGAACCGCTGGCGCGTCGCCGCGCTGGCCCGCGGGGCGACGCGTCTGCTGGCGGCGAACGGCGTACCCGTCCCCCGTCCCCTGTCCCTCGTCCCTCTTGTCCTCGATTGTTTGGGGGCGGGTTACGGTCATCCCACGGCTGCGGGCGAAGCGGCGCGCGCACACGCGGCGGCGCACGGCTTGCGGCTCGATCCCACGTATGGCGCGAAGGCGTTCGCCGCGTTGCCGGCGCTCGTGCCGCGCGGGTTTCGACGCATCGTGTTTTGGCATACCTTTGCGTTCCCGGTCCGCCGCACCTGGGAGCCCTCGTCGTGACCGCGCTGCCCACCGTCGACCTCACCGTCTATCCCCTCGAGTGCGACGCCTTCGGGCATCTGAACCATGCCTCGGTGCTCGCGCTCTTCGAGCGCGCGCGCTGGGAGAGCCTCGCCCGGGGGCCGGGCATGGACCTGTTCCACCGCACCGGAGTCGCCCCGGTCGTCCGCAAGGCCACGGTGGACTATCGAGCGGCTGCCTTCCCGGGCGACGTGCTGCGCGTGGAGACGGTGATCACGCATCGCGGCACGACGAGCTGGACCGCCCGCCAGACCGCCCGGCGTACGCGGGACGGCAGCGTGATCGCGGAAGCGGAAATCGTCTTCGTGTGCGTGGATGGGGCAGGCCGCCCCGTGCCGCTACCGGGCGAAGTCGCGCGGGTTCTGGGTCCGCGGAGCACGGCGGCGCACGCGCCGCAACGCATCGCGGTGGACGGCGCGGAGCTCGCCGTGGAAGTGCGCGGCGAGGGTGGGCCGGTGTTGTTCGTCCACGGGTTCCCCTTCGACCGGACGGTGTGGCGCCACCAGCTCGCAGCGCTGTCCCGGTGGAAGCGCATCGCGCCGGACCTGCGGGGGGCGGGTGAATCGACGGCGCCGCCCGACGGCTACACCATCGCCCGCTACGCGGACGATCTGGTCGCGGTGCTCGATGCGCTGGGCGTGCGGCAGGCGGTGGTCTGCGGGCTCTCGCTGGGCGGATACATCGCCTTCGAGCTGCTGCGCCGTCACGCCGACCGGGTGCGCGCGGTCGTGCTCTGCGGCACGCGGCCGCAACCCGATGCGGACGACGCGCGGCGCACGCGTGACGAGCTGGCGTCTCTGGCGGCGGATCGAGGCACGGCGGCGGTGGGCGAGCGTCTGCTTTCGCGGTTGCTCGCGTCCGCGACGTTGGTGGAGCAGCCCGAGGTCGTGGAACAGTACCGGGAGATGACGCGGCGGATGTCGGTGCCCGGGATGGCGGGCGCGCTCCGGGCGATGCGCGACCGCCCGGATTCCACGCCGCTCCTGTCGAAGATTCGCGTGCCGACACTGGTCGTCGTAGGCAGCGAGGACCAGGTATCGCCGCCGGCGGTGGCCGAGGCGATGGCGGACGCGATCCCGGGCGCGCGGCTCGTGGTGATCTCCGCCGCCGGCCACCTCGCGCCGCTCGAGCAGCCTCTTGCGACGAGCCGCGCCGTGATGGATTTCCTGGAGGGACTGACTTAGAACGACGAGCCCGCTCAGGAGCCTTTGCGCTGGGGCTTGCCGGGCGGTGTCGCGCTTTGGAAGACATCCCGGTTCTTGGCGATGTACGACTTCCACTGCTCCGGAGTGTCTTCCTCCGGGAAGATGGCTGTCACCGGGCACTCCGGCTCACAGGCACCGCAGTCGATGCACTCGTCGGGATGGATGTACAGCATGTCCTCTCCCTCGTAGATGCAGTCCACCGGGCACACATCCACGCAGGAGCGGTCCTTCACGCCGATGCAGGGCTCGGCAATGATGTACGGCATCTCGACTCCGTCTCGGTCGCCTGAAGACTGCGGGCGCGCGGCTGAATTGTAGATGGGGCCCCAACCCAGTCAAGGCCAGTGGGACAAACCTCTCGCGTTGCCTGTTCGGATACTGACGAGTATCCTTGATACTCATGGGTATCGTTCGTCAGAGGCGGAAGGCGGAAACCCGGGTGCTGCTCCTCGAGGCGGGGCTGCGGGTGTTCGCCGAGCGCGGGATCGAGCTCGCGACTCTGGACGACGTGGCGGAGGCAGCGGGCTTTACGAAGGGTGCGATCTACCGGCAGTTCCGGTCCAAGAGCGCATTCCTGTTGGGACTGTTCGAGCAGTACGCGGCCGTAGCCCGCGCCGGCTCGGGGGCGCGGCAGGCGTCCTGGTTCTTGCCCCTCACGATCCAGTTCGCGTCGCAGGCGATGCGGGACCCGCTGCTGCGACGTCGGTTCGCGGTGGTGCTCGCCGAAGCGCCCGTCGGAGCCACGCCGGAGGGAGAGCTGCTGAAAGCACTCGCGCGGGTGCTGCGCTCGCCGCAGGGCACCGCGCCCCCGGCGGCATGATCCCCCTCCCCCCGGGGCGCCGCCTCATCGACGTCAGCCACCTGGTCGAGCACGGGATGGTCACCTATCGCGGCCTCCCGGCCCCGGTCGTGGGTGATCACATGAGTCGGGACGCCTCGCGTGCACGCTACGCTCGCGGCACGACCTTCCAGATCGGACGCATCGAAATGGTCGCCAACACCGGGACGTACATCGACGCGCCGTTCCATCGCTATGCGGAGGGGGCGGACCTCGCGGAGCTGCGTTTGGAATGCGTGGCCGACGTGGATGCGGTGGTGGTGCGCGCGGCGGCCCGCGCCGGCCGGGCGATCGGACCGGAGCTGCTCGAGAGTGATCTTCGGGGGAAGGCCGTGCTCGTGCATACGGGGTGGGACGCGCACTGGCGTACCGACCGCTATTTCGAGGGCTACCCGTTTCTCACGCGTGCGGCGGCGGAGTGGCTCGTGGATGCGGGCGCGGCACTGGTGGGGATCGATTCCGTGAACATCGACGACGCCGCTGATGGCAGCCGGCCCGCCCACACGCTGCTCCTCGGGGCCCGCATCCCGATCGTGGAGCACCTCTGCAACCTGGGTGCGCTGCCGGACCGCGGCTTCAGATTCTTCGCGGTGCCGGTGAAGGTGAAGGGGATGGGAAGCTTCCCCGTGCGGGCGTTCGGGCTGGTGACCTAGTCCGCGGGCACCGCCTCCAGCTTTCTCGTGATCTCCCGCGTGATGTGCATCGAGCAGAATTTGGGTCCGCACATCGCGCAGAACTCTGCCGACTTGAAGTATTCTGCGGGAAGCGACTCGTCGTGCAGCTCGCGCGCCCGATCGGGATCGAGCGCCAGGCGGAATTGCTCATTCCAGTCGAAGGCGAAGCGGGCGCGGGACAATGCGTCGTCCCGGTCCCGCGCAGCGGGGCGGCGCCGCGCAATGTCGGCGGCGTGTGCCGCGATCTTGTAGGCGATCACGCCCTCGCGCACCTCCTCGGCGTTGGGGAGGCCGAGGTGCTCCTTGCGCGTGACGTAGCACAGCATGTCCGCGCCGAACCAGCCGATCATCGCGGCGCCGATCGCCGACGTGATGTGGTCGTAGGCGGGGGCCACGTCGGTGACGAGCGGCCCGAGGGTGTAGAACGGCGCCTCGTGGCACAGCTCCTTCTCGAGCCGGACATTCACCTCGATTTGGTGCATGGGGATGTGCCCGGGACCCTCGATCATCACTTGCACATCGCGCGCCCACGCGCGCTCCGTCAGCTCGCCCAGCGTGACGAGCTCGGCGAGCTGTGCCTTGTCGGTCGCGTCGGCGAGAGAGCCCGGACGGAGCCCGTCGCCGAGTGAGAGAGTGACGTCGTAGCGGCGCGCGATCTCGAGGATGCGGTCGAAGTGCGTGTACAGAGGGTTTTCCTGCCGGTGGTGCATCATCCAGTAGGCGAGGAGCGACCCTCCCCGTGACACGATGCCCGTGACCCTACCGAGCGCCAACGGCACGTGCGCGCGCAGGATCCCGCAGTGCACCGTGACGTAGTCGACCCCCTGGGCCGCCTGGTGCTCGATCATATCCAGCAGGTCGTCGGCCGTGAGGTCTTCGACCTTCCGGACGGCCGCGACTGCCTGGTAGATCGGGACGGTCCCAACCGGCACCGGCGAGGCGGCGATGATCGCCTCGCGGATCGCGTCGATGTTGCCGCCGGTCGAGAGGTCCATCACCGTGTCGGCGCCGTAGTGGACTGCGTGATGCAGCTTCTCGAGCTCCTGGTCGATGTTCGACTCGACCGCGGAGTTGCCGATGTTGGCGTTGATCTTGACCTTGGCCACGGCGCCGATCGCCATGGGATCGAGCCTCAGCGCCAGGTGGTTCACGTTCGCGGGGATGACGAGGCGGCCGCCCGCGACCTCGTCGCGCACGAGCTCCGCCGCAAGCGCTTCACGCTCCGCCACGCGCCGCATCTGCTCGGTGATCTCGCCGCGGCGCGCCATGTGCAGTTGGGTTACGCAGGTCATCGGAGTCGCTCCTTCATGACTTCCCTCGCCGGCATTACCCGGATCAGGTCCGAAGGGTGTGATCTCAGCCCGGCCGCGTAGCGCCGGCGGGCACCCCTGTCACCTTGAAGCTAACACGCGTCGCCGGACGGGGCCGTCTAGGGAAGCTCCCGAGGGTTCGGCTGGCCGTAGCGCTCGGCGGGATCGTGCAGCTTTTCCCACTCCGAGCGGAAGGAAAAGGGGTCGAGGCCCGTCGCCCGATCCACCGCGAGGATCCCATCCAGGTGGTCGATCTCATGCTGCAACAGCTCCGCCATCGGTCCCTCGAGTTGCGCCGTGTGCGGCTTGCCCTTCAGGTCGGTGTAGTTCAGCGTCGCCTGGTAGGCTCGGGTGACGCGCACGAGGAGATTGGGGAAGCAAAAGCAGTCGTCCCAAACCACGAAGTCGTCGGGGCCCACGTCAGTGATCTCGGGGTTCACCATGGTCCAGCGCTGCTTGTCGACCTCGACGAATACGATCCGGACCGGCGCCCCGATCTGGGGGGCAGCGAGCGCCCGTCCCATCCGGTACCGCTTTCGGGCGGTCCGCAGGGTGTCGCGCAGGTCATCGGCCACCAGCCGCGTCGCGGCCGACTTGTGGTCCAACACCTTCTCGCAGCGGACCCGCAGAATGGGATCGCCTAACTGGCGAATGCGGCGGACGGCCATGGGCCGCAAATGTGGGGGTTTGGCGTGGTTGTGCAACTCGCGGTAACGTAGTGCGCCATGTCCCTAGCCGGCGTGGTACTGGCGGCCGGGCCTTCGGTCCGCATGGGAATCCCCAAGGCTCTGCTGGACTTCCGCGGCCAGTCCTTCGTGATCCGCATCGTGGACGCCCTCGCCGCGCTCGAGGTGAAGCCGCGCCTAGTTGTCCTGGGCGCGGACGCCGCGCGAGTCAGGCCCCTGCTCGCGACCGCTCCCGACTGCCACGTCGTCGAGAACCCGGACGTCGCAGCGGGTCCAATCGCCTCGCTGCGCTGCGCGCTCGCCGCGCTGCGGCCGGCGCGGCCCGAGGGCCTGCTCGCGTGGCCGGTCGACCTCCCACACGTCCGCATTGCCACGGTCGAGCGCATAATCGAAGCGTACCGCCACGCGCGGCCCCCCGCCGTCGTTCCCGCCTTCGGAGGGCGCCGGGGACACCCGGTGCTGTGGGACGAAGCGCTGTTCGCCGAGCTCGAGACCAGTGCGGACGCAACGCGCCATGGCGCCCGCGCCGTCCTCAAGGCTCACGAGGATGAGCTCGCGGTCGTTGCTGTGGACGACCCCGCCGTGCTCGACGACGTGAATACGCCCGCGGACTATGAGCGGTTGGTCCGGGAGCTGAATCGGGACATATACTGAAGGCAAGAGGCGTCGAGGAAAGGCGTAAGAGACGGGCGTCCCCTTGGTTGACAATCCCGAATAAATCCCTTAGGATTCGCAAAAGCACACCACGACCCCCACCGCAACTCGCAGTCCACAAAGGACTTCGGGCGAGGAGCACGGATGACCGGCAGCATCGAAGCGCAAGTCCTGCAGCCCTACAAGTACGGGTTCGTGACCGACATCGAAGCCGATGTCATCCCGCCCGGGCTGAACGAGGACGTCATCCGGGTCATCTCGCAGAAGAAGGGCGAGCCGCCATGGATGCTCGAGTGGCGGCTCCGCGCCTATCGCCAGTGGCTCAAGATGACCGAGCCCCACTGGTCCAACGTGACGTACGGGCCGATCGACTACCAGGCGATCAGCTATTACGCCGCCCCGAAGGCCAAGCCGAGGCTCGACAGCCTCGAGCAGGTGGATCCCAAGCTCATCGAGACCTTCGAGAAGCTGGGTATTCCGCTCGAGGAGCGGAAGCGCCTGGCCGGCGTCGCGGTGGACGCCGTGTTCGACAGTGTATCGGTCGCGACCACGTTTCGGGAAACGCTGGCCAAGTCGGGGGTCATCTTCTGCGCGATCTCCGAGGCGATCCGCGAGTATCCCGACCTCGTGCGCGAATACCTGGGCTCGGTCGTCCCGCACAACGACAACTTCTTCGCGGCGCTCAACTCGGCCGTCTTTACGGACGGCTCGTTCGCCTACATCCCGAAAGGCGTGCGGTGCCCGCTCGAGCTGTCGACCTACTTCCGGATCAACGCCAGTTCCACAGGCCAGTTCGAGCGCACGTTGATCGTGGCGGAAGAGGGGAGCTACGTGAGCTACCTCGAAGGCTGCTCCGCCCCGGTGCGGGACGAGAACCAGCTGCACGCCGCCGTGGTCGAGCTCGTGGCGCTGGACAACGCGCAGATCAAGTACTCGACCATCCAGAACTGGTACCCGGGGGACGAAGCGGGGCGTGGCGGCATCTACAACTTCGTGACCAAGCGGGGTAAGTGCCTTGGCCGGAACTCGAAGATCTCGTGGACCCAGGTCGAGACGGGATCGGCGATCACGTGGAAGTACCCTGGCTGCATCCTCCAGGGCGACAACTCGGTCGGGGAGTTCTATTCGGTGGCCGTGACCAATAACCGCCAGCAGGCGGACACGGGCACCAAGATGATTCATCTCGGCAAGAACACCCGCTCGACCATTGTGTCCAAGGGGATCTCGGCGGGGCGCGGGCAGAACACCTACCGTGGGCTGGTGAAGATCATGAAGGGCGCCGAGCACGCGCGGAACTACTCGCAGTGCGACTCGATGCTCATCGGTGACAAGTGCGGTGCGCACACGTTCCCCTACATCGACGTGCGCAACAGCAGCGCGATCATGGAGCACGAGGCGTCCACGTCCAAGATCGGCGAAGATCAGATCTTCTACTGCAAGCAGCGCGGCCTGTCGAACGAGGACGCCGTGAACATGATCGTGAACGGCTTCTGCAAGGAGGTCTTCAAGGAGCTGCCGATGGAGTTCGCCGTCGAAGCACAGCGGCTCCTCGGCATCAGCCTCGAGGGGAGCGTGGGGTGAGGGGGAGCGGGAAGCCGGAACGGGAAAGCGCCCTGCTCGAGATCGAGAATCTCCACGCGTCGGTCGAGGGGCGCGAGATCCTGCGGGGCATCGATCTCCGGGTGAACGTTGGCGAGGTGCACGCGGTCATGGGACCGAACGGCTCCGGTAAGAGCACGCTTGCGCAAGTGATCGGCGGGCATCCCGCTTATGCAGTGACGGCCGGGTCGGTGCTGTACCAAGGGAAGGACCTCCTGGCGATGAAGCCCGAGGAGCGGGCGCGTGAGGGCGTCTTCCTCGCCTTTCAGTACCCAGTCGCGATCCGCGGCATCACCAACGCCTACTTCCTGCGCTCAGCCTTGAACGCCGTGCGCAAGGCCCGCGGCCAGGAAGAGCTCGGGCCCGTGGAGTTCATGGACGCACTGGAGGACAAGCTCAAGGTCATCGGCTGGGACGACAGCTACTTGAACCGCCCGGTGAACGACGGCTTCTCCGGCGGGGAGAAGAAGCGGAACGAGATCCTCCAGCTCGCGGTGCTCGAGCCCAAGCTCGCGATCCTCGACGAGACCGATTCCGGTCTCGACATCGATGCGCTGAAGACGGTGGCACATACGGTGGACAAGCTGCGCCGACCCGAGAGCGCCACCGTGCTGGTGACTCACTACTATCGGATCCTGACGCACATCACCCCGGACTTCGTGCACGTTCTCTCGGGCGGCCGGATCGTGAAGTCGGGTACCAAGGAGCTCGCCCTCGAGCTCGAGGAGAAGGGGTACGACTGGCTCCGGGAGGAGGCGGCGGTAGGGTGACGGCGGCCGTGGACGCCAGGGAACACCACCTTGCCCTGTTCAAGGCGTTCGCGGGCAACGGCGCGGCAGGGTCGCCGGCGTGGCTGCGCGACCTCCGTGGGCAAGCGATCGCGCGATTCGCCGAGCTGGGATTTCCCTCGACGAAGCAGGAAGAGTGGCGGTTCACGAGCGTGGCTCCCATCGCCGAGACCACGTTCGCGCTGAGTCACGGGCGCGACGCGCCGGGCGTGACCGCGAGCGCGCTGGCGCCGTACTGGATAGCCGGGCCGGGGGCCATCCGCCTGGTCTTCGTGAACGGCACGTTCGCTCCCGCGCTCTCCGCCGCGGCCGAGCTCCCTCGGGGTGTGCGTGCGGGGAGCCTGCGCGCAGCGCTCGCGAGCGACGCCGAGCTGGCGCAGCGGCATCTGGCGCGTCACGCCGACTATCAGACGAGCCCGTTCGCGGCCCTCAACACGGCGTTCCTCTCCGACGGGGCCTTCGTCTACGTGCCGGCCGGGGTCGAGCTGGAGCGGCCGATCGAGGTCGTGTTCGCGGTCGCGACGGATGGGGAGCGGGAGGCGCTGGTAGCGCATCCGCGCACGCTCGTGATCGTGGAGCGCGGCGCCCGCGCCACCGTGCTGGAGAGCTACGTGGCGCCCCAGGGCGGCGTGTACTGGACCAACGCGGTTACCGAGATTGCGCTCGCCCAGGGTGCGCGGCTCGAGCACTATCGCATCCAGCGCGAGAGCCGGGAAGCCTATCAGGTCGCCACCACGCACGCGACCCAGGATCGGGACACGGTGCTCCGGCTCCACCCGGTCGCGCTCGGCGCGGCGCTCGCCCGGCACGACCTCCGCACGGAGCTCGCCGGCACCGGCGGCGAGCTGATCCTCAACGGGCTCTACCTGCTGCGCGGGCGCCAGCACGCGGACCACCACACCGTGATTGACCACGCCCAGCCGCACTGCGCGAGCCACGAATACTTCAACGGCCTCCTGGGAGAGCAGGCGCACGGCGTCTTCAACGGCCGCATCATCGTCCGCCCCGGGGCGCAGCGCACCGACTCGAAGCAGACCAACAACAACCTGTTGCTGTCCGCGGACGCGCGGGCCGACAGCCAACCGCAGCTCGAGATCTACGCCGACGATGTGAAGTGTACGCACGGCTCGACCGTTGGTCCGCTCGACGAGACGGCGCTGTACTACCTGCGGAGCCGCGGTCTCGCGGCCGAGACGGCGGCGGGGATGCTCACCTACGGATTCGCCGCAGAGATCCTCGGCCGGATGGAGCACGCGGCGGTGCGGGACGAGCTCGACCGTGTGATCCGGGGTCGCCTCGCCGACCGCACGCGCGGCGGGCGGCGGGGGGCGACGTGATGCTCGACGCCGCCCGGATCCGCACCGACTTCCCGCTGCTGAGGCAGCAGGAGAACAAGCACCGGATCGTGTACCTGGACAACGCGGCCACGACGCAGAAGCCGCAGGCCGTGCTCGACGCCCTCGCGAACTACTACCGCACCACGAACGCGAACGTTCACCGCGGAGCGTACGATCTCGCGATCCGCGCCACGGAGGCCTACGAGGCCGCGCGGAGCCGCGTGGCGCGCTTCGTCAACGCCTGGGCACCCGAGGGCGTGGTGTTCACGCGCGGCACGACCGAGGCCATCAATCTCGTCGCGGGCTCCTACGGCCGCGCCAACGTGCGCGCGGGCGATACCGTGGTCGTGACCGCCATGGATCACCACTCGAACCTGGTGCCCTGGCAGATTCTGTGTCAGGAGAAGGGCGCCACGATTCGGATGGTGGAGATAACGGAGGACGGGCGGCTCGATCTGTCGGATTTCGGCCGGGCGCTCGAGCGGCGCCCCAAGCTCGTGGCGTTCCCGTACGTGTCGAACGCGCTGGGGACGATCAATCCCGCGGCGCAGCTCGCACGGCTCGCGCACGCGGCGGGGGCGGTCGTGCTGGTGGACGGCGCGCAGTCCACGCCGCACCTACGGGTCGACGTGCAGGCGCTCGATTGCGACTTTTACGCCCTCTCGGGGCACAAAATGCTCGGGCCCATGGGGTCGGGGGCGCTCGTGGCGAAGCCCGCGCTGCTCGACGCGATGCCGCCTTACCACGGAGGCGGTGAGATGATCTCCCGCGTGTGGGACGATCACTCGACCTACAACCAGCTGCCGCACAAGTTCGAAGCCGGGACTCCGAACGTCGAGGGCGCGGTCGGACTCGCGGCGGCCATCGACTATCTCGAAGGCATTGGGCTCGACCGGATCGCCGAACACGAGGTGGCGTTGGCCGGCGCCGCGATCGAGCAGCTGTCGCGGATCGAGGGAGTCACGGTGTACGGCCCCAGGGACCACCGCGCCGGCGTCGTGTCGTTCACGTACGGTGACATTCACCCGCACGACATCGCCACCATTCTCGACCAGGACGGCGTCTGTATCCGCGCGGGCCATCACTGCACCCAGCCGCTGATGCGTCGCCTCAATGTCGCCGCCACCGCGCGGGCCTCCTTCTACGTGTACAACGACCGGGACGACGTCACGGCGCTCACCACGGCGCTGGCCAAGGCCGGAGCCCTGTTTGGATACGTCCCGGCCTGAGCCCCAGCTCAGCGCGCTCTATCAGGAGCTGATCCTCGATCATTACCGGCGGCCCCGTAACAAGGGGACGCTCGAGGGGGCGACGCACTCGGTCGCGCTGAACAACCCGCTGTGCGGTGACGAGATCGATCTCCAACTGCGCCTCGAGGGCGATGTCATCAAGGACGTGCGCTTCATCGGTCGCGGCTGCTCGATCAGTCAGGCCGCGGCGTCCATGATGACCCAGGTGGTGAAACAGCGGCGCCTGGCCGACGCCTTGGCGCTCGCCGACCGGATGAGCGCGATGATGCACGGCGACGAGGCCGCGGCGCGAGACCGGACGCTGGGCGACCTGCGGGCGCTTGCCGGCGTGGCCAAGTTCCCGGTGCGCGTGAAGTGCGCCATGCTTCCCTGGAACGCCCTGAAAGACGCCGTGAAGTCCTGAGGGTCGTGCTGCGGCAAGCTCCCCCCTTCCCTTCTCCCGTCCGCCCCCGATGACCACCCCGATCCTCGTGCTCGACGGCGTGACCAAGCGCTTCTCGGGCCACACGGCGGTGGACGGCCTGTCGCTCGCCATTCCCCCGGGCGTGATCTACGGGCTCCTCGGGCCGAACGGCGCCGGTAAGACCACCACGATCCGCATGATCCTGGACATCATCAGGCCGGATGCGGGCTCCGTGCGGCTGTTCAGTGAGACCGGCCGCGCGCGCGATCACTCGGCGCGGGTGGGGTACCTCCCCGAAGAACGCGGGCTGTACCGCAAGATGCGGGTCGTGGACGTGCTGGTCTTCCTCGCCGAGATGAAGGGCATCGAGCGCCGTGTCGCGCGGGCGCGGGCGCTCGCGTGGCTCGAGCGCCTGGGGCTAGGGCCCTGGCGTCTGCGCCGCATCGACGAGCTCTCGAAGGGCATGCAGCAAAAGGTCCAGTTCATTTCGACGCTGCTGCACGAGCCGGCGCTGGTCGTCCTCGACGAGCCGTTCGCGGGGCTCGATCCGGTGAACACCCAGGTGCTCAAGGACGTCGTGCTCGAGCTGCGCCAAGGTGGCGTGACCGTGCTCTTCTCCACGCACATCATGGAGCAAGCCGAGAAGCTGTGCGACCAGCTGTGCATCATCGCGCGCGGACGAAAACTCGTGGGCGGCTCGCTTAGCGACATCAAGCGAACTTCGAGCGGACAGCATCTCACCATTGGGTTCGACGGCGAGGCTGGGGACGCGGCGCGCCTGTTTGCGGAGCGGCGGCTGGTGAAGCAAGTGGACGACTACGGGCAGTATGCCGAGCTCGAGCTCACGCCCGGGGCAGACCCGCAGGAGCTGTTGCGGCTGCTTGTGGCTTCCGGAGCGCGGCTCTCCCGGTTTCAGGTCATGGAGCCGTCCCTGCACAAGATCTTCATGGACCTCGTGGGCCGCGACGCGGCGCGCCCCGTTGTGCGGGAGGAGCTGATCACGCGTGCCTAAGGTCCTGGCGGTCATCCGCCGCGAGTTCGTCGAGCGCGTGCGGAGCAAGTGGTTCTGGGTGTCGGCAATCCTGGTGCCGCTCTTTCTGGCGGCGGTGATCCTCCTCCCCGCGGCGTTCGCTTCGTCGGGCGGACCGAAGCGGATCGTCGTGGTCGACGGCACCGGCTCGACATTCGGCCAGCGGGTCACGGAGGCGTTGCGGGCCGGCACGACGTTCCAGGCGAGCCGCGTCACTGCGTCCCCGGGCGTGATCGATTCGCTGATGCGGGAGGTGGGTGCCAAGCGCCTCGACGGCGTCCTGGTGCTCGCCCGGGACGTCGTCAGGACCGGTGCGGCCGAATATCGGGCGACCAACGTCTCCTCGCTCCGCGATATCGGGGAGCTGCGGCGCGTCCTCGGGAGCGTCGTCACGACGGCGCGGCTGGAGCGGGCCGGCATCGATCCGGCAGTCATGGCGCGGGCGGAGCAGCCGATCACCCTTGCGACACAGAAGATCTCGGGGTCTGCGACCACAGGCGAGAGCTCGGCGCAGTCGTTCTCGCTCGCGTATTTCATGGGGATCATTCTCTACATGGTGATCCTCATGTACGGGGTCAACGTGAAGAGCTCGGTGCTCGAAGAGAAGACGACGCGGATCGTGGAAGTGCTGGTATCCTCGATTCGCCCGTTCGCGTTGCTCTGCGGTAAGGTCGTGGGCGTGGGCGCGGTGTCACTGCTGCAGCTCGCCATCTGGGCCGTGGCAGGCAGAGTGCTGTTCAGTCAACGAGCGGCGCTGGCGGGGCGCATGGGCGGCCTCGAGACCGATGGGGGATTGTTCCAGGTGCCGCATGTGTCGACCGCCACTGCGGCGGTCTTTCTCGCGTATTTTCTCGGCGGCTTCTTACTCTACTCCGCCATGTTCGCCGCGGTGGGCGCGATGTCGTCGAGCGAGCAGGAGGCGCAGCAGGCGCAGCAACCACTCGTCCTCGTGCTGGTGGCGTCGTTTCTGTCCATGTTCGCGGAGCTCAACGATCCCAGCTCGACGCTGGCAGTGGTGTTGTCGGTCGTGCCGTTTTCCTCGCCCATCGCGATGCCGGTACGGTGGGCGGCCGGCGATCTCCCGCCGGTCGAGCTCGCGGGGTCGCTGGTGCTGCTCATCGCCGGGATTGTGGGCGTGACGTGGGTGGCAGCGCGCATATACAGGGTGGGGATTTTGATGACGGGAAAGCGGCCGAGCCTCAGGGAGTTAGTAAGATGGGTAAAAGCCGCATGAGGACGTGTAGCGACTAGACGCATAGACGCGCAGCAGTGAATAGTCGACAGTGCGTAGGTTCGCGCCTGCGGGCGGGGAAATGATTCCACACTCCACGGTGCCCGGCGGTATCGTTGCTCGTCATGCCCCTACATCACACCCTCAAGGCTTGGCAGCACGCGCAACGTTTGGCGGTCGAGTGCGCCAAGGCCGCCCAACGCTTTCCCGAGTGCGAGCAGGCGGCCCTCTCCGATCAGTTGCGCCG
Source organism: Gemmatimonadota bacterium (assembly GCA_003221005.1). Classification (GTDB taxonomy): domain Bacteria; phylum Gemmatimonadota; class Gemmatimonadetes; order Gemmatimonadales; family GWC2-71-9; genus AG25. The sequence continues at coordinate 17,674 of QHTZ01000083.1, forward strand.
CGCGGCATACAGCATTCCCCTGAACATTGCTGAAGGCTGCACCCGCAACGGGACGAAGGACTACCGGCGCTTTCTGGATACCGCGTGGGGCTCGCTTGCGGAGGTGGAGACCGCGCTGTCCATCGCGCGGGACATCGGGTATCTCGAGCCCGCGGATTTCGGTCGGCTCGAAGCGCTCGCGACCGAGACGAGTAAGACGCTATTCGGGCTCATCCGAAAGATCAGCGGCAGCCCCGCGAAAACTGCCAAATCCTCTTAACTGTTGCCCACCGTGCGTCTGTCCGTCTAGCCTTTGCATCGCCTGCTCACTTAGCTTCTCTACATGTCTGTTGACTATGATGTCATCGTGGTCGGCGCCGGCCACTCCGGCTCCGAAGCCTCCGCCATGGCTTCCCGCCTCGGCGCCCGCACTTTGCTCGTGACGTCGAACCTCGACACTATCGGGCAGATGAGCTGCAACCCCGCCATCGGCGGAATCGCGAAGGGGACGGTCGTGCGCGAGGTCGACGCGCTCGGCGGGATCATGGGGCGCGCTACCGATCGCGCCACGATCCAGTTCCGCATGCTCAACCGCTCCAAGGGACCTGCGGTGTGGGCCCCGCGGGCGCAGTGCGACCGCGTGCTATATCGGCGCGCGGTGCGGGAGCTGCTCGAGGGATTTCCCCTGCTTGAGCTCACGCAGGGGATGGTGTCGCGGCTCGACTGCGACGGCACCGCGGTCCGAGGCGTCGAGCTCGCGGACGGGCGGCGGTTTAGCTGCCGCGCCGTCGTGATCACTGCGGGGACGTTCTTGCGCGGGCGCATCCACTTGGGAACGGACAGGCAGATCCCGGCCGGCCGCGCGGGAGATCAGCCCGCCGTCGCCGTCGCGCAACACATTGAGTCACTTGGACTTACAGTGTCGCGTTTCAAGACCGGTACCCCCCCGCGGGTCGACGGCCGAACGGTTGACTGGTCCAAGGTGGAGCGCCAGGACGGCGACGCGGCTGACTACCGGTTCTCGTTTTACGAACGCGGGGAACGCCCCCGCCAACTCCCCTGCTGGATCACCTGGGCGGGACCGGCGGTGAAGGAGATCATCGAGCGCCATCTCCACGAATCGGCGATGTACGGCGGCGCGATCAGTGCGCGTGGCCCTCGCTACTGCCCATCGGTCGAGGACAAGATCGTCAAGTTCCCGGACGCACGGCGGCATCAGGTGTTCCTTGAGCCGGAGGGACTCGATACGCACGAGCTGTACGTGAACGGCCTCTCAACCTCGCTTCCCGTCGCCGTACAGCTCGAGTTCTTACACGCCGTGCCGGGGCTCGAGGACGCCCGGATGACGCGGCCGGGCTACGCGATCGAGTACGACTACTACCCGCCCACTCAGCTCACACCGTGGCTCGAGACCAAGGCGATCGAACACTTGTTCTTCGCGGGCCAGATCAACGGCACAACCGGCTATGAGGAGGCGGCCGCCCAGGGCGTCGTCGCTGGGATCAATGCCGTCCGGCGGCTGCGACAGCATGAGCCCATCGTGCTCGGACGCGATGACGGGTATGTCGGCGTGCTGGTCGACGACCTCGTCACTCGAGGCGTGGACGAGCCCTATCGGCTTTTCACCTCGCGCTCCGAGTTTCGGTTGCTGCTACGGCAAGACAACGCGCTGCGGCGGCTCGTGCCGCTTGCCGAGCGGCTCGGCCTGCTCACGGCGGCGGAACTCCGGACCGCTGAGCGGCGGCTGCGGGAGGAGGAGCGCCTGCTCGAGGCAGCGCGGACCACGACGATCGCGCCGGGCCAGGTGGCGCCGCTGTTGGTGCCGCAGGGAGTGACGCTGGCGGAGCCTGAGCGAGTGGCGGCCGTGGCGCGGCGACCAGGTGTGGGACTGCGTGAGCTGCTCGAGGCCACCGGTGTCCGCGTGGACGCGCCCGATGATGTCGTCGCCGCGGTCGAAATCGAGATCAAGTACGCCGGATATCTCGAGCGCGAGCGAGAGGCGGCGGCTCGCCTGGCGGAGCTCGCGTCGTTCGCGCTCCCGTCGGATCTTCCCTACCCCGAGCTGCGCTCGCTCGCGACCGAAGCACGTCAGAAACTCGCACGCGTCCGCCCCACGTCCCTCGCCCAGGCGGCGCGGGTGCCGGGGGTATCGCCCAGTGATCTCCACAACCTGGTCGTCGAGACACTCCGCTGGCGTCGTCAGGTTGCGTAACATCGGCAGATTAAATCAGTTACTCCCCGGGGCGGCGTGTTTCACGTGAAACTTCGCCCCTTTACGCCACACCCTCCTACCACTATATTCTGAACCGCGTTAGCGCACCACCGATATAACATATTGTAGCACAACGACTTATAAAATGTCCCGCGTCATCGCGATCGCCAATCAGAAGGGCGGTGTGGGGAAAACCACCACCGCCGTGAACCTCGCCGCCTCGCTCGCGACCGCCGAGCGCAAGACCCTTCTCGTGGATGCCGATCCGCAGGCCAACTCGACCAGCGGCGTCGGGATCGAGCGCGACCGCATTCGCTCCTCGCTCTATGACGCGCTGCTGGACGGGCGCTCCCTCGCGGACGTCCGCTTCCCGCACGTGCACTTTCCCTTTCTCGATCTCATCCCCGCGACGCAGGACCTGGTCGGCGCCGAGCTCGAGCTGGTGAATCGGTCCGCGCGCGAGACCGCCATGCGGCGCGCGCTGCGGGAGCTGCGTGACGACTATCAGTATGTCATCATCGACTGCCCGCCGTCGCTCGGCCTCGTCACCCTCAACATGCTGACGGCGGCCGACAGCGTGATCATCCCGATCCAGTGCGAGTACTACGCCCTGGAGGGACTCTCGCAGCTGCTCAACACCGTCAAGCTCGTACAGCGCAACTTCAACCCGGCGCTCGCCATCGACGGCGTGCTCCTGACGATGTACGACGCCCGTCTCAATCTCTGCAAGCAGGTAGCCGAGGAAGCCAAGGAGTATTTCGGACCGCAGATGTTCAGCATCACCATTCCGCGGAACGTGCGGCTGGCAGAGGCCCCGAGCTTCGGCAAACCGATTCTCTTGTATGACGTGCAGTCCGTCGGCGCGCGCAGCTACCTCGCCGTCGCGCAAGAGCTGATTCGCCGCGTCGAACACGCTGACTCCCCTGCCCTGCCCGCGGCGGAACCGCTGCCGGAGGTGCCCGCATGACCGAAGTCACCACAGGACGCCGTCGCCTCGGCCGGGGTCTCGAAGCGCTGCTCGGCCCGACGCGCGACGAGGCCGAGCGCGAGGGCAGTCTCGTCGAGTTGGCCATCGGCGAGATCCGGCCCAACCCGTTCCAGCCGCGCCAGGACGTCGATCCCACGGCCCTCGAGGAGCTCAAGGCGTCGATCCGCCAGGCTGGTCTACTCCAGCCCGTCGTCGTGCGCCCGATCCCCGGCGGCGACGGCGGTTACGAGTTGATCGCGGGCGAGCGGCGGCTGCGCGCCTGCCAGGCGCTCGGCTGGGAGCGAATTCCCGCGGTCAAGCGCGAGGTGGACGACCGCACGGTGCTGACGCTCGCCCTTATCGAGAATCTGCAACGGGACGACCTGTCGCCCGTGGACGAGGCCCGGGGGTACGAGCGTCTGATCGCGGAATTCAATCTGGCGCAGCAGGACGTCGCCGACGCCGTGGGGCGCGACCGCTCCACGGTCGCAAACGCGCTGCGCCTCCTCAAGCTCCCCGCCGCCGTGCTCACCATGCTGCACGATGGCCGCCTGTCGGTGGGACACGCCCGCGCGCTGCTCGCGCTCGACGATCCCCGACGCGCCACTACACTGGCTCGCGAAGCCGTCGCCCAGGGGCTCTCGGTGCGCGAGATCGAGGACCGCGTGCGGGGCGGCCGGGCGCCGGTCCGGCGGCCCCGCCTCAAGCGCGGGGTGGGGCAGGCGCCCGAGGTGCGGCGCGTCGAGGACGCGCTGCGGCGTCGGCTCGGGAGCGACGTCCGGGTCACCCTGCGCGCGAAGGGCAAGGGCCAGATCCATGTGGCCTTCTACTCGAACGACGACCTCGCGCGCTTGCTGGAGATCATGCTCGGGGCACCGTTCGACGGATGAGGTCGCGGGGCGTCACGATCGTCGTCCACGTCGACGGCGATCTGGACTCGCGTCAATATCGCGTGCCGCAATGGGCGTTCGAGGCGGGGAGGTGGGGCGCGGTCGCGATCGCGCTGCTCGTCGTGTTGTTCTTCGCATTTGCCGAACCGCTGACCCATGCGGCGGCGCGCGTACCAGGTCTGGAACGCGAAGTCGCGCGTCTGCGGCAGGAGAACGGCCGCGTGCAACAGCTCGCGGCCGCGCTCAACCGCGCCGAGGCGAACTATCAGGAGCTCCGCCAGCTGCTGGGGGTGCGCTCACCGCCGGCCGGTCGGGTGACGACGCCCAGTCCCGACCTGATGCGCGCCGTGGCCGTCCGGGCGAGACAGCCAGCCACGACGTCGCGCTACGGCGTGGGGCCTTCGCGCCCCGACCATTGGCCGCTCGACGTCCCGGGGTTCGTCACCCGCGGCCAAGTGCGCCCTGGGGACCCGGCCGAGTCGCACCCCGGGATCGACATCGCGGTGCCCGCGGGCTCGGCCGTGCGGGCGGCCGGCGGGGGAACGGTCGAGACCGCCGGCACCGACCCCGATTACGGCTTGTTCGTCCTCTTGCGTCATCCTGACGGGTATGAGACGATGTATGGACACGCGTCACGCTTGCTCGTGCACGATGGGGATTCGGTGCAGGCGGGGCAGGTGATCGCCCTCTCGGGCAACTCCGGGCGGTCCACCGCTCCCCACCTGCACTTCGAAATCCGGCGCGAGGGCAGGGCCCTCGACCCGCTCACGATGGTGAAACAGGAGAACTGACATGGCCATCTTCACCGAGAAGGGACACGGGGGGCCGGAATCGGAAGGCGCGTTGTCCATCATCGGCGCGGGGATGCGGGTGGTCGGGGACATCACGGCTGAAGGAGTCGTGAAGATCGAGGGCACGGTGGTCGGTACAGTGCGTGCGGGCCGCCAGGTGCTGGTAGCGAAAGGCGGCGAGGTGGAGGGCGACGTGGTCACCCGCGAAGCGATAATCGGGGGGGAAGTGCGCGGTACGGTGGTCGCCGGGGAGCGCGTGGAGATTCAGGCCTCGAGCGTAGTGCATGGCGACATCACGAGCAAGCGCCTCTTGGTACACGAGGGCGGGGAGATCAACGGCGTCATCCGTATGGGCGAGGCGGCGCCAGCCGAGCCGGCCGCCGCGGGCGACACCGGCGCCACGGCCACAGCCCGGTCGTACTAATCCGTTCTGATTATCCACATGGCGCGGCTTCAGTCATGTGGATTCTCTAACTGCAAGTGGATCTTGGTGTTAGTGAACTCGTCCATGTGGGAATCTGGCCGTGGGCGCTGTCTGGTGTCTCCTTAGTGACTCTATGATGTCCCAGCACTGTTCATAAGGTCGCGCCATGCAGCTGGCCGAGCTGGTCTCCTATCTGGACGGCTATCTGGACGTCCGCTCGGTGCCGGATGCGCCGCACGCCCTGAACGGTCTCCAGGTGGAGCGCTCTGGCGCGGTGACCCGCCTCGCCGCTGCAGTCGACTTGTGTGACGCGACCATCGGGTTGGCGGCGGCGGCGGGTGCGAACTTCCTGCTTGTGCACCACGGGTTGTTCTGGGGCGGCCTTCAGCCCCTCGTCGGTGCCCAGTACCGGCGCGTCGCCCGGCTGATCCGACATGACATCGCGCTCTATAGCGCGCATCTGCCGCTCGATCGCCACCCCGAGGTGGGAAACAACGCCGTGCTGGCGCGAGCGCTCGCCGTGGCGCCGCGCGGCGAGTTCGGCGAGGAATACGGCAAACCGATCGGGGTGTGGGGGGAGCTCGCCGTGGGTCGCGCCGCGCTCGCTGAGCGTGTCGGCGCGCTGCTCGGGGTTGTCCCGCGCCTGTTGGCGTTCGGGCCCGAGCAGGTGCGGCGTGTGGGCATTGTCACCGGGGCGGGGGGGTCGTTGATTCCGCAGGCCGCCGCGGCCGGGCTCGACACCTACATCACGGGAGAAGGTCCGCATCACACCTTCTTTGACGCCGAGGAGCTCGGCGTGAACGTAATTTTCGCGGGGCACTACGCCACGGAAACCGTGGGCGTCAAGGCGCTCGCCGAACACCTCAGCGCGAAGTTCCACTTGCCCTGGACGTTTCTCGACCATCCCACGGGACTGTGAGCCCGCGGCGGGTCCTCGCGCTGCTCGCGGCCGCGGAGCTCTTGGCGATGGCGCCTTGGTTCAGCGCGTCGGCGGTTGCCCCCACTCTGGTGCGGGTGTGGCGGCTGGCGGGAACCAGCGCCGCGTGGCTCACGATCTCCGTCCAGCTCGGCTTCGTGGTCGGCGCCGTGACGAGCGCGGCGCTGACACTTGCCGACGTGTGGTCGGCGCGCCGGTTGGTGGCGTGGGCGGCGGCGCTCGCGGGCCTCGCGACGCTGGGAGTCGCGGTGGCGCCGGGTCCCGGCGTCGGGATTCCGCTCCGGTTCGCTACGGGCGCGGCGCTCGCAGGCGTGTACCCTCCTGGGATGAAGATCGCGGCCGGGTGGTTCCGCGAGGCGCGCGGCTGGGCGATCGGAATCGTGGTGGGTGCGCTCACGATCGGATCGGCCACGCCCCATTTGGTGCGCGCGCTCGTGCCCGCGGAGCATTGGCGGGTCGTGCTCGAGGTCGCGGCCGCTTCGGCCGCGGCGGGCGGGTTGCTGGTGCTGCGAGTGCCGCACGACGGTCCCTACGTGGCGCCCTCGTCGGGGTTCGATTGGCCGGCCGCGCCGCGCATACTCAAGGACCGCGCGGTGGCGCTCGCGAACTGCGGCTATCTCGGTCACATGTGGGAGTTGTATGCGATGTGGACTTGGATGGCGGTGTTCGTCGCGCAAAGTGAGCGCGTGCGCGCGGGGGCTGAAGCCGCGTCCAGCGCGGCACCCGCGCTCGTCACGTTCGTCGTCGTCGCCAGCGGCGCCGTGGGATGCTGGCTCGGAGGTGCCTGCGCCGATCGCTGGGGTCGAACGCTCGTGACCAGCGCCGCGATGGCGCTGTCGGGGTGCTGCGCCCTGGTCGTCGGCGCGCTCTTTGGGAGCCCGCTCGCGCTGCTCGTCCCGCTGCTCGTGATCTGGGGGGTGGCGATCGTCGCTGACTCGGCTCAGTTCTCCGCGGCGGTGAGCGAGCTCGCCCCGCGCGAGTACGTGGGCACGGCGCTCACGCTGCAGACGAGCCTCGGATTCCTGCTCACCTGTGTCACTATCTACGTTCTCCCCGCGGTGGCCATGCGCTGGGGCTGGCGGTGGAGCATGGCCGTCCTCGCGCCGGGGCCCGCGCTCGGCGTCGTCGCGATGCTGGCGCTCCGCGGTCGGCCGGAAGCGGTGCGCCTCGCGGGCGGCCGGCGGTGACGAAGGCGCATCATCCCCCGACCGGCGGGTTCCGCAACCCGTGGGGGGACGACGCGACGCAGGGGCTGCGCAGCATCTTCAAATGGAAGGTGATCGACCGCTTCACGCGTCCCCCCGCGCGCGCTCCCGATCCGGCGCCGTTCCCGGTGGCCGTGCCGAGCTTCCCGGTCCCACGCGCGCCGCTCGATCGACTCGTGCTCACCTGGGTCGGGCATGCGACCTTCCTGCTGCAGGTGGGGGGTCTCAACCTGCTCACGGATCCCATCTGGAGCGAGCGCGCGTCGCCCGTTCAGTTCGCAGGCCCGCGCCGCCGCGTGGCCGCCGCGGTCCCTTTCGCCGGGCTCCCGCCGATCGACGCCGTGCTGCTCTCTCACAATCACTACGACCACCTGGATGACCGCACCGTGCGGCGTCTGGCCGCGGCGCATCCGCAGGCGCGGTGGCTCGTGCCCCTCGGGCTGGCGCCGTTCGTACGGCAGCGCGGCGCGCGCGACGCCCTCGAGCTCGACTGGTGGGAGGAAACGCGCGTCGGCGAGCTTGCCATCGGGTGCACGCCGGCGCGGCACTTCAGCTCGCGCGGGCTCGGCGACCGCAACCGGACGCTGTGGTGTGGCTGGAGCGTGGCGGCGCCGGCGCGCCAGGTCTACTTCGCCGGGGACACCGCGTATCATCCCGAATTCGCCGCGATCGCGGATCGCTTCGGGCCGTTCCACGCCGCGTTGCTGCCGATCGGCGCCTACGAGCCGCGCTGGTTCATGCGCTCCGTGCACATGAACCCGGAAGAAGCCGTACGGGTGTACCAGGATCTCGAGCGGGGGCGCCCGCCGATCGCGGGTCGAGTCGCGCTCATGGTCGCGATGCACTGGGGAACCTTCCAGCTCACGGATGAGCCGTTGGACGAACCGCCCAAGCGGGCGCGGGCTGCGTGGCGCGGTGCGGGATTCGACCCGAACCGGCTCTGGATCCCCACCCACGGGGAGTCGCGGACGATCTAGCTGTGCAGCGGTACCACGAACCGGACCGTGACGGCTTCCTGCGTCTGGGGCGAAACGGTGCAGAAGCAATCGGTGCCAATCAGGCGCTTCACTCCCTGCACTTCGGCTTCGGCGATGCCGGGGACGTCACGGAAGGTGATCTCGAACGCCTGGCCGTCGATGACGCGGTAGCTCACCGGCCGCCCCACGAGGCGGTGGTGCGGATCGATCTTCGCCAACCCGTCCGCGAGGCGGTGTTGCAGCTCCGTCAACCGCTCGCCGGTCGGCGCCAGGCGCTCGCTCAATACTGGGGTTCGATTCGCCCGCACGGCGGCGGCGTTGCGCCGCATCCCCGCCAGCCCCGGGCGCTCGAACGGCGTGTCCTCGAAGCGGCGGTCGAACTCCGACGTGGTCATCCCGGCGAACGCATTGAGGTCGGGCGCCATGAGGTCGGCGCGCGGTGCGAGCTCGGGATCCGTCGTGGCGTGTGCGAACGTCACGTTCCACGGGCACACGTCCTGACAGACGTCACAGCCAAACAGCCAGTCCGTCGCGAGACGCCGCTCCGGCTCTGTGAACTCCCCGCGGTGCTCGATCGTGAGGTAGGAGATGCAGCGCCGTGCGTCCATCAGGTGCGGCGCGACGAACGCCTCGGTGGGGCAGGCGTCGAGGCAGCGGCGGCAGGAGCCACAGCGATCGGCGTCGAACGGCAGATCGGGCGTGAGCGCTGCGTCGGTGAGCACGACGCCTATGAAGGTGAACGAGCCGAGGCGTGGGTGGATGAGCATCATGTTCTTGCCGATCCAGCCCAATCCGGCCCGCTGCGCCAGGTCGCGCTCGGGCACCGGGCCGGCGTCGACGTAGCAGCGAGAGCGCGCACCAGGGGAGATCCGCCTGATGGCGTCGGCCAGCCGCGCGAGGCGAGCGCCGAGGATACGGTGGTAGTCGCCGGACCAGGCGTACTGGGCGACCTGCGCTCGATCCGGTAGCACGGCCGCGGGGTCGGCCGGCCCGTGGAAGTAGCTGGTGAGTGTCACGACCGCGACCGTGGCGTTCGGCATGATGCGGGCCGGCTCCTTGCGTTGCTCAGCCTGGCGCCGCAGGTAGTCCATGCCGCCCGCGTACCCGGCGGCGAGCCAGCGGTCGAGCTCCGCCGCGTGCGCGTTCCGCTCCAGCGTCGCGATCCCCACGGCGTCGAACCCCAGCTCGATAGCCCGACGCTTCACCTCTACGGTGTTTCTCGACGCCGATCCTTGACGCCTCCTCTCGACGTCTTTGTGTTTCATAGACCCATCACTTGGCGGCGCCAGCGCGCGAACTGGACGACGTCGCTGACCGGTGGGACGGCAGCTTCGTCGCCGTAGGCGGTGAACATGCGCCAGCGCATGTACTCGCGGGGAGGGAGGGGCAGGAAGGGCGGCCGCCGATACCACGCGCGCGCGCGGAAGCTCCACATCAGGCGCAGCAGGTCGACGGCCAGGCGCGGGTTCACGAGAGCGCGGAGCGCCAGGCGGAGGTACAGCGACGACCATCTGCCGGAAGGCGACATCGTACGTGCAAATCTACACGCCCGTGCTGATCAACGCGGTGTCGGGTGCACTCCTCCTTCTATATATTGACCGCCTATGGCCCTCGCCAGCGGCGTCTCGGCTCTTCTACAACCCGCAGGATGACTATGTCTCAGCGCTCGAGCGGCTCGCAACGCACCGTGGTTACGGAGGACGAACGGCTCCTCACGCAGTTCCCGCGCGAGCGGCGCGCGTTCACCAAGACCGACTCGTGGCGGGTGCTGCGGATCATGGGTGAATTCGTGGAGGGGTTCGACACTCTGTCCGACGTCTCCCAGGCCGTCACGATCTTCGGGTCCGCGCGGACGCTCGCGGGCGACCCCTATTACGAAAAGGCGGTCGAGACCGCGCGCCTGCTGGCCCAAGAGGGGTTCCCCATCATCACCGGCGGAGGACCCGGCATCATGGAGGCCGCGAACCGCGGGTGTCAGGAAGGGAACGGGCTCTCGATCGGGTGCAACATCGAGCTGCCGTTCGAGCAGCAGATCAATCCGTACGTCGAGCGCGCGATCAACTTCCGTTACTTCTTTGTCCGCAAGACGATGTTCGTGAAGTACGCCCTGGCGTTCATCGCGTTTCCGGGCGGCTACGGCACGCTGGACGAGCTGTTCGAGGCGCTGACGTTGATCCAGACGGGGAAGGTCAAGCATTTCCCGGTCGTGCTATTCGGCCCCGCCTACTGGGCAGGGCTGGTGGAATGGCTGCGCGACCGGGTGGCGGGGGAGGGGAAGATTTCGACCACCGACCTGGACCTGTTCGCGGTCACCGACTCGCCGCGGGAAGCGGTGGCCCTTATCCGCATGGCGCGCGACCGCCGGGGCAGGGAATCGGGCGACTTCGACGCACGGGAGGGCTGACCCCATGACGCCCCGAAACGATTTTCTGCGAGGCGCGCGCATCGATCCCAAGCCGATCACGGGCCGGGAGACGGTCCCCGAGCTGATCGACAACGCGTTCCTCGCCTACAACGCGGGGCGGTTGGGGGAGGCGTGCCGGCTCTTCACGGAGCGGATGCTCGCCGACGACGTGACGGTGGGGATGAGCCTCACCGGCGCGATGACGCCGGCCGGTCTCGGCATGTCGACGATCATCCCGCTGCTGGAGGCGGGGTTCGTGGACTGGATCGTGTCGACCGGCGCGAACCTGTATCACGACGCGCATTTCGGCCTGGGCCTCTCGATGCACCGAGGCAGCCCGTTCGTGGACGACGTGGAGCTGCGCGAGCAGGGCGTGGTGCGCATCTACGACATCTTCTTCGACTACGAGGTGCTGCTCTCGACTGACGCGTACATCCGTGAGGTCTCGGCGGGCGCCGAGTTCCAGCGACCGATGAGCACCGCGGAGTACCATTACCTGCTCGGCGGGTACATCCTGGAGCGCGAGAAGGCGCTCGGCATCAAGCGCAAGTCGCTGCTCGGCGTCGCACACGACTGCGCGGTGCCGATCTACACTTCGTCGCCCGGCGACTCGTCCATCGGCATGAACGTCGCCGAGCAGGCGCTTGCGGGCGGCCAGCTGCGCTTCGACCCGAGCGCCGACGTGAACGAGACCTCCGCGATCGTATTTCGGGCCAAGGTCACCGGCGGCAAGAGCGGTGTGCTGATCGTCGGCGGGGGCAGCCCCAAGAATTTCGTGCTCCAGACCGAGCCCCAGATCCAGGAAGTCCTCGGGATCAGCGAGAAGGGGCACGACTACTACCTCCAGATCACCGACGCGCGCCCCGACACCGGGGGATTGTCGGGCGCCACGCCGGCGGAGGCGGTGAGCTGGGGCAAGGTGGATCCCGACCAGCTGCCGGGCACCGTCGTCTGCTACCTGGACAACACGGTCGCGCTCCCGCTCCTCACGGCGTACGCCCTCGCCCGCCGCAAGCCGCGGCGCCTGAAGCGCCTGTACCAGCTCCGGGACGAGATGATGCGGCAGCTGACCGAGGAGTACCTCGCGGCGAAGGCGGACCGCGACTCGCGGGCGGAGGCGGCGACTGGCGGACGCTCCGCCTAGATCCGCCGTCCCGGCGAGCGAGATCGGCGGGCGCGCCTATGCGGCGTACGCCCTCGGTCTGCTCACGCTGATCAATTTCCTCAACTACACCGACCGGAACGTCGTCTTCGCGCTGTTCGAGCCGATCAAGCGCGAGCTCGCCCTCTCCGATCAGCGGCTCGGCTGGCTCGGCTCGGCGTACGTGATCGTCCTGTCGCTCGCCGCGCTGCCGCTTGGCGTGCTGGGCGACTTGAAGTCGCGGCGGGCGGTCATCGCGTTCGGCGTCGGGCTGTGGAGTGTCTGCACCGCGCTCGGCGCGGTGGTCCGGAGCTTCTGGCAGCTGCTCGTGGTGCGCTCGCTCGTGGGGGTGGGAGAAGCGGGATACGGGCCGGCGGCGCAGGCGCTGATCGCGGACTTCTATCGCGGCCGGCGGCGGGCCTTCGCCATCGGCGTCTACTCCGTGGGCATGGCGTTCGGCGGCGTCGTCGGGATCTGGCTGGGCGGCGTGCTTGCGATCCGCTACGGGTGGCGCTGGGCATTCGTGGTGATGGGCGCTCCGGGACTCGTCCTCGCCGTGCTCGCCTCGCGGTTGCGGGATCCCGCCCGGCGCCCGCCCGCGCCGCTCATCCCGACCGTGCGCGCGTGGCTCGAGCGTGGGGTGCCCCAGGCCGCGCGGGTCGCGGCGCCGCTCGTGGTCCTGACCGTCGCCGGAGCGCTCGCGAGCAGCATCCTCGATCTCTTTCAGCAGCTGCCGCCGAATCTGGACACGGCGGTGTTCGGGGTCGCGGTGAGCGCCGGGATCGTGTGGACCGTGTTCCGGCTCGTGCCGATCGCCGTGCGGCGCACCACCGAGGCGGGCGACGTGGCGGCGACGGCGTTCGGGGACTTCGTCCACGCAGCGGCCACGGTGCTCCGCACGCCGACCTTGATCTGGATCTTCCTCGGCGGTGCCCTTGTCACGTTCGCCGTGAATGGGCTCATCGCTTGGGCGCCCAGCTTTATGCAGCGCACCCATGACCTATCGGTCGCGGCGGTGGGCCGCGCCTTCGGCGTCTGGGCGCTCGCCGGCGGCGCGCTCGGCGCGCTGTTCGGGGGCCGGGTCGGGGACCGGCTGCTGGTGCATTGGAGCGGCGGGCGAGTGCTGGTCTCGGGCGCAGGCTTCGTGCTGGGCGGGCCGGTATGCGTGGGGCTGCTGCTCGTGGACGAGCTGCGGATCTTCGTGCCGCTCCTGTTCACCACGTTCTTCCTGTACACCTGGTACAACGGGCCGCTCTCGGCCGTCATCCTGGACGTGGTTCCCGGGGCGGTGCGCGCGTCGGTGCTGGGCGCCTACGTGCTCTTCTCGCATTTGGCGGGCGACGCGATCGCGCCGCCGCTCGTTGGCTACCTCTCCGACCGGATCGGGTTGCGGCCGGCGATGCTGCTCCTGCCCACGGCTGGAGCCCTAGGCGGCCTGCTGATCCTGATCGCGCTGACGACGGTGGGGAAGGACATGGCGAGGGTGAGAACGTGAAGATCGCCGTCGTCTTCGACACGCTGCATCCCGAATGGGAGGACGCCGACTACAAGAAGGAGATGGAAGCGAAGGTCGAGGAAGCGGAGTACGACGTGGCCCGGGCGCTGCTCGAGAACGGCCACGACGTCCGCTTGCTGGGGGTGCAGGAGCACCTGCCACCGCTGCTCGATCGCCTGGGCAGCTTCGGGCCGAAGGTCGTTTTCAACGGTTGCGAAGGGTTCCGCGGGCATGCGCGGCACGAGTACGCCGTCGCCGGGGTGCTCGAGATGCACGGTTACCGCTATACGGGCTCGTCTCCAACGGCGCTGCTCGTGGCGCGTAACAAGTCACTCACCAAGAAGATCCTCGCGTACCACGGGATTCGCGTGCCGGCGTTCGCCGAGTGCCACCCCGGCGAGAAGCCCGTGCGTCCGTCGGAGCTGCGCTTCCCACTGATCGTCAAGCCGCTGCTCGAGGACGCGTCCGTGGGCATCGCGCAGGCGTCCGTCGTGGAAGACGACGCGAGCCTCGCGGAGCGCGTGAAGTTTGTACACGAGAAATTCAGCCAGGCGGCGATCGTGGAGGAGCTGATCGAAGGACGGGAGCTGTACGTGGGGCTCATCGGTAACGCGGCGCTCGACGTGCTGCCGATCGTCGAGATGACGTTCGGCGAGGCGGAGACGGGCGAGCACCGCATCGCGACCTACAAGGCGAAGTGGGACGAGGAATACCGCAAGCGGAAGCGCATCCGCAATGTGTTCGCGAAGGGGCTGTCGGACGAAGTGACGGCCAAGATCACGGAGATCTGCACGACCGCGTTTCATGCGCTCTGGCTCCAGGACTACGGCCGGATTGACCTCCGGTTGACGCACGACGAGGAAGTGTACGTGCTCGAGGTGAACCCCAATCCGTTCATCGCGTACGAGCACGAGATGGCGAACGCGGCCGAGAAGGCCGGGATGAGCTACCAACAGTTCGTGCAGCGCATCGTGGACGAGGCGCTGAAGCGGGACCATGGCACGGCGTAGGCGCGAGGTCCCGACGCCCGAGCTGCGGTGCCCGACCTGCCGGGCGGAGCTCGCGCGCTTTTGGGCGTACTGCCCCGACTGCGGGCGTCGCCTCGAGTGGCGGGACACCGCGCGCCTGACCGGCGCCGAGTGCTACTACTGCCGCTGGGTGGTGTCGGACAGTTTTTCCTTCTGTCCCTGGTGCGGGCGGAACATCGCGGACCGCGACTCGAGCGCCGAGCCGCTGAGGGCGCCCAAGGGGTTCCGCTACGACCGCCGCTGCCAGTGGGGCTGCGGCGGCGGCGTGATGTATCCGATGCGCCATTGCCCCTGGTGCGGCCGGCGGCAGCGGTGGCGCTACGATCGGTTCCAGAATGTCTGTCCCCACTGCAGTAAGGGCGTGGACGACTGGATGGACGTCTGCCCCTGGTGCGGTGAGGACGCGACGGGGCGCGATCTCATCCGTCAGGCGCTGCGCCGCGTGCGGCAGCTGCTCATCGTGTCACGCCTCCGGGATTGGCACTACCGCGTGCTGCTGCGGCCCGGCGTGTCCGGGGTCACGCATCGCACGCCCAAGGTGATCGAGATCGAACGGCGTTATGTCACCGGTAAGCGATCTCGCGACGAGATCTCCTGGAACATGCTCACCGGCTTGATCCTCCACGAGCTTGGCCATTCCTTCTTGTACCATCACTGGTCGCTGACCCGGACGGGGCGATTCCGCCGCGCCTTCGGCGAGGTGCGCCAGGCCTACCGTGTCGCCGATTCCAAGTGGGTGGACTTCGAGCGCCGCAGGGTCACCACGACGCTTCCCAACTACGTCACGGCCTACGCGGCCACTCACCCGCAGGAGGACTTCGCCGAGACGTTCCGGTTCTACGTGGCGCGGCGGGGCCGGCTGCGGGAGCTGTTTGCGGAATTCGGGCGGAAGCGGAAGGGCGTCGTGGTGTACGAGAAATTCCTGGCGCTGCACGAGTTCGTGCGGAGCTTGCGGGGATGGCAGTGAGCTCCCGGTTCCACGCCAACCTCGCCCGGTTCAGCGTGGTGCTGGGGGTGGTGGCCGCCCTCGTGGTCATCGTGCTCTGGGGGCGCCTGCAGGAGGAGTTCGCCGCTGCCAGGCGGATGGCGTCTTCCTCCGTGGGCCCCCCCTGACGCCGGTGCCATGCACCGACTCTGTCGGGCCGCGTCCCGGAAGGCCGTTCACCGTTTCCGTCGATCCCATCGCCCTGCGCCACGCTCTGGTCACGGGCCTCACGGGCGCAGTCGACTCCGCCCTCACGGAGTACACCAATCGGCTCGCCTGCGACATCCACGCCGAGTGGAACTTGATGGCGGTCTACGACGCATTCCGAGTCCGCGATCCCGCGCTGCTCGCAGCGCTGGGGCGCTGGGTGGCCGAGGAACCCCAGGCGCCGGGCCCGCGCATCGCCCGCGCGGCCTACTATACCGAGGCGGGGTGGCGAGCTCGGGACGTGCGGGCGGCGCTCCAGCTCGATCCCCGCGTTCTCGCGGCGTACTGGCTCATCATCGAGCACACCCAGGCGGGAGGCCAGAATCGCCTCGGGCGCGTCGTGCTGGATCGGGCGCTGCAGGTGTGGCCCCTGTCGGTCCAGCTGCGACTGGTCTACATGCACGAGCTGGAGCCGCGCTGGGGCGGCAGTTACGACGCGATGACCGAGCTCGCGATGCAGGCCGAATCCCTCGCCGAGCGCAACCCCGAGCTACTGGTGCTGTGGGGATACGCCTCATGGGAACGCGGCCGCACGGCGCGCGAAGACGGCGACACAGTGGGGAGCGTCGCGTGGTTCGACGAGGCCGTCACCCACGGCACCGACCCGCTCTTCCTAGCGGATCGGGGGGAGTCGCTAGCTGAGCTGGGACGACTGGAGGCCGCCGCCGCCGACTTCGATCGCGCCCTCACGCTCTGGCCCGCATACGCCTAGGCGTATCAAGAGCGCGCCATCGGGCTGGCCACGTTCGCCGAGCACCTGTCCGGCAACAGTCGGGCGAGTCTCATGGCCCGGGCGCTGAACGACTTGGTACCGCGGACCGGCTGAGCCCAGGCGACCCCGTGACCGAGTGGTGGATCGCTTACATGTCTCAATAAGCCGCGGCCGTCCGCGCCGACTCAGTAGAGCGTGATGTTCAGCCCCGCGAGCAGCTGGAATTGCGACACGCCGTGCCGCAGCGAGCGACCCTCTAGGTACGGGTGCGTGACGCCGCGGCGCGATTCCAACCCGAACAAGAGATCCCATCCGGTGTCCGTTGCGCTCGCGCCGCCAGCACTCGAGTGGAATACGTTGACTCCGCCGCCGAAGTAGAGATCCGTCGCTGGCGCCACCGGAAACCGGACCTTCACGTCGCCGCTGAAAGCGAGCAGCGACCCTCCCGTCGCGACGTAATAATCGAACGACGGATACAACTCGATGGACGGCGCGATCGGCAGCAACATCTGAGCGCCGGCCAGCCCGCGATCGCGGTCGAAGTTGTAACCCCCATGCGCGCCGATGTGCGCCCGCTGGGCTTGCAGGGGAGCAGCGAGCAGACCAGCGAGGAGCGCTCCCGCGACTGCGGTCCACGCTTGCAGCTTCATGGTTCCCTCCTTCCGACGGGGCCCGCCAGCAAGATGCCGCGCGTCGGGGAAGGGTAACGGCCACAGGGTGGCGCCTACGCACCGTCCGCCGAGCTCACCCGGGGAACCTCCTTCAGAAACGCACGCGCCCGCTTGACCTCCGCCGCGTAGGCCGCGACTTCCTCCTCCTGCCGCGATCGATCCCAGTTCAACAGTTGAGCCATGCGCGCGGCGACCGCGGGCGCCGCTCCGGTCCCGTGGGCCGGATCCTCGTAAAAGAGATGCAGCCGTCGGACGAGCAAATCGGTGAGCCGCACCGCCATCTCCCGCTCGACCGTGTGCACCACCTCGGCCCAGATCTCGGGGCGCCCCGGCAGAATCGCCTTGCCCAGCGAGCGGTCCCCGTCCACGAGATTCAGCACGCCCGCCGCCTCGCTCCCGTAATGGCGCACCAGGTGGCGCGCAAGCGTCTCCGAGATCTCGCGCGCCCGCAGGGCCTCGACCAGCACGTCGAGGTCGCCCGTCTCTCCGCCCGGGAGCGGTAAGTGGTCGGTTGCCGGGCGGCGGGGCAGGGGACGGCCGTCCAGGGCGCGCAGCCGCTGCGCCACGCGGTCAACGACGTCGCGCCCCATGACGCGGTACGTCGTGAGCTTGCCCCCGGCGATCGTGATCAGGCCGCTCGGCGCCTCGACCACGCGGTGCTCGCGCGAAACCTGCGAGGTCGAGAGGTCGCGATCCGCGGGGGGGGCGAGCAGCGGCCGCAGGCCCGCCCACGTGGCCACGACGTCCCGCGGCGCGAGGCGCGCATCGGGGAACCGGGCGTTGGCCGAGCGGAGCAGGTACACGACGTCCGCACCGCTCGCACGAACGTCGTCGGGCGACGCGGCGTCATCCGTGTCGGTCGTGCCGATGTAGCTGAGCTCTCCCCACGGCAGCACGAACATGACACGGCCGTCCACCGGCGAGATGAGCGTGACGGCGTGGGCGTGACCGATCCGGGCGCGCGGCACGGCCACGTGTGTCCCCTTGGTCGGCCGCAGCAGCGGCGGCGCGTGCGGATCGTCGGTCGAGCGCACGGCGTCGACCCACGGGCCGGTGGCGTTTACCACGGTGAGGGCGCGTACCGTGTGCGTCCGCCCGTCGAGTGTGTCCCGCACCGCCGCGCCACGCACGGCGCCGTCGGACTTGAGGAACCCCGTGACGGCGGCGTAATTCGCGACCAGGGCGCCGGCCTGGGCGGCGCTCCGGAGCGTGGCCACGACCAGGCGCGCGTCGTCTGCTTGCGCGTCGTAGTACAGCGCTGCCCCTCGGAGATCCTTGGTCCGCAGCCGGGGCTCGAGCCGGGCGACCTGCTTGCGGCTCAGCCAGCGATGCAGGTGCGTGTTATGAAACCCGGCGAGCAGATCGTACAGCCACATCCCCACCCGCAACTTCCAGGGCGGTGGGCGCGAGCCGCGATACACGGGAAACAGGAACGCCAGGGGGCGGACCAGGTGGGGAGCGATCGCGAGCAATACGCGACGCTCGTGCGAGGCTTCGAACACGAGATGCAGCTCGCCGTGCTCCAAGTAGCGCAGCCCGCCGTGAATGAGGCGTGAGGAGTGGGACGACGTGGCGCCGCCGAAGTCCCCCTTGTCCACCAGCGCGGTGCGGATGCCGCGCAGCGCCGCGTCGCGCGCGATCCCCGCGCCCGTGATCCCGCCGCCGATCACGAGCAGGTCCACCGGCTCCGCCGCCATCGCGGCGAGCGCGCTGGCGCGCGTGCGGTGTGAAAACGGCGTGTCCGTTCTCAACGATCCTCTGTCTTGGCCACGTCGAGGGCCCGATGGTAGGTTTCGTGCCGGACCCCCTCCGTTCCCCCTCTCCGCACGGCGGAGAGGGGGTCAGGGGGTGAGGGAATCCGACGGGAGGAGAATGTAATGCCAGCCATGAATGGGCGGCGGCGCGTCGCGGTGATCGCCGGGTGTCGCACGCCGTTCTCCAAAGCGGGCACGGATCTCAAGGACGCGCGCGCGGTGGACCTCGCCCGCCACGCGGCGCGCGAGCTGCTCGAGCGCACCAACCTCGACGGGCGGGACGTGGATGAGATCGTCTTTGGACAGGTGGTCCCGTCGGCCCTCGTGCCGAATGTGGCGCGCGAAGTGAGCCTCCTGCCGCAGTTCCCGAAAGAGATTCCCGCTTACTCCCTCAACCGCGCCTGCGCCTCCGCCGCCCAGGCCGTCTCCTCCGCCCAGGACCAGATCGCCCTGGGAAACGCCGACGTCGCCATCGCAGGTGGCGTGGAGTCGCTCTCCGACATCCCGATCCTCGCCTCGCGACGGCTGGCCGACATCCTCGTCGAGGCGAGCAAGGCGAAGAGCTTGGGGGCCCGGGTCAGCGCCTTCAGCAAGGTCCGGCCGCGCGACCTGGTGCCCGTGTCGCCCGCCATCGCCGAGCCCTCGACCGGCGAATCGATGGGGCAGTCCGCGGAGAAGATGGCCAAGGAGAACCACATCACCCGTGAGGCACAGGACCGCTGGGCGCTCCGCAGCCACCGGCTCGCCGCCCAGGGCACCGACGATGGCCGGCTCAAGGCGGAGATCGTCCCCTGGTTCCCCCAGCGGCCCGGTGCCGCGATCGTCACCGAGGATAACGGCATCCGGCGTGACACCTCGCTCGAGCAGATGGCGACGCTCAAGCCCGTGTTCGACCGGCGGTACGGCTCGGTGACGGCGGCGAACTCCTCGCCCCTGACCGACGGCGCGTCGGCGGTGCTGCTGATGGGCGAGGACACGGCGCGGACCATGGGCTACGAGCCGCTCGCCTTCATCCGCTCCTACGCCGTGGCTGCCGTCGATCCGGGGTGGCAGCTGCTCCAGGCGCCGGTGTGGGCCGTGCCCAAGGCACTCGAGCGGGCCGGGATTCAGTGGAAAGACTTGGGCCTCATCGAGAT
>QHTZ01000012.1 GCA_003221005.1 Gemmatimonadota bacterium
ATGAGCAGGTCGCGCTCGTTCACACGGCCGACTACATGCGGAAGATCCAGACGGGGGCGCTGAGCCTCGAGGACCAGCTGGTGCTCGAGGTCCCCTTCTCCGCCGCGCTACGCGAGGCCGCGTGGATCTGCGCGGGCGGGACGACGCTCGCCGCACGCCTGGCGCTGGAGCGAGGGGTTGCGGTGCATCTCGGAGGCGGCTTTCACCACGCCTTCCCCGATCACGGCGAGGGGTTTTGCCTCATCAACGACGTCGCGATCGCGATTCGCGCGCTGCAACGCGAGGGAATCGTGCGGCGGGCGGCGGTCGTCGATCTCGACGTCCATCACGGCAACGGGACGGCCGCAATCTTCCGGGACGATCCCCACGTCCTCACCTTCTCGATGCACCAGGAGCGCAACTACCCGGCTGCCAAGCCGCCGAGCGGCCTGGACTTGGGGTTGGAGGACGGGACCGGAGACGCAGAGTATCTCGCCCTGCTGGAGCAGCACCTGCCGGACATCCTCGGCCGCCACCGGCCCGATCTCGTCCTCTATCTCGCGGGAGCCGATCCGTACCGGTTCGACCAGCTCGGCGGTCTAGGTCTCAGCCTCGAGGGGCTGCGCCAGCGGGACGAGCTGGTGTTCCGACAGGCGGCGAGCGCGGGCGTGGCCGTGGCCGTCTGCCTCGCAGGCGGCTACGCGCTACGCACTGAGGACACGGTGGAGATCCATTGCAACACAGTCAGGACCGCAAGGCAGGCGCCGGCCCGCGCGCCTCAGGCGGACCGGCACCCGCACCGCGCGTCGAGCGGGCAGTAGTTCGGCATCCACGCCGGCTCGCATGCGGGTAGTTGGTCGGGCGTCGCGCCACCCTCGAGCAGCGCCAGCCGCCGGTCCGCTTCGGCGCTGATGTCCGCGAGGCTCCGGAAGTACACGTCGTACACCATGAACTTGTCGTCCTTCACGGCCTCGTAGTAGATCACCACCCGCCCCGTCTGGTGACCGCTCAGGGCGCACTCGAATGCGATGCGGTCGAAGTAGTAAGGGAACTCCTCCACCAGCTGTGACCGGTCGACCATCTTGGTCTTGCGCGTGGCGCGGAAGATCGTGGGAACGCCGCGGAACGTTCCCACCTTGCCTCTGAGACTGCGGAGCGACACGGGGATGCGGGCGAACGCGCCGGGCACGCCGTACCACAGGGCATCCTTGAGCGCGTCGCCGAAGCCGAGCCGTTCCATGCCCGCGAGCGCGGCGTCGAGGTCCGGGTCTGCTTCCTCGGGCTGCGCCTCCGCGACGGCCTGGCGTTCGATCACGGCCCTTCTCGGAAACACGAGATCGTTCAGGCGGAACTCTCGACCCCGCGGGGGGGCGTCGGTGAGGAGCGCCGTCATGGCGGCGACGCGCTCGCCGTTCTCGACGATGCGCACCGCGGCCGCCGGTACGACGCGGCCCAACGGATCGGCCGTGCCGCAGCCGCACACCGCGCGGTAATCGCACCGCAGGTCGAACCATTCGCAGCGTGGCAGGGCGCTCGGGTCGTTGCGGGCGAGCGCGTCGCGGAACAGATCGCGGCGCCGCACCATCTCCCGCTCGACCTCCCTCAGATTCCGGAAATGGAGGTCGAACCCCTTGAGGGCACCGGGGCGGCCGTACAGCGCGCGCTTGTACACGAACAGCCGGCCCTCGTCGCGGCCCGTCATGGTGCAGTACATACCCAGCTGATCGATGTAGCTGGGCCGGGCCGCGGCGGTGCCGGCGGGGAGCGAGGCGGTCGTCTTGAGCTCCACGGGGATGTCGTCGTAGATGTCGATCTTGCCTACGATCCCCTGGAACTCGACGAACTGCTCCACGAACTCCTCGGTCGAGACCGCGCGGCCGAACACTTCGTGGAACCCGGTCCCGGCGAGCATCGCCTGCTTACGCTCGGGGTCGGGCTGGATGTCGGGCCGGGTGCGCTGGAAGAAAGCCTGGCGCGGGTTGACGAGGTCGGTGACGGAGAGGCGGCGGCGCCGGCCCTGGCGGGTCAGCGCCGCACTGAGCTCGTCCTTGATGGTGCGGTTGGCGTCGAGCCCCGAGACGACGCGTTCAGCGAGGGACATGTGAGGAATGTTACAGCGGCGGCGTGAGGGAAGAGCGGCTCGCGAACGCTAAGTCGTTGATTCACAAGAGCGCGTTACACGCGGCGCGGGCGTCGCATCTTCACCACACACCCCAACGGAGGCGCCTCTATATGCGCGACTCCGCACCTCAGAGACTCACCGAACGACATCAAGCAATCCTGCGCCAAGCAAGCGCGGCCCTGCGGGGGCGACTCGTGACGTTGTGGCGTATGGCGAGCGGCTGTGCGGTGGCCGAGGCAGCGAGCGAGTCGGATCGGCCGCTGGACATGATCGACATCGACGTAGCCGGAACCTTGCAGACGTGGGGCCGGGCGGTACGTGAGGGGAGTCTGTGGATCGTGTGCTGTCTCGCCCCGGGCCGCTGGCACGTGGCCCCGGTGCGGCGCGACGTGCCCGCGCCGCCGCCCCATGGTGTCGAGCGGCGCAGTCCAGAGCGACTGATTCTCGAGCTCGCTGGCCTGCTGCTCGGCGCGCTGGACCGCGTCTGGGCGGTGGCCGACCAGGCGACGGTGTTTCTGTGCACGGCGCTCGCCGTGATCGAAGTGTCTCTGGGGCGCGTGCAGGAGGCGCGCGGCCTGAGCACCGCGACGCGGGCGCACCTGCTCGCCGATCTCGCGATCATCTCCCAGGCGATCGAGAGCGCGTTAGGCGCGGCGTAGACGCTCAGCGGAGCGCCAGCAACGCACCTTCGTGCTCCAGGAGCCAGCGCTTGCGGTCCAAGCCGCCGCCGAAGCCGGTCAACTCGCCGCGCGCGCCGATCACGCGGTGGCAGGGGACGATGATCGGGATGGGGTTCTTGCCGTTCGCTGCGCCGACCGCACGCGTCGCTCGCACGTCGCCCAGGCGGCGCGCCAGCTCGCCGTAGCTCACGGTCGTGCCGTAGGGGATGGCGCGGAGGGCGGCCCACACCTGGCGCTGGAAATCGGTCCCCGGCGGGTCGAGGGCCAGTTCGAACGTCGTGCGCGCGCGGGCGAAGTATTCGCTCAATTGCTGGCGGGCAAGAGCGAGTACGTCCGCACCTGTCCCGCTCTCCCCATCGTCGTCCTTTCCCCCTGGCCCCCTCTCCACGACGTGGAGAGGGGGGACGTGGCGGGAAGTCGGGAAATAGACGCCCGTGAGCGCCGTCTCCGAGGCCGTGAGAACAAGCTCGCCCAGCGGGCTTGGGAAGCGAGCGAACGTCGTGGGCATGGTCAGCGGTCTCCGTCCCGGAGCTCCTCCAGCCGACGCTCGAGGAACCGCCGCTCCGGCTCCTGCCGCGCGAGCTCGAGGGCTCGCTCATAGGACGCGCGGGCTTCAGCCGTTCGCCGCAGACGCCGGCACAGGTCGGCCCGTGCCGAGTGCGCCAGATGATAGTCTGCGAGATCGCCGCGCGCGAGAATGCCGTCGATGAGGGCGAGCCCGGCCTCCGGCCCCGTACAGACCCACGATCTGGGCCCAGTCGGTCGCCGCAGCCGTGGACGCCTCGGCGTGCACCGCCGCGATCGCTGCCTGGAGTGTGTAGGGACCGAACCGGCGCGACTCCAGGGCTCGCTGCACCAACTCCCTCCCCTCCGCGATCTGGTCCCGATTCCAGAGCGAGCGGTCCTGATCGCCCAGCAGGACCAGCGCGCCTTCGGGAGTCGTACGCGCGGCGCGCCGCGACTCGTGCAGCAGCATCAACGCCAGGAGCCCCCCTGCCTCGGGCTCCGGCAGCAACTCGAACAGGAGGCGCCCCAGACGAATCGCCTCACCCGAGAGATCGCGCCGCGTGAGCGACTCCCCCGACGACGCGGAATACCCCTCGTTGAACACGAGGTAAACCACGCGCAGTACGGTGTCGAGCCGCTCCGGTAGGTCGGCCACGGACGGCACCTGGTAGGGAATTCGCGCATCGCGGATCTTTGACTTGGCGCGCACGATGCGCTGGGCCACCGTGGGAGCCGCCGTGAGGAAGGCATGCGCGATCTCCTCGGTCGTGAGGCCGCACACCTCGCGCAGCGTCAGCGCCACCTGAGCGTCCGGCGGCAGGGCGGGATGACAGCACGTGAAGATCAGCCGCAGCCGGTCATCCTCGACGCCCTCATCGTCCCACACGGCAGTCTCCGGGACGTCGGACTCGAGCCGCTCGGCGATCCCCGCCAGCGACTCGTCGAATCGCGCCCGCCGGCGCATGCCATCGATGGCCTTGAAACGCCCCGTCGACACCAGCCACGCCCGCGGGTTCGTCGGCACGCCGTCCCGTGGCCACTGCTCCACGGCCGCAGCAAAGGCATCTTGCAGCGCCTCCTCGGCCAGGTCGAAGTCGCCGAGCAGGCGGATCAGGGTGGCGAGGACCCGGCGCGAGTCCGAGCGATAGACGGCATCCACCATCTCGCGCGCCCGCTCGGCCGACTCCTCGCTCATCCGTGTGGTGCCCCACCCGGCTACGGCTGGGGAACCTCCGCGATTGGCCTCACCTCGACGCTGCCGTGGCGGGCGCCAGGATTCCGCGAGGCGACCTGGATGGCCTCATTCAAGTCCCTGGCTTCGATCAGATAGTATCCGCCGAGCTGCTCCTTGGTCTCGGCGAAGGGGCCGTCGGTCGTGGAAAGTTTGCCATTGCGCACCCGCACCGTGGTGGCGCTCTGCGTCGGCTGCAGCCGGTTCGACCCGACGTAGTGACCGCTCTGCTTGATGCTGTTGGTGAACTCCATGTACTCACCCATCCACTTGTCCGCTTCGACCTTCGGCAGCTTCGGCCATTGGGTCTCGTCTGAGTAGATCAGGCACAGGTATTTCATCGCTCTCCCCTCCGAATCGTCGTCGATTGGCTGTGAACACGAGGTAGTCGTTCTGGGGAAGCCAAAATCGACAACGACCAAAGTAACGTTCGTCGCCGCGAGCGAGTTCGCTACTGAACGGCGGCGCCCGCATACCTGTCCAAACGTCCAATACCGCTCCCGCATCTCAGCCCGCCATCTTCCCGCCAGAACCCTGAACCGAGGCAGTGCTTCATGGATACGCTACAGATGTTGTCCGACAACTTGGCTGATGCGGTGGACCACGCCGCCGCCTGGGTCGTGGCCGTCAACGCCCGGCCGCGCATCGCCGCGAGCGGCGTGCATTGGAGGCCGGGCGTCGTCGTCACCACCCATCACACCGTGCGACGGGAAGAGGACATCACGGTGACGCTCAGCGACGGTCGCACCGTGCCCGCTACCCTCGCAGGGCGTGACGCCGCCACCGATCTGGCAGTGCTCAGGATCGATGGATCCGGCGTACCGCCGGCCAGCTTCGCCGAGCCGGGCTCGCTCAAGGTGGGGCACGTGGTGCTCCAGGTGGGCCGCACGGGGAGTGCCGGGCACTCGGCGAGCTTCGGCGTTGTTAGCACGATCGTGGGGCCGTGGCGTACGTGGCGCGGGGCCGAGATCGACCAGCTGTTTCAGCTCGACCTCGCCATTCACGATGGTTTCTCCGGCAGTCCGCTCGTGGACTCCCAGGGCAACGTGGTGGGACTCAATACGTCGGGACTGCTGCGGGGCACCCCGGCAGCGCTGCCGCTCTCGGTGGTGAACCGCGTGATGGATGCGTTGCTCACCAAGGGCCGCATTGCGCGCGGGTACCTCGGGGTCGGCCTGCAGCCGGTCGAGGTGCCGTCCGCGCTGGGCGGCAAGCTCGACCCGCCGCGGCGCACCGGCCTCATCGTACTCGCGGTCGACGCGGACAGCCCCGGTGGGCGCGGCGGGCTGCAGCTCAGCGACGTCATCGTCGCGGTCGACCACCAGTCGGTGGCCGACGTGCGCGACCTGCTCGCACTCCTGGCGCCGGAACGGGTCGGCTCGACCGTAGCCGTGGAAGTGCTCCGCGGCGGCACTCCGCACACCATTCGCGTCACCATCGCCGAGCGTCCGACGCGATGACGCTCGCGGACCAGCTCGCGGCCGTAGTTGCGCAGCTGCGTCGCTCCACCGTGCAAGTGCGCGGACGCGGGGCTGCGGCAGGCAGCGGCTCCGGGATCGTATGGAAGCCGGGCGTGATCGTGACCAACGCGCACGTGGCGACCAAGGGGTTCACCCTCGTCGAGCCCGCGGACGGGTCGGTCCGTGAAGCGCGGGTCGTGGCGAGCGATCCGCGCCGGGACCTCGCCGTGTTGGGGGTCGATACGACCGGTCTCACCCCGGCAGACATTGCCCCCGCGGGCACGCTGCGGGTAGGTTCGCTCGTGCTCGCCGTCGGCAACCCATTCGGCCTCAGCGGGGCCGTTACGACGGGGATCGTGCACAAGCTCTCGGAGCGACGCCGTCGCACACGCCTCATCCTCGCGGACGTCCGACTCCTGCCTGGTAACTCCGGAGGACCCCTGGGCGACGCGGCAGGGCGCGTGGTGGGTGTCAACGCCATGATCCTGCGCGGTCTCGCGGCAGCGATTCCCAGCGACGTCGTCGAACGATTCGTCCGCGAGGCCCAGCTCGCGGCGTGATTCGCGTCTTGGTTGTGACCGACTCGGCGACGGCGGGGGCCAGGCTCGCTGCCCGGCTGGCGGGCGACGACCGGCTTGAGGTCGCGGGACACGCGCTGTCGCCGGGTGATCTCGAGCGGCTCGTCGGCATTGGCAGCGCCGACGTCGTTGTCGCGGCAGTGAATCCGGACGACGAGCGCGCGGCAGGCGCGCTGCTCGCGCTGGCGGCCGAAAGCACGGCGCCGCCACTCGTGGCGGTCGTGGACGACGAGGCCGGACCCTGGACGAGCGAGGCGCTACAGGCAGGGGTGCGAGCCGTGCTGCCGCTCGACGTGAGCGCCGCGGAGCTCTGCGCCGCCGTCGCAGCTGCCGCGGCAGGCTTCGTGGTCACGCGGCCCGAGGACGCGGCAGCCGGGGGTCGAGCGGGGCGCCCCCGGCAAGCGCTTCCGGCACTGGGCCCGCTCCTCACGCCGCGCGAGCTCGAGGTGCTGGGCCTGCTGGCCGAGGGTCTCGGCAACAAGGGCATCGCAGCACGTCTCGCCATTAGCGAGCGCACCGTGAAATTTCACGTAGGAGCGATCTTCGAGAAGCTCGGGGTCACGAGCCGCACCGAGGCCGTGACCGCGGGCTTGCGCCGCGGGCTTATCCTGCTGTAGGGGGGGCCGCACCCCCTGCACCTCCCCGCTGAATCAACCCAAGGAACAATTACGTATCGCGAACGGGTTGTTCGGAGACCCTTGAGGGACCCGAATGCCGTCCAAGAAACCCGTCGCCAGTGACACGACATCATCCCAACCGGGTGCCTTGCCACCAACGCTGCTTCGGGATATGTTCGGGTTCCTGTTACTCCAATAAATCCGGCGATGATCTGCTCCCCTGTCGATTTGAACCAGCCGCGTTCGACGACTTGTGGGAGTCGAACACTTACCGCTTAGCGCCCGATCGGGACGAGACCAGGAGAGCCTGATGCGATTCGTAGAGACGTTTATCCGCCGCCCCGTGCTCGCCAGCATGGTGAGCCTGGGCCTCGTCCTCGTCGGCGCGATCGGGTATTCGCGCCTGCCGGTGCGCGAATTCCCCGACGCCGACGCGCCCATCGTCTCTGTCACCGTGCAGCTACCGGGCGCGAGCCCGCAGGTGGTCGAGTCCTCGGTGACCGACGTGCTCGAGGAGGAGCTCTCCAGCGTCGAGGGGCTGCGCACGATGACCAGCGCCAGCCAGGAACAGATCAGCACGATCACCCTCGAGTTCAACCTGGATCGCGGCATCGAATCAGCGGCTCAGGACGTCCGTGACAAGGTGGCGCGGGCGCGCGGGCGCCTGCCGGAGGACATCGAGGAGCCGGTGGTGGCGAAGCAGGAGGCGGACGCCTTCCCGATCATGTTCCTGGCTCTGACGTCGCAGAGCTACGGCCTGATGGAGCTGTCGGACATCGCCGACCGCCAGGTCAAGCCGCGGCTGCAGACGATTCCGGGCGTATCGGGCGCCCCCATTTACGGCGAGCGGCGCTTTGCCATGCGGGTGTGGCTCTCGCCGAGCGAGCTAGCCGCGCGCGGGCTCACGGCCCAGGACGTCGAGCAGGCGATCAAGACGCGCAGCGTCGAAGTTCCGGCCGGACGGATCGAATCGAATCGACGTGAGTTTTCGGTCCGCTACCTGGGCGAGATGCGCACGCCGTCCGAGTTCGCGGACCTGACGGTGTCAGGCACGGGCGCACAGCTCGTCAAGCTCGGCGACGTCGCGCGCGTGGAGCCCGGGCCGAAGGACGAGCGGTCGGTCACGCGTTACTCGCAGCAGCCGGGCGTCTTCATCGGGGTGGTGCGGCAGTCGAAAGGGAACGTGCTCGACGTGGCGCGCGCGGTGCACACCGAGCTGCCCGCGATACAGCGGTCGCTCCCGAGCGGCGTGCAGCTGTCCATGGCGTTCGACGCGTCCGTGTTCGTGCAGCGCTCGATCCAGGAGGCGCGCGAGACCCTGTTGCTGACTGCTGGACTCGTCATCCTCATCATCTTCCTGTTCCTCGGCACGCTCCGCGCCACGGTGATTCCGGCGCTTGCCATCCCAGTCTCGATCATCGCGACGTTCGCCGTACTGTCGGTGCTCGGGTATTCGGTGAATTCGCTGACGTTGTTGGGCTTGATCCTGGCGATCGGCATCGTGGTGGACGACGCGATCATCGTGCTGGAGAACGCTTACCGGCACCAGGAAGAGCTGCGCCAGGACCCAGAGCGCGCGGCCATCGACGGGACGCACGAGATCGCGACGGCGGTGATCGCTACGACCGTGGCGCTGATCGCCGTGTTCTCCCCCCTGCTCTTCCTCACGGGTGCCACCGGCCGGCTGTTCAACGAGTTCGGGGCTGCGGTGGGAGGATCGGTGCTGGTCTCGGGGATCGTGGCCCTGACGCTGACCCCGATGCTGTCTGGCAAGATCCTGCGGGTAGCGGGCGGAGAATCGCGGTTCCGTCGCGCCGTCGCCGCGGTGCTGCGCACCGTCACGACGCGCTATGGCAATGCGCTGGCAGGCGCGCTCAAGCGCCCGTTCCTGGTAATCGCCGGCGCGGCGGGCCTCACGCTCGCGGGCGCCGCGTTGTTCTTCGCGCTCCAGCGGGAGTTTGTGCCGCCCGAGGATCGTGGCTTCTTCTTCACGTTCGTCGTCGCGCCCGAGGGCGCGACCGTCGCCTACACCGATGAGTACGTGCGCCAGATCGAGGCGATCGTCCATCACACCAAGGACGTGCGGTCGTCGTTCGCGGTGATCGGGTTCGATGGGCCGCCCAATATCGGCGTCGTCGGCCCGATCCTGGAGGACTGGGACCGGCGGCACCGCTCCGCGCAGGACATCATCGCGGAAGTGCAGCCGCAGTTCTACTTCGGCGTGCCCGGCGTGTTCGCGTTCGCCACCAATCCGCCCGCGTTCGGCGGCTTCAATCCACCGGTGCAGTTCGTGGTGAAGAACCGGGACTTCGACGCCCTGGTGCGCGGCATGGATACGCTGGTCGCGCGGGCGCGCACGATTCCCGGACTCCTGAACGTAGACACGGACCTGCGCGTGACTAAGCCGGAGCTGGTCGTGACGATGGACCGGGACCGCGCCGAGGACCTCGGCGTGCCGGCGCGCGACATCGCATTGACGCTGCAGACGCTCTTGGGAGGCCGCGACGTGTCGCGCTTCACGTCGGACAACAAGCTGTATGACGTGATGCTGCGGCTCGATCCCGCGGAGCGCGCCACGCCGTCCGACATCAGCGGCCTTCAAGTGCGCGGGCGCAACGGCACCCTGGTGCCGCTCGACGCGGTGACCCGCACCCAGGAGCGCATCGGGCCGCGCCAGCTCAACCACCACGACCGGGTGCGGTCGTTCACGCTCTCGGCCAGCATGGCGCCCGGGTTCACACTGGGCCAGGCTCTGGACTCGTTGAACGCGGCGGCCGCCGCGGTGCTCCCCCCGGGGAGCACGGTGGACCTGGCGGGCGAATCGCGCGAGTTTCGCGAGAGCGGCAGCACGTTGTACTTCGCGTTCGCGCTGGCGCTGATCTTCGTGTTCATGGTGCTGGCGGCGCAGTACGAGTCGCTGGTGCACCCCTTTACGGTCCTCCTGGCCGTGCCCCTGGGCGTGACCGGCGCCCTGGCGGCCCTGTGGGTGGCGCGCTCGACCCTCAACGTGTACAGCCAGGTCGGGATGATCCTGCTCATCGGACTCGTGGCGAAGAACTCGATCCTGCTCGTGACGTACGCCAATGGTCTGCGTGAGCGAGGCCGCGACGCCGTGGCGGCGATGCTCGAGGCCGGCCGGATCCGGCTGCGGCCGATTCTCATGACGTCGGTCGCCACGGTGTTCGGCGCGCTCCCCATCGCGCTCGGCCTCGGCGCGGGCGCCGGCAGCCGGCGGCCGCTCGGCTACGTCATCATCGGCGGCATGATCGTCTCGACGCTGATCACCCTGTTCCTCGTGCCGGCGGTGTTCGTCGTGCTGGAGCGGCTGCGGAGCCGGCGTCCCGCGGCGCTCACCCAGACGGCCGACGCGCTCCCAGCGCTGCCCGCCGTGCTGCTGGCGCTCGCGCTCGGGGCCGCACTCCCGTCGCGCCTCGCGTCGCAGCAGGTACCCGTGGTGACGCTGGTGGAGGCGCGGCGCCTGGCAGTCGTGGTGGATCCGACCGCCGTGGCCGCCCTCGCCGACGTCTCAACGGCGTCGTGGGAGCGGCGCGCCGCGCTCGCGGACCTGCTCACGCCCCATCTCACCGCGGCGAGCAGCTACGTGAAGTTTTCGGACCCGTTCTTCAACTTCGGCACGGGCGCCATTAGCCCCACGGCGTCGAGCGCGACCGTGGAGGCGCGTTACACGCTCTTTGGCGCTGGGAAGTTCGCAGAGCTGGGGCGCTCGCGCGCCGCGGTGGCGAGCGCCGAGGCCAACGAAACGGCCGCGCGGCTGCGCACTGCGCTGGCGGCGGACGGCGCGTACTATGCGGTCCTCGCGGAAGCTGACCTGTCCCGCGTGGCCGCCGACCGGCTGCGGCGCGCGACGGAGCAGCTGGGCGTGGCGCGGGTGCGCGTCCAGGCTGGCGCCACCATCGCGACAGATTCGTTACAGTTGCTGCTCGAAGTGAATCGCGCGCGGCTGGATATCCTGCGCCGCGATTCGGCACTGGCGGTATCCCGGGTCCGGCTGGGCCGCCAGGTCGGGGTGGAGGGCCCGGTGGATGCCGCCCGGCTCGACACGACCGCGCCCCCGGCGCTGCCGATCACGCTCGCTGCGGCC
>QHTZ01000013.1 GCA_003221005.1 Gemmatimonadota bacterium
CCGCGCAGACTGCCGCGGAGAGGGCGAGAATCACGGCGCTGAGACGACCGGGTCCCGGCTTCACGGCGGGACAATCGTGGACCGCCGTCAAGCGGGCGTCAAGCGTTCTAGAAGAGGAAGCTCTCCAGCGCTCTGGCCCGGGACACGTGCCGCAGCCGCGCTAGCGCCTTCTCCTTGATCTGCCGCACGCGCTCGCGCGTGATCCCGAGCAGCGAGCCGATCTCCTCCAGCGTCATCGGCTCCTGGCCGTCGAGCCCGAAGTACAGCCTGAGGATCTTGGCCTCGCGCTCCTTGAGGGTCTTGAGCACCTCTTCGATCGACTCGGTGAGCGCGTGCTCGAAGATCTCGTCGTCGGGGCCGGGGTTCTGGGTGTCGGGGAGGTAGTCGAGGAGCTTGTTGTCTTCGCCGGGGGTGAGGGGAGCGTCGAGCGAGAGGTGCGCCTGGGAGATCGATAGCGTCTTCGCAACCTCCTCCTCGGAGATGTCCATCCCCTCGGCAATCTCCTCGACCGTAGGCTCGCGGCCCAGCTCCTGCAGCAGGGAGGCCGAGCGCTTGCCGATGCGATGCAGCGTACCGGCGCGATTCAAGGGCACGCGCACGATACGCGATTGCTCGGCCAGCGCCTGGAGGATCGCCTGGCGGATCCACCACACCGCGTACGAAATGAATTTGATCCCTTTGGTCTCGTCAAACTTATGCGCGGCGCGGATCAGCCCGAGGTTGCCTTCGTTGATGAGGTCCGAGAGCGCGACACCCTGGTTCTGGTACTTCTTCGCGACAGAGACGACGAACCGCAGGTTGGAGCGGACCAGCTTGTCGAGGGCCTCGGCGTCGCCCTGCTTGATGCGCTGCGCGAGCGTCACCTCTTCCTTGCGGGAAATCAGCGGATACTGACTGATCTCGCGGAGATACTGATCGAGGGACCCTTCATCGTACGAAGACCGCTTCGCCGCGTTCAGTTGCATGGCGTGTTCAGCCCTCCACCAAGGCAAAACGCCGCACGGAACCCGTTCCCCTGGCGCGCGCCGACGGCGAGGCCGCGTCCACGGATACGTCTACGCCGGACCCGTGCTCAGTGAATGACCGAGCCGAGCCGCTGCCAGCGAATATCGGTCAGCCAGGGAAGCGCATCGTGCGCTTCCCGGTCGTAGCTGAAGTACACCACCCACGGCCGCCCCTTCACGGCGGCCGCGTCCACGAAGCCCCAGTACCGCGAGTCCGACGAGTTGTCCCGGTTGTCCCCCAGGACGAAGTACTTGCCGTCGGGCACGGCGAGCGGCCCCCAGTTGTCGCGCGTCGGGTGCTGGCGGAGCGGGTCGTCCGGCGCTCCCGCGTAGTAGCGGCGCTGCCAGCCAAACTCCGGATCCGCCACGTCGCGGGTCGGGTCCACGCGCTGCACGTACGGCTCCGCGATGGAACGGCCGTTGACGCGCACGCGCCCGCCGCGCATCTCGACCGTGTCCCCCGGGACACCAATGACCCGCTTGACGTAGTTCTGCTCGGGATTCCGCGGAAAGGCGAAGACCACGACCTCCCCGCGGCGCGGGCTCTCGAAGCCCGGGACCCGCGCCGTGGTGCCGGGTATCTGGGCGCCGTACACCGCCTTGTTCACGAACAAGAAGTCCCCCACGAGGAGCGTGCGTTCCATGCTGCCCGAGGGGATCTGAAAGGCTTCGACGAGGAAGGTCTTGATGATGACGAAGAGAACGAACGCCATGCCGAGGGAGCGCATCCAACTGTCGAACCAACGCGACAGTTTCGATTGGCGTGGCTCGGTGGGGCGACTGGCCACCGGCGTCGGGGCGGCGCCGGAACCCGTCCACGGGGCCCCCAAGTCAGGCATGGCTTTTACTTTAGCCAAGGGGCTCTGACGGCGCAACGGTCACCGTCCACCCGCGGGCCCTCGCCCACCCCCGGATCCGGGCGCCGAACGCCTCTGAGGGGTCGGCATGCCGGACGCGCGCGGCGACGCACGCCGCGCTTCCCTCGCACTCGAGCCGCTGCCACGCGACGGTCGCCTCGGGCAGCTCGGCGAGCGAGGCACGGTCGAGCGGCGAGCCGCCGACGGAGAGAATGATCACGAGGGATTCGTGCGCCACGACACGCGACGCTAGCGACAGGGGACGGGCAGGGCGTCACCGTTTCCCCGCGCGCGGGGCAGAATCCGCGCGGCCTCAACGCTCTGTGTCGATCTGGGCGCGCTGCAGCTTTCCGGAGAAGTCGACGTACACGACTTTCGTCTCCGAGTAGAAGTCGTACACCTCCCAGCCGCCCTCGCGGTGCCCGTTCCCCGTCTGCTTCACGCCGCCGAACGGGAGATGCGCTTCCGCCCCGATCGTCGGCGCGTTGATGTAGCTGATCCCGGTGTCCAGCTCCGTCATCGCCGTGAACGCCGCGTTGACATCGCGAGTGTAGAGCGCGCTCGAGAGACCGTACTTCACATCGTTGTTCACGCGGATCGCCTCGGCGAGCGAGCCAACCCGGATCACCGACAGCACGGGCCCGAAGATCTCTTCCTGTTCGACCCGCATCCCCGGCCTTACCCCAGCGAGCACGGTGGGCTCGTAGAACCAGCCGCAGTCGAGCCCCTTGCTCCCGGGCCGCCGCCCGCCGGTCAGCACAGACGCACCCTCCTGTTTCCCGATCTCCACGTACGATTCCACCTTGCGGCGGGCCTCCTCGTGGATCAGCGGACCTACCTCGGTTTTTTCCTCGAGCCCGGGCCCGAGGTGCAGTCGCTCCGCGCGGTCAACCAGAGTCTTCAGGAAGCGGTCGTGGATCTTCTCGTGGAGGATGAGCCGGCTCGTAGCGGTGCAGCGCTGCCCAGTAGTGCCGAACGCCCCCCACAGCACCCCCTCGAGCGCCAGATCGAGATCGGCGTCGTCCATGACGATGGTCGCATTCTTGCCACCCATCTCGAGCGACAGCCGCTTGTGCAGCTTCCCGCAGGTGGCGCCGATCTCCGCGCCGGTGTCGGTCGAGCCCGTGAAGGAGATCACGGTCACGTCCCGGTGTTCGACCAGGGCCTTTCCAGCTTCCGCGCCGAGGCCGTGCACCAGTTGAAACACTTCCGGGGGGAGCCCGGCCTCGAGCAACAGCTCGACGAGCAAGTGCGCCGTGTGCGGGACGTCCTCGGACGGCTTCCAGATGACGGCGTTTCCGCATAGCAGCGCCGGGAACAGCTTCCACGTGGGAACCGCGAGGGGAAAGTTGAACGGCGTGATGATCCCCGCGACGCCGATCGGCCGGCGGTAGCTCATCGCCCACTTGCTCCGGAGCTCCGACGGGACGGTGCGGCCGAACAGGCGGCGTCCCTCCGTGTGCGCGTAGTAGGCGGTATCGATGCCCTCCTGGACGTCCCCCCGCGTCTCCAGCAGGACTTTGCCCATCTCGCGGGTCATGGCACGCGCCAGCTCTTCCTTGCGGCGGACGAGGAGGTCGCCGGCCCGCTGTAGCACCTGGCCCCGCACCGGCGCCGGCGTCCTGGACCACAGGGCGAAGCCGCGCTGCGCCGACGCTGCCGCCCGGCTCACGTCCTCGGGGCCCGAGCTCGGGAAGCGCCCGATCAGGTCGTTCCCGTCGGCCGGGTTGCGGTTCTCGAAGTACGCGCCGGTGGACGGCTCG
This sequence comes from Gemmatimonadota bacterium, assembly GCA_003221005.1. Taxonomy (GTDB): domain Bacteria; phylum Gemmatimonadota; class Gemmatimonadetes; order Gemmatimonadales; family GWC2-71-9; genus AG25. Next base: position 3,625 of record QHTZ01000013.1, read on the forward strand.
ACCCATGCCCCGGCGATGAAGTTCTTGAAGTCCATCAGCGTTTGAGGGGAACATCGGGGCAGAGCCACAGGGTCGCCGCCTTTTCAGAGCCGATGCGCGGCAGCACCTCCCGCACGGCGAGGACCGTGCCCCAGACGATCAGGACGTGGGAGAGGACGTGCGCGAACCCGAGCCGTCGCTTCCACGAGGAGACGCCGCTCCAGATGCCGGCTGCGAGCACAGCAACAACCCCAACAAGGTAGAAGATGAGCCGGAGGCCGCAGCCGTGGGTGTAGGGCCACTGCGTCATCCCGATGCCGATCAGCAGTCCGAGCGCCACCTTGGCCCACGTACCCGCGACCGTGGGGCCCGAGGCTGCGACCGCTGCCACCGGCTTCCTGAGGGTCGGCTCGCCGCCGCCTGGCTTGGGATCGGCGTAGGGGAGCTTCCCGAGGAGCCTGTCCACCTCACGCATTTCCTTGTCCCAGTCGCGATCCTTCTGCGGGTCCTTGTCCGTCACGACGTCCCTCCGCCCCCCTCCCGTGTGAGTTGGTAGCGCTCGATCTTTTTGTACAGGTTGCTGCGCGGCATCTGCAATGTGCGCGCCGTCTCCGACACATTCCAGTCGTTTTCCTTGAGCTTCGCGAGCAGGTAGGCGCGCTCGGCCGCCTGCTTGAAGTCCTCGAAGGTGGCGGCCCGCATCCACGCCGCCGCGGCCAAGTCCGCGGCACTCGTCCCGCGTCCACCGTCCCCCGTCCCCACCGCCGCGATCCGCTCCACGTCCGCAACCGTAATTCCTGGACCCGGCGCGAGGATCAGCAGCCGCTCCACCGCATTGCGGAGCTCGCGCACGTTGCCGGGCCAGTCGTGGGCCGTGAGCCGGGTGAGCGCATCCTTGTCGAACGGCTTCGCTTCGAGCCCAGTGTTACGCGTGAGCTGCCCCACGAAGTGCTCGATGAGTTGGGGAATGTCGCCGCGCCGCGCGCGCAGCGGCGGTACCTCGATCGGCACCACGTTCAGGCGGTACAGCAGGTCTTCGCGAAACCGCCCGGCGGCAATTTCCGCCGCGAGGGTCTTGTTCGTCGCCGCGATCACACGCACGTCGACCGGCAGCGCCTTCTCCGAGCCCACGCGCGAGATGACACCGTCCTCGAGCGCACGCAGCACCTTGGCCTGAGCGGCGAGGCTCATATCGCCGATCTCGTCCAAGAACAGCGTCCCAGCGTCGGCGAGCTCGAACTTCCCGGCGCGATCCGCGAACGCACCGGTGAAGCTCCCCTTCACGTGCCCGAACAGCTCGCTTTCGATCAGCTCACCCGGGATCGCCGCGCAGTTCACTTCGACAAACGGCCCCCCTGCGGCCGCGCGTGGCGAAAGGGCGTGGATCGCGCGCGCGACGAGCTCCTTGCCGGTCCCGTTCTCACCCGTGATCAGCACGCGGGCCGGAGTGGGAGCCACTTTCTCGATGCGCTCGATGAGCTGCTTGATCGCCTTGCTCGAGCCCACGATTTGGTGCCGCGCCTGCACCTCGTCGCGCAGGCGCACGTTTTCGCGCGACAGGTCGACGTGCTGGAGCGCGTTCCGCAACGTAAGGAGGATGCGATCGGTGTCGAGCGGCTTCTCGAGGAAATCGTAGGCGCCGAGCTGCGTCGCCCCGACGGCGGTCTGGATCGTGCCGTGACCCGAGATCATCACGACCTGCGCCCGGGCATCGAGCTCGCGCAGCGCGCGCAGCGTTGCCAGGCCGTCCATCCCCTGCATCTTCACGTCGAGCAATACGAGGTGCGGCCGGAACTCCGGGTACACCCGCAGCGCCTCCCCGCCGGACGCGCACGTCTGCACCTCGATGTCCTCGAACTCGAGGACCTGCTTCAACGCCTCGCGGACTCCCTTCTCGTCGTCCACCACCAGCACGCGGCGCTTCATCCGCCCCCCCCGCTGCGGCGGTGGCGGAACAGGATCACTCCCGTCGGATGAATCACGACCTGCTGGAAGGCGGGGGAGACGCGCAGCGGGACCGCCCCCGTCGCGTCGGCCCCGGCGGTGCGCCGCGCCAGCTCGGTCACCATGGGGGCCGGGAACTGAATACCGCGCAGGGTCAGCTCCTCGATCTTCCAGCGTGCGATGCCCGGCCGCTCGATCGAAAGCGGGCCCGCAATCCGGAGCGGCTCCATCGGGTTCAGCATTCCGGTGAGGGGACCCAGCGCGTCACGCGGCAACAGTCGCGTGTCGAGGCGGCAGTACACGGCGATCGAGCCCTCGAGCAGCTCCACTCGCAGCGAGTCGAAGCTCTTGCGCACCGACCAGTCGATGCTGCTCCCTACGAGGGAGGCGATCTCGTTGGGCGAAAGCACGACGGAGTCGGGTCCGGTGGGCTGCTTGAGCTTCTCGATTTTCCCTTGCGTGCTCTGGAGCGCCTTGGGAGTCGGGGCGCCAACCGCCGTGTCGGCCACGGGGGGAAGCGCCGTCCCGTGCCGCCCGACGTAGCGCGAGGCGGTGCGCAGGATCGGCTCTCGAAACCACCAGGCGACGGCTCCCACCACGAGGAGGAGCGCCAGACCGACGAGCCGGAGAATTCCCTTAAGGCAGCCGTTCACTGTGCCGCACGTGATACACCATACCGCCTCCCTGGGAGACGCTCTGCATCAGATCGACCGACCCGACGAGCACCGTCTCGTCGTAGCGTAGCGCCTCGATGGCCGCAGCGAGCCCGCGGAAGTCCTGCGGCCGAGCGTCGCGCGCCGCGCGCCCGAGGGTGAGATGGGGGTGAAATGGCCGCCCTTCCGTCGGGAACCCCAGCGGCGCGAACTCCTGCTCGACGCGGTGTTGGAGCAGCTCCAGCGCGGGATCGGGGTCGAGCCCGGCCCAGATCACGCGCGGCCGGGTGTGATCAGGAAACACGCCGAACCCGCGCATGGCGACGGGCAGGGGACGCCCGCCGGCTGCGGCCCGCGTCAGTGCCTCGCGCAACGCGGGCTCCTGCTCGGCCGCGACCTCTCCCAGGAACTTGACCGTCAGGTGAATGCCCTCGGGGCGAACCCATCTCACGGGGAGCCCCAACTCCCGCAGCCCGGCCACCGCCTCCCAGAGGCCCTGGCGCACCCGGTCGGGCAGGTTGAGGGCGACGAATAGCCTCACCGCCCTCCGCTCGGCTCGAGAAGGAGACTCCCCCGGCGGTAACCCCGGGGGTCGATTTCGACTGCGCGAAAGCCGAGGGCGACGAGGTGCGCGGTGATCGACTTGCTGCGCTCGGCGATCCACGGAATCCAGGAGGGCTCAGCCTCGATGCGCGCCAGGTCACCGTGGTGTCGCACCCGCAGGTCCCCGGTCACCCCCAGCTCTCGCAGGTAGGCCTCGGCGGTCTCGACCTGCCTGAGGCGCGACGGCGTGATCGCGAGCCCGTAGGCGACGCGGCTCGAGAGGCAGGGCGCCGCGGGAGCGTCCCAGACCGGGAGGCCAAGGGCGCGGGCCGCGGCGCGGACGTCCGCCTTTGTCATCCCCGCTTCCGCGAGCGGCGAGCGGATCCCCACCTGCACCCCCGCGGCGCGCCCGGGCCGATGCTCCCGCAGGTCGTCCGCATTCGTGCCGTCGCACACGACGCCGAAGCCGCGCGCGCGCGCTTCGACGGTGAGCCGGGCCCACAGCTCGCGCTTGCAGAAGAAGCAGCGGTTCGTGGGGTTCGCCCGGTAGCTCGGGTCGTCGAGCTCGTGCGTCTCGACCTCGAGCAGCGGCACGTCGAATTGCGCCGCGACGCGCCGGGCGGCCTCCCATTGGGCCACGGGGTACGACGCGCTGCGCCCGATCACGGCGAGCATGCGGTCGCGACCCAACTCTTGGCGCAGCACCACCGCCACACAAGCCGAATCCACGCCCCCGGAATAGCCGAGCAGTGCCCGGGAGAACGTCCGGACCAGGGAACGGAGACGGGCGAGCGCTGGGGCACGGTGGGACATGGCGAAATAGTAACGACGGAGATTGCCCCGATCAAAGGACGATTACGCCGCAGGAAGCGGATATATCGCCGCAGGGGAACCCGCTATCGTTACACAACTCAAATGAGCGCGCTCAAGGGACGGGCCCTCGCGGCTTACCTCATCGTCTGCGTCGTCTGGGGCTCGACCTATCTCGCCATCCGGGTTGGCGTGGGCGTGCTACCGCCGTTCCTGTTCGCGGGTCTGCGATTCCTCGTGGCGGGCGCGCTCCTGGCCGCCCTCGCCCTCGCGCTCGGCGACCGTCTCCCCCGACGGTCCGCCGATTGGAAGACGCTCTCGATCGTGGGCGTCCTGCTGCTGGGCGGCGGCAACGCGTTCGTAGTATGGGCGGAGCAGTACACCACGTCCGGCATGGCGAGCCTGTTCGTCGTCACCGTGGCGCTCTGGATGGCGTTCTTCGACGCAATCATCCCGGGGGGCACGGGGGAGCTGAACTGGCGCGTCGTGCTGGGCCTCGTCGTGGGGTTCATCGG
>QHTZ01000014.1 GCA_003221005.1 Gemmatimonadota bacterium
GCTGTTCAGCGGCACCGTGGCGGAAAACATCGGCTACGGGCGGCCGACCGCGGATCAAGCGGAGATCGTCGCCGCCGCCCGCGCGGCGCACGCGCACGAGTTCGTCGACCGGCTGCCGCAGGGCTACGCGACGCTCGTCGGCCAGCGCGGCATCAAGCTCTCCGGAGGCCAGCGCCAGCGGGTGGCGATCGCGCGCGCCCTCCTCAAGGACCCCGCCGTGCTGATCCTCGACGAAGCCACTTCGAGCCTCGATGCCGAGAGCGAGCGGCTGATCGAGGAAGCGCTCGAGCGGCTGCTCAAGGGCCGCAGCACGCTGATTATCGCCCACCGGCTCTCCACAGTGCGCCGGGCGAACCGGCTGGTTGTACTGGACCGCGGACGCGTCGTAGAGGAAGGCACTCACGTCGACCTGTTGGCCAGGCACGGGCTGTACGCACGGCTGTACCAGAGACAATTCAGAGATGACTGAGCGGTAAGGGGCGGTAGGAGGCGGTAAGAGGCGGTAGAGAAACGCTTCCCGTCATCTCTTCCCGTCCCCGTGCGTGCCTCGGAGCTTCTCGTACAAGCGCCACGATAGAAATCCGGCACGCGCGCGGAGACCGCTCAATTCCTCCCAGTCCTCACCGACAAGCACGTTCAGATCATGTGCAAGACGAAACACATACGAGAGCTCTGACAAAGAGCCGATGGTGATGTCGAGGTATCGAATGAACTCGCGCCGGCCGCGCTTCGCCGACCCCTCCGCGATGTTGGCCGCGGCGGAAAATGCGGCGCGACGTGCCTGAGACGTCAATCCGTAGCGTTCATCTGTCGGGAAGGACCGCGTGACACGATAGACGGCCAATGCCAGCTCATGGCACCGCTGCCACGCGGCGAAGCGCTCATACGGTAACACGCTCGGCACATTGTGGAGCGCGATTGCGCCGCGCCAACCCCTGCTACGCAGCCGGCATCATTTTACCGCCCCCTGCCGCCCCTTACCGCCCCTTACCGCCTAGAACCTCAACACGTCCTCCGCGTACTCGTCCCCCACGAGCACGCTCCAGTCGGGGCGGCTCGGCTCGGCCGGGTCGTTCGAGTACACGAGCACGTAGTTGCCGAAGCCGGTGAGATCCACGAAGCAATATTTGCGCATCTTGCCGCGCGTGTACTTCCACAGATCGAACGGCACCGCGACGCCCGGTCCGCGCCGGCCGAGTGTGATGTCGGGTGGGCCGTACTCGAGGTAGATCCGTCCGCGGTCGGTGCGCCATCCGGGAACGTCGCTCGTCCCGCTCTCACGAAACTTCCGGTTGACCACGGCGATCCGCGCGTTGAACGTTTCTTCCGCCTCGTTCTTCGACGTCCCCGGGGTAGGGTCGCGCGGCGCCCAAAAGCGCCGGAGGAAGTCCCGCTTGCCGGCGAGCGACAGCGCGGGGTAGACGCCCCGCTCCTCCGCCTGCATGAGGTAGACCAGCGGGCCGTACAAGCTGTCGAGCTGAGCCTCGGAGAAACCCCCGAGCCGGTCGGCCGCGCGGGTCGAGTCCGCCTGTGCCTGCGCCGCCGGGCCGACGGCCAGAAGGTGCAAAGCGACGGCGGTGCAGCGGCGCAAGATCACCCGACTACAGACCCCCGGTGCTGGGGGTAGTTCCGAAAACACGCGGCGCCCGCGATCCTCGCGGGCGCCGCGCGCTCAGCCACCACCGTAACCCCCTAAGTCACTGTGACCGGCTCGGCCGCACACGCCGTGCTGCTCAGGAGGTTGATCGCATCCCCGCTGTATGTCGCAGTCCAGTGCCAGGTCCCCGCAGCGTTCGATTTGAAGCCCTTCGACGTGGAATAGGTGCCGTTACCAGTCACCGTGACCGTATTCGTGAAGGCAGGCGTGCCCGCGCATGTCGCGTCCGTGGGACCGAACAGCTTGAAGGTGATGGTCCCCGTCGGACCCGAGCCACCTCCGAGCGTCGCCCCATCCTTGAGCGTATCCCCCACAGCCGCAGCGGCCGGGTTCGCGCTGGTAGAGAGGGTGGTCACGGCGCTGCTCACCACGACCTGCGCGCTAGCGTCGCAGGGGTTGGCTTGTTCGTGGTTGATGCTGTCGCCGCTGTACGACGCGACCCAGTGCCAGGTCCCCGCCGTGTCCGCCTTGGTGCCCTTCGTCCCGTACTTGCCGAGCCCGGTCACTTTGACGGTGTCAGTGAAGACCGCCGCTCCGCCGCACGTCGCCTGACTGGGATTGAACAGCGAAAACACCATCGTGCCCTTCGGCGCCGGCGTCACCGAGCCGCCGCCGAGCGTCGCCGTGTCCACCATCGTGAACCTGCCGGTCCCGCTCGTCGGGCTCGCCGTGGCAGCGATGGTCGTCGCCGCCTTGACCGAGAACGTCTGCGCCGTGCACGCCGGCTTGACGCTCTTGTTGTAAGCGTCCCCGCTGTACACCACCCGCCAGTGCCACGTCCCCAGCCTGTTCGACGTGAAGCCTAACGACGTAGCGAACGTGCCGGCGCCGCTGACGGGGAACGCCTCAGAGAAGACCGGCGACGGGGCGCAGGAGTCGGCGGTGGTGTTGTTGTACAGATTGAACGTCAGCGTTCCGCTCAGCGTGCCGAAGCCGCCCCCGAGCCTCGCGGTGTCGTTAAGCACATCCCCGATGATAAAGGAAGTCTTGTTGCTCGGCAGGTTCGTCGCGGTCCCGAGACTCGGGGTCGACTTGATCACGTTGACCCCCACCGTGTCGGGCGTCAGGCCGCCGCTCGAGACGGTGACGCAGCTCGTGCCGGGAAGGACGCTCGCGACCACCGCCCGCGCGGACGTTGCCGGCACGGGATGGTAGCTGGTGTCAGCAGTAACGGTGGCGATGGCGGCGTTGCAGGTCGTGAAGGCGATCGACGCCTCGAGCGGGGCCTGCCGCACGTCCACGACCGACGCCGCGACCGTCCCCGTCTTGCCGATGTTGATGTTCAGCGCAGCGAGGGCCGCCTGGATCGCGGCCGGCGTGCCCGCGCCGTCGGCGGTGGGGTCCTTCGCGCAGGCCACCGCAACAGCGGCGAGCGCCGCGATCACACCGATTGGACCAGATAGACGTGGCAGCATACGTACCTCACTTACGGGGAGCGTGCCTAGAACCGTTGCGCGTCGTCCAGCGCTTCGGACCCCAGCAACTCCTGCCAGTCGGGGCGCGAGGGCTCGCGACGCTCGTCCGTCCAAATCAGCTCGTAGTTCCCCAACAAACTCGTATCGAGGAAGATGAACTTGCGCGGCTTCCTCCCCGTGTACTTCCACACCTGATACGGCCGCGAACTCCCCGCCTGCGGCCGATCGAGTACCTCGTCAGGCGCCCCGTAGCGGATGAAGATGCGGCCGCGATCGGTACGCCACCCGGGCACGCCCGACGCCCCGCCCTCGTGGAACCGGTTGTCGGCCTCGGCGACGGTGCGATAGAACACCGCTTCGAACTCGTTCGCCGCCGTGCCGGGCGTCGGGTCCCGCTTCGCCCAGAACTGCCGCAGAAATGCCCGCTTCCCCTCGACGGTGAGCGGCGGATAGATGCCCCGCTCTCCCGGACCCATCAGGTAAACGAGGGGCGCGTACATCGAGTCCAGCTGCGCCTCCGTCAGCCCGGTGAGACTGTCGCTTGCCTCCCGGCCCGCGGGGGCCAGCGGCCGTGAGCCGAGCGCGTTGATGCCGAACGGCGCGCCCCGCACCACCTGTGAATCAGGCGTATCGAGCACGAGCTCGAGCCGATACCGCCCGGGCGGCAGCCCGCTCAGGTCCAGCATCGCGGTGGTCGCGCCGCCCCCGACCGGTACGACAATCCGCTGGGGACTCGTCGCGACGAGCTGTTTTCCCCCACGGTCCACCACGCGCCCCGCCACCGACACCGTCTCGGCCCGCGCCGCGTACAGCTCGAGGTAATAGCCCAGGCGCGCTTGCTCCGACGTCGCGACGGGCCGGCCCGAGGTCTCCAGGAACAGCGAGCCCCGCTGGAACTCGCCGGCGCGCGGCGCCGTGTCGCCGGCCCCCGCCGACCTTACCGCGCTCACCACCACGAGGTCCGAGGCAGCCGGCCTCTGTGCGTACGCGGTCACGACGGTCCGCTGACGGGTGACGCGTCCGCTCGCGGAATCGGTAATCGCCACTTCGACGACGTACCGTCCCGGCGGGCCTGCGAACTGGAAGTGCTCTGCGCTCGCCGCTCCCGCGACACTGAGGAGCGATCCGTCCACCGTCCGGTCCCACGACTGCCGCAGCAGCTCGAGGCTCGTGCTGTCCCGCACCGAGACCGCGACGCGGTACGCTGCCTGACGGCTCCTGTCGGCTAGCGCCCCGAGGCTCGCGAGCGGGACCTGGCAGAACACCTCGACGAACGTCTGTTGCGCGAGCGGCCGGTAAAATCGCACCGCCGTGAGTCCGAGGGCACCGTCCTCCTGCCCCGGCAACGGCGCTACCGCTCCCGACGCCGCCAGACCCACCCACAGCGCCGCCGCGACGCACGCCCCGCGGCGCCAGCTGCCGTTCCCCTTCAAACCGATCAGCGAGCTACCAGCCCAAGCTGAAGCTGACGAAGTCCGTCGCGCCCAGGGGCCCGAGGTTCTTGTACGCGTAATCGAGCCCGAGCTTGAAGTTTCCTTTGGCCCAACCGATGCCGCCCCCCGCAGCCAAGCCGTAGTTCGACAACGTGCCCACGGTGTACTGCGTCTGGAACCCGGCGCCGGTGCCGGGATCGAGATCGTTCGCCGGCTGCAGCGTATAGCTCCCGCGCGCGGCCACGAAGAAGCCAGAGTTGCCGATGTTGGAGGCGGTGTACTCGAGTCCGGCTCCCGCGCCCGGTTTGTCGTTGTTGGGCTGGCTGAATTCTCCCATCAGGGTCACGCGTTGCTGTGCCATGGTGACGAGGTCGAACGCCACCGCCACCCGGAACAGCACCGGGAGGCTCCACCCGGACGTCTTGAGAGACGCCTGCTGGGGCTGCTGCGGCACGTCCACCGTTCCCTGTGGCGGCGGGCGGAGGACGGTCTGATCCAGCGCCGAGCCGGTGTGCTTCAGATTGGTGCCGAGATTTTGAATCACAAACGCGCCGCGGATCGGGCGTTGGCCGACGGTCGCGTGGAAGTTGGTACCGAAGTCCACCGCGAACCCCGTGGCGGCCGTCTTGCCGAGCTTGTCGGAAATCAGCTTCGCGGTGAAACCGGCCGAAAACCGGTCGGAGAAGTTCTGCGAGTACGTACCCGCGATGAACGTTTCCGCCACGGAGTACGTCTCCCCGGTGCCCTCCGGCTGGTCCACGGTGTACACGGGTTGGTCGCTGAAGCCAAACGTCCCCACGCTCACGCCGAGCGCGCGCGACCCCCCCGACATCGGGAAGGCGAGCCCCGCCCACGAGTAGCGCGTGTCGGCGATGTAGCTGTATGTCGAGACCATGGCGCCGGGCCGGGACATCTGCGCCAGGTCTCCAGGGTTGTAGTACAGCGCCGTGACGTCGGTGGTGAGGGCCGCGACGGCGCCGCCCAAGGCGGTGCCCCGCGCGCCGGCGCCGAACAGCAGGAACTCCGCCGAGCTCGTGCCGAAGCCCGTGTTGTCTTGCGCGGTCGTCTGCGCGACCGCCGGAGCGCACAGCAACGCCGCCAACACGAGCGCGCCGAGACCACCGCTTGCCAAGTTTCTCATGAGATTCCCCCTCACGGCGCGAAGTTGACGACGGTGAACCGGCCGACCTTGGTCTTGCCGTCCGCGGCCTCGACGTGGTAGAAGTACACGCCGGACGCCACGAATTGGTTGTTGCGGTTCCGCAGATCCCAGTCCTGCTCGCCCCCATCCGTCGGATCGTCGTGCGTGATCACCCGCACCAGGATCGCGCTGGTCGAGTAGATGCGGATGATACAGCGCGACGGCAGGTTGACGAACTTGAGCACCTTGGTGTTGGGCGAGTTCTCGAGCGCGTTCGTCACGTAGTACGGATCGGGGACGGTGTGCACGTGCGCCAGCACCGAATCGTTCGTCGCCGTCGAGTCGAAGGTGGACCCGGCGAACTGGAACTGCGACCGCAGCCCCGGCACCGCCGGCGGGCGAACCGAGCTGGAGAACGAATACTTCGTCGAGTCCGCAGCGTTCATCCGCACGGCGCCGGAATAGAACCGCGCATTCCACACGGTTCCCGTCGCGGGGAGCGCGGCCATCTGCATCAGGAAGAAGTGGCCGTTCAGATAGAAGATGAACCCATTACCTGTGGTGGTCAGGGCCGAGGTCCCCGCGAACGAGGAGGACGTAATCGCGATCGGGGTCAGCTTGGCGTGATCCATCAGGAATGCGGGCGTCGTACCGGCGCAAATGGGGGCTGGAGGCGACACCGCGAGGTTAACCGGTATGAACGTCGGGATTGGGTCCACGCACGCGAGATCGCTCCAGGTGAGCAGAGCGTTATTCTTGTCCGGGGTGGCAGCCTGCGTCGTGTTCGTGAAGGACGAATCATTGAGGATGCCCCACCCCGCGCGGATCTTCTTACTGAAGGGCGCCCGCACTCCGTGCGTCACGTCCACGACGGAATCGATCGCCCCGCTCGCTCCCCAGTACACCTGGAAGTCAGCGGCCCGGGTGACACTCGCGAGCACGGCATCGATCTCTCGTTGTGGGATGCTCGTCACGGTGAGGTAGGGCGACACGTGGAAGATTGAGACTCCGGCGATCGCCCCCGCGTTGAGGCTCAAGTCCGCCTGCACGCACGAGCCGGCCGGCGGGAAGCACTCCTTCGAGTTTGGGTTCGGCGTATTCTCGTTAGCCGCCCCGGCCCACCACCGCGGGCCGTTCCGGAACGAACGGCTCGGACTGGCGTTGGCGTCACCGCGGCCCCACGACTGCAGCCGCCAGGTGCCGGACGCGGCGAGGGAAACGCTCGAGTACAGCGAGAACGTCGCGGCCCCGCCGAACGGAGCGCCCCGCGTGGCATCGACCGCCGTCACCGGGACGTATCCCACCGTGGAACCGTCGTCAGCGCCACCGCTCAGCTGCAACGGTATGACCTGACTGGACGACCCCGTTGGCCCCACAGCCGACACGTAGTATTGCGTCGGCGCGGGCGGGCTGATCCCGTCGCCTTCGTCCCCATGCCCTGGTAGGATCGAGTCGATCGTGATGGTCACGGTCCCGCCGGTGATGATCTGGGCCGCGAACACCGCGAGGCCCGTCACGACCCCGTTCGTCGGTGGCATGGGGCCCGTGAATATGCCCGTCAGGGAATCGATCTTCGGGAGCGCCGCCTTCGGGTTGAGCGTGGCACCGCTCGCCGAGAGCAGCTTGGGAGCCGTGATGGAGCCAGCCGCCGTCTGGCCAGCCGTGTGGCGCGGCGTCGCCGTCTTGAGCGTAGTCTTGGGGGACTCGAGCGAGCTCGGACCTGACCGGAGCGAGTTCACGTCGAACGCCGTCACCGCATAGTAGTACGTGAACGAGTTCAGCACGTCGTTGTCCACGTACGCGAACGGCACGCCACCGTCCGACAGCGCCGGGTTGCCCGACCCGCCGCCTGTGACGGCCGTATCGGCCTTGGTGATCAGGATGCTGCCGTCCTTGAGCTGCACACGCCCGCCGGCCGGGATCTGAATGATGTCGCCCGCGAGGGGGTGGTCGACGTACACACCGGGGTCGATCGGCTGGCCCGGAGCGGGGAATGTGACCGGGCAATCGTCCTCGACACCCAGCTCCGGCGCGCACTCACCCAGGATGTTGTCTTGATCCAAGTCGGCGGTATACGCGAAGGATCCGGTGAAATCCCGGAGCACGGTGCCCGCGTAGTCGAACTG
>QHTZ01000084.1 GCA_003221005.1 Gemmatimonadota bacterium
CAGCACGAACACGCGCAGACGCCGGGCCGTGCGGTAGAGCTCCGCCGCAACGCCCGGCAAGCCGAGATGCTCCGCCGCTGCCGCGCCTGCGAGATGCGTGACAGTCCCGTCGCGTTTGACGAGCGGCAGGTCGAGGGCGAGCATGTCCGGTTTGGCGGGGAAATCGAGGAACAGCTCGTGCTCCGCGAGCCCCAGCTCAGCGGCCACGCGGTCCTCCACCCGGCTTCTCAGATCGGGATCGTCGGCCGGCCAGGCAGCGGTGTCGGCGGGAAGCTCCGTCGCCGGAACATCGAGCGCGCGCTTTGCCAGGCGCCGCTCGCGCAGCGCGTGCGCGAGCCCCGTCGTGTCCTCGCGCTGGAGCTCGTAGATCAGTCCCTCGTCCGTCGCCAGGGCGATGTCGTCCACGCGCAGGCGTCCCCCGGCGAGCGCCACGCGCACAAGGCGCGTGAACATCACCGTGGCGGCGCGGACCGCGTGGTGCCAGTACACGTTGCGGTACATCTGGTATTTCGCGAACAGCAGCGACTCGAGCGCCGCGAGCCCCTTGTCGTGCAGCGCCAGCGCCGGGGCGCCGTCGGGGCCGGCGACGACCGTCAGCGAGGCGAGCAGACGGTCAACGTCGATCACGCCGTATGGCACGCCGCACATCTGTGCGTCGCGCGACAAGTAGTCGAGCTTGTCGACGTCAAGCGAGCCCGATACGAGTCCTGCGAGGGCTCCCCCCGCCTGGCGCCTCCCCTGGATCAGCGGCAACAGGGTATCGGGGGCGGCGCCCAGCCGTTCCAGTTGCTGCGCGAGCTCCCCTGCCTGGAGGTGGCGCGCGGCCAGCTCCTCGTGGTGCGGGAGGCCGGCCTCCTCGAGCGCGTGCGAGAAGGGATAGTGGCCGATGTCGTGGAGCAGCGCGGACAGCTTGAGCCGGCGCAGGTCGGTGGTGGGGACGGGAGCGCTCCCCGTCACCTCTTCGAGCTGGGCGAGCGCGCGGCGCGCGAGATGATACGCGCCCAGGGCGTGCTCGAAGCGCGTGTGCGTCGCGCCGGGATAGACCAGGAACGCGTGCCCCAGCTGGCGCACGTAGCGGAGGCGCTGAACCGCGGGCGTATCCACCACGGCGAGCGCCTCGGGCTCGAGCCGGATGTTGTCCCAGAGTGGATCGCGAACGACCTCGAACTGACTCACGCGGGCCCGGCGTCCCGCACGGCCGGGGGGACGCGGGGGGCGAACTGCTCGAAGTTGCGACGGAACAGCTCCGCGACCCGGGCGGCCTGGACGTCATAGGCCGCGGCATCCGGCCACGTTTCGCGGGAACGCAGCACCTCGTCGGGCACGCTCGGGACCTGGCGCGGGACCTCCAGGCCGAACACGGGCTCGCGAGCGGTCGGGGCGCGGTCCAGCGTGCCGGCGAGCGCCGCCCGCACCATGGCCCGGGTGAGCCCGAGGGCGATCCGCTGTCCGGTGCCGTACGGCCCGCCGGTCCACCCCGTGTTCACCAGCCAGCAGCGCACCTCGTGCCGCGCGATCTTCGCGCCAAGCAGGGTGGCGTATGGCCGTGTACCCGGACAGGAAGTGGTACATCGCCTGAGCGGACGACAGTCGCGCGATCGGCGGCATGACGCCATAGGCGTCGCACGTCAGGAACACGATGTGGGAGGGGTGGCCGGCCATGCCGCTCGGCACGTGGTTGGGCATGAAGTGAATCGGGTAGGACGCGCGCGTGTTCTCGGTGATCGCCGCCGAGTCGAGGTCGAGCGTGCGCGTCGCCGGGTCCACGACCACGTTCTCGAGCACCGTGCCGAACATCCGGGTCGTGGCGTAGATGTCCGGCTCCGCTTCGCGCGACAACCGGATCACCTTGGCGTAACACCCGCCCTCGAAGTTGAACACGCCGCGGCCGCTCCAGCCGTGCTCGTCGTCGCCGATCAGGGCGCGCTCCCGGTCGGCGGACAACGTCGTCTTGCCGGTGCCCGAGAGCCCGAAGAACAGCGCCACGTCGCCCGCGAGCCCCAGGTTCGCCGAGCAGTGCATCGGCAGCACGTCGCGCTCGGGGAGCAGGTAGTTGAGCGTCGTGAACACCGCCTTCTTGACCTCGCCCGCGTAGCGCGTGCCGCCGATGAGGATCGTCCGCGTGCCGAAGTCGAGGGCGATGAACGTGCCGGAGCGGGTGCCGTGCCGGGCGGGGTCGGCCTGGAGCTCGGGGGCATGCAGCACCTGCCAGTCGGGCGTGAAGCTGCGCAGGTCGGCCGGAGTCGGCCGCAGGAACATGTTGCGCGCGAACAGGGCATGCCACGCGTTCGGGGTGACGACCCGCATCGCGACCCGGTGGCCGGGGTCCGCCCCCGCGAACAGGTCCTGCACGAACAGCTCTCGGGCGGCGAGGTGCTGCGCGACGGCTTCCTGAAGCAGTGCGAATTGCTCGGGCGCGAGCGGCCGGTTGGCGCCCCACCACACGCGCTCGCTCGTGCGGGCATCGCGCACGATGAACTTGTCGTCCGGACTCCGGCCGGTGTGCGGCGCGGTCACGACGCACAGGGGGCCTGCATCCCCCAGCACGCCCTCCCCGAGCCGCAGGGCGTGCTCGTACAGCTCGGCGGGCGCGAGATTCCGGTGGCCCGCCTGAAGGTCGAGCGCCGGGCGTGTCGTGCGCGTCGCGATCGTGCCCTCTCGCCCCCTGCGGGTCACGCTGGCGGACGCGGCGTGCGGCCGTGCTCCTGGGCGTCCACTGCGGCGATCACGGCCATGTTCACGATGTCGCCGACGTCGGCGCCGCGTTGCAGGATGTGCACCGGCTGGGCCATGCCCACGAGGATGGGCCCGATCGCCTGTGAGCCGCCGATCCGGTCGAGCAGCTTGTAGGCGATGTTGGCGGCGTCGAGATTCGGGAAGATCAGCACGTTGGCGGCGCTCTTCAGGCGGGCGAACGGGTAGGTCTGCGTGAGGATGCGCTCGACGACGGCTGTGTCCGCCTGCATCTCGCCGTCCACCTCGAGCGCCGGCTCCCGCTGGTGCAGCAGAGCGACCGCCTGCCGTACCTTGGCCGCGGCCGGGTGCTTCACGGACCCGAAATTCGAGAACGATAGCATCGCCACCCGCGGCTCGATCCCGAGCCGCGACACGAACTGCGCGGTCGCGGAGGCGATCTCAGCGAGGGTCTCGGCGTCCGGCTCGATGTTCACGGTGCAATCGGCGAAGAAGAACGTCTGTTGGGGGAACACCAACATGTAGATGCCGCTCACGTGGCGCCGTCCCGGCCCGGCGCCGATCACTTCGAGGGCCGGTCGGATGGCGTCGGGATAGTACATGTCCTCCCCCGCGACCACCGCATCGGCGCGACCCGCCCGCAACATCAGGAGCGCGTAGTACATCGGATCCTCGACGCGGACGCGAGCCTCGCGGAGGGTGATACCCTTGCGACGGCGGCGCTCCCACAGCTCGGTCGCGAGCGCCTCGCGGTCCGGAGCAACCCTGGGGTTCGCGAGCTCGAGATCCTCGAGCGTCACGCCGCTGTCGTCGGCGTGGCGCCGGATCAAGGCGGGATCGCCGAGCAAGATCGGCGCCGCCACGCCTTCATCCGCGAGAATCCGCGCCGCCCTGACGATGCGCGCGTCCTCCCCTTCCGGGAACACGATCCGCTGCGGCGCCTGCTGCGCGCGCGTGGTGAGACCCCGCATCACCTCCCGCGCCCGTCCCAGGCGCGCGTCGAGCTCGGCGCGGTACTCCTCCACGTCGATCACGCGCCCCGCCATCCCGGACGCCACCGCCGCCCATGCCACCGCCGGCGCCACCCACAGGAGTACGCGGGGGTCGAAGGGTTTCGGGATCAGGTAGTCGGGCCCGAAGCGCAGCCGCTCGAGCCCGTACGCCCGCGTCACCGAGTCCGGCACTTCTGCCTTCGCGAGCGCGGCGAGGGCGCGCGTCGCGGCCATCTCCATGTCCTCGGTGATGCCTCGAGCGCGCACGTCGAGCGCGCCACGAAAAATGAATGGAAAGCCGAGGACGTTGTTCACCTGGTTCGGGAAGTCCGACCGGCCGGTGGCGATGATCGCGTCGGGCCGGGCCCGCATCGCCTCGTCCGGCATGATCTCGGGGGTGGGGTTCGCGAGCGCGAAGATGATCGGCCGCGCGGCCATCGCGGCGACCATCTCACCGCTCACGATGCCGCCCGTCGAGAGACCGACGAACACGTCCGCCCCCTTGAGCGCCTCGGCGAGCGTGCGCAGAGACGTCTCGGCCGCGAAGCGACGCTTGTAGTCGTCCAGATCGTCCCGCGCGGCGTGGATCACGCCCCGGTGATCGCACAGCACGATGTGCTCGCGCCTGACGCCGAGACGCACGTAGTGCTCCGCCGTCGCGATCGCCGCGGCGCCGGCCCCGGCGAAGACGATCCGCACGCCGTCGATCGGCTTCCGCACGAGCTCGAGAGCGTTCAGCAACGCCGCTCCCGAGATGATCGCTGTGCCGTGCTGATCGTCGTGGAACACCGGGATGCCAAGGGTGGCCCGCAGCCGCTCTTCGACGTAGAAGCAGTCGGGCGAGCGAATGTCCTCGAGGTTGATCCCCCCAACGGTCGGCTCGAGCAGCTGGCAGAACCGGATCAGATCGTCGGGATGCTCGCTGCCTACTTCCAGATCGAACACGTCCAGATCGGCGAACGCCTTGAACAGAATCGCCTTGCCCTCCATCACGGGCTTCGCGGCGCTCGGCCCGATGTTGCCGAGCCCGAGAACCGCGGTCCCGTTGCTGACCACGGCGACGAGGTTCCCCTTGGCGGTGTAGCTGTAGACGCTCTCGGGGTGCTGCGCGATCTCACGGCACGGTTCGGCGACCCCGGGGGTGTAGGCGAGGGACAGGTCCCGTTGGTTC
This sequence comes from Gemmatimonadota bacterium, assembly GCA_003221005.1. Lineage (GTDB taxonomy): Bacteria > Gemmatimonadota > Gemmatimonadetes > Gemmatimonadales > GWC2-71-9 > AG25. The sequence continues at coordinate 4,858 of QHTZ01000084.1, forward strand.
TTGAAGGGCTTCGTCGGGGAGACCTGGATCTTCCCAGGGCGGCCCTTCGCGTGGTAGTCCAGGGCGTCCTGGCGACGGATCGGCATCGAAGATACAAGTCCTTTTTAGTGAAGGAGTTATGCTATGGAAGCCGGAGGCCGGTGTCAAGCGGCGAGCCGCTAGCGGGGCGGCGGGGCAACGGTGGCGCGGGTGTGGTACAGCAGCTCGATCGTGCGCCGGTCCTCGGCCGCCGGCGTTGTGACCGTCGGTGTGGCATTCATGATGTCCGCTCCGTACGGGCTGTGCTTGAGCAGCCCCAGGGCGTGGCCCAGCTCGTGGATGGCGACACGACGCAGGCAGGCGGACACCTTGGCGTCGGTGTAGCCCGTCGTCGCGCTCAGCGTGACGTGCAGCACGTTCGCCGACGAGTCGGCAAAAACCACGGACGGATTGGTCGTGGCGCCGTCGCATGCCGGCACCGGGCCCACCGTGTCCGGGGGGACGTCCGGAGGTGGCAGCGCTTGCCACAGGAAGATCACGTCGGCCTGGCTCGAGTCCGTCACCCGTACCCCGCTGAACTCGCCGTACAGGAACTGTCCCTCCCACGCGGCGATCCCGAGCGACACCAGGGTAGGCATCGCCCCACGCGGGTCGGCAAAGATGCGCACCGGGAGCCGCGCGGCGGGCCAGTGGAAGACGAGGACAGTGTCGGGAGGGATCGTGTCGGCGAAGTCATACGTGCACCCCCCGCAGTCGCGCACCGGTGCAGTCGGCTCGCAGGCGACGGCGAGGAGCGCGAGACCGAGCAGCGCGCGCTTCACCTAGTGGCTCCCCAATCGGTGCGCACCGTGAGCGCGACCCGGTGCACCAGGCGCGATGCATCGAAGCCCTCGGCGCGAAGCGCGGGGGTGATGAACGGGTGGAGATCGTAGCGGGCCTCGATACTAACGTGGCGGCCCGCGCCGAGTGGCAGCACGTGGCCAAGGGTGAGCGCGCCGACGCCGGCGAGCGCACCGCTGCCCTGCCGAAAGATCCCGGAGTCCTCGCTCGGGAGGTACTTCAACCCGCCCGCACCCGCCCCGACGGTGAACCCCGCCGGGAGCCGCCGCCTGACCCCCACAGTGAACGCCAGCGTGCTCACGCGATCGAGGTTCGTGCTCGAGCCGTCGGCGTCGTGGCGCGTGAGCGTGCTGGTCGAGAAATCCACCGTGACCACAGGCGCCCAGTCGTGTTGCAGCGGCGCCGCCAGCGTGACCACGACGACGGGAGCGAGCGCGGGCCGCACGTCGAAGGGCGTAACGATCGAATCGCGGACCAGGGCGGAGCTGTAGCGGCCACCGGCCTGCACGCTGACTGTCACCTGAGCCGCAAGGCGGGACGCAGCCAGGGCGGCGAGCATGGCGGCAGCAAGGCGCTGCCCGGCTGAGGCGCGCGTCATGCTCGATCGGGGGCGCCGGCGGGTGCCGCTCGGTCAATTCCCGCCTTGCGCAACAGCGCCACGACGGCTAGCAGTAGCCCGTACATGCACACGATCAGGGGTCCTGTGGGAAGATTGCCCGTGAATGAGATCCACAGGCCAAGACCGCCGGCACTACGAGGAAGGTGAACACCATGAGCACGCCGCCGACCGGCACGGCGAGCGTGATAACTATGCCAAAGGAGAGGTAGAACCAGAAGTCCCACCACCGGATACTCCAACCGTTGCGCTCCGCTTCCTCCGGCTGAAACGAGATGGTCAAGAACTTGCGCCGCAGGGCGTACTGGAACGCGCCCAGGACCGCGTACACCGCGGCGAGCCGCGCGATCCCCGCCCAGGTGACCCAGAGGATGCTCCCCACCAGGGACTTCTCTATCTCCTCACCGCCCCCCGGAACCTTGTCGGCGACCAGGATGGCCCCCGCCGACGCAACCACGTACACGATGCCGATGATCGCTTCCTGGGGCACCCGCCCCCCACGCGCCGTGCGAGTGACGGCGAACAGGAACGCGCCGACCGCGGTGAACGCGAGCGCGAACACCCAGCGCAGCGGCGAGTCGTGCCCGACGAACAGCAGCGCTACCAGACCGCCGAGCGCCGCGATCTGCGCGAGCGAGAGGTCCACGAAGATCACCTCGCGGGCGATCACGTGGAGGCCGAGGTAGGAAAGCATGGCCACGAGCACCATGCACGCGACGAACGGGGGCAGCATCAGCTGGAGGCCGGTCATGGCATCCTCCCGGGCGTCACTGGGTCGAGGTGCTCGGCGCGCCGAACGCGCGGTCGAGCTCCGTGATCCAGAGGGTGACGAGATCGAAGTAGGTGTTCACGCCCGGAGTGCCGCCCACGTTGGCCGGCACGATGACCGCCTTTGCCGCGGTGCGATTGGCGACCTCTTGCACTTGGTCCCGCGGATAGTAGTTCGTCGAGAATAGGACGGGAATGTGCTGCTCCCGCATCTCATTAATGACGTCCAGCACATGCCCCGGCGTGGGAGGAATGCCTGGCTTCGGCTCGATGAAGTCGACACACGGGATGCCGAACTCCCGGGAGAAATAGACCCATTCCTTGTGGTAGCAGACCATCTGCTTCCCCCGGAAAGGCATCGCCTGTTTGAGCCAACCGCCGAGTCGCGTGCTCAGCGGCGTGCCCTGGTATTTGTGGGCCCCGAGGAACTCGAACAGTTTCCCCTGCCGGTCGAGATCGAACAGCGCCGAGCCCCCCAGCAGCTTCACCAACTCCTCGCCGTAGAGCGCTCGAAAGAGGCGATCTTCGAAGTCCTTTTCCCGCGCGGCAAAATACGCGGCGTCTGTGGGATCGACACGCTTCAAGCCGGTGAGGATGTTGCGCGCGATGATCACGGCGTTGATCGGATCAGTCCAGATGTGCGGGTTGCCGAAGACGTGAATGTCGCCCTGGGCCCGGGAGTAGCTGGTCGGGACGTCGAGCAGATCGATCCCGGTGTAGGCGGCGACGTACCCGGGCCCACCTTCCGTCACCTTGGGGTTGTTGGCCTTGTCGAGCAGGGCGGGAACCCAGAGCTCGAGGTCGAGGCCGGTGGTCACGAATACATCGGCCTGCGATAGCGTAGGCACGAAGCTCGGCTTCGGCTGGACGTAGTGCGGGTTCTCGTCGCCGAGCGCAATCGAGGTCACCACGGCGCGATCGCCCGCGACCTCCCGGGCGATCGCCGCGTAGGACGTCAGCGTAGTAACGACTCTGACCGGCGAGGCCGCCAGCAACGCCAGCAGGGCAAGCAGTTTCAGCATGTCAGTAGGTCTCGTGTTTGTGAGGGCCAACGGCCCAGACCGCCTGCAACGCGATCTGGTTGGTCGTTCGGGCGTCGACGGTGCGCGCGTACGTGTACTGCGCCCGCAGATACACCCATTCGCTTTCCCACAAGGTGAGCGAGGGAATGAGCTGCCGCGCGACACCGGCGCCGTCCGGCTGCTCGACGTAATCGTAGCGCAGCCCGGCGATCCAGCGCTGACCGAGCTTGTAGGTCGTGCTCACGTAGCCTCCGAGCCGGGTCGGGCCGGGTCCCGCCAACTCGCGGCGGAGCGCGTACAGCTCACCCCGCACGGTCCACTCCCGGTAGAGCGCCCGCTGCGGCGGTCGCCACGTAAAGCGGAACTCCACGCCGCCGACCTTGGTGCGCAGGCTCGAATCCGGGTCGGTGCCATACAGCGCCGTCCCGCCCGCCTGGACGTAGCTCGACCGGCCGAGCTGCCAGAAATTCAAGAGGTGCGCGAGATACGTCGGCCGGCCAGCGCCGCCGAACAATTCGGCATCGCTGGCGCTGCGGGTGACCTGCAGCGTCAGCTCGTGGGTCCCGAGACCCCCGACAGCCCGGTACAGGGACAACCCCGTGCCGCTCAGCCCATCGTCGCCCAGGTAGGTCCGGAGCGCGAGCGGGTATTCCGTCTCGGGGAGCGCGTGCAAATGCCAACGATTCAGCTCGCCGAATTGCTGGCGGAACTTGCCGACATCGAGGCGCAGGTGACCGGGGAGCCCGGTCCAGTAGGCGTAACCCTCCTCGATGCTGACGTCCCCGTTCTCGAGGCTCACGAAGATCTTCGTGTTCGAGTAGGGATCGAGCGCCGATTGGAACCCAACCTCGAACTCGCGGGGCTCGAAATTGTCGTGCTGGACGCCGGGCTGCTGGCCGTACCCACGTACGTCGCCCGTGACGCTGATCTCCGGATTGAGCTGCGCCTGGTTTCGCTCCCGGCCTACGAACTGGACCCGGCTCGCAGTATCGGTCCGGGTGGTCGTGTCGCTACGGCCGACGGCGGCGGCCGCAGCCGCGCGCAGCGCCGCCAGGTCTTGGCTCGTGTCAGCGGGCGCTGCCGCTGGCCCCCGGGACGCGACCCCCTTGAGGGCGGCGCGCAGGCTGTCGAGTCGGAGTTTCAGCGCCTGTACTTGCGCGGTCAGCGAATCCATCTGGCGCTGCGTCGGTTGCTGCGCGTGGGCCGGGCGCGTTGCGCCGAGCACCATCGCGGCGAGCGCGGCGACATCACGAGGTCGGATCATCCCCAGTCTCCTTTAGTTGCTCTAGAGGTGCGGGGCACCGGCCCCGCTTGACGAGCGGAGACGGTGGCGCACGGTCCCGGACGCCCGGAGTGGGCGGCCGGTCAAATCAGGAGAGGAGAGGAGGAGGTGCCCGGGAGCGGGCCCCGGCGTGGCCGACGCTCCGCGGGGCGTCCGAAGGCTCGGCAGGCGCATGCCTCGTGCCGTCGGCGAGGCAGGCGGGTGGTGCGGCGGTGGGTGAGGGTGCCGTCGGCGACCCCGCGTAGTAGCAGAGGGCGCAGCGCAACGCGTCGTGCAGCACGAGGCAGCTCGCGTCGTGGTGCGCTTCGACAGTCGCGGGAGCGGTCTCGCGTTCCCGCGCGTGCGCCAACGACACCGCGCCGCCCGCGAGGGTTTGCAGCGCAAGCAGCAGCGCGGACACGGCGGCGCTCGTGCGGCTACGCCTGGTTGGGATGGTCGTCACACCTCATAGGGGACGTGGACCAGGCGCCGCGCTCCGCGGGCATAGGCCCGCAGGCGCCGCAGCATCCGCCGGTCGTGCCGGAGGGCGTCGTCGCCCTTCGGCGTTTCAATAATCTTAATCACCCGGGTGAGCCGGGGATCGCGCATGATGCGCCGGAACGCTTCGGCCCCGATCCGTCCGTCCGCGATCCACTGGTGCCGGTCCAGGTGGGATCCGGGTGCTGCCTTGGAGTCGTTCAGGTGCAAGCCTTTGAGCAGCGCGAGCCCTACCTCGCGGTCGAACTGGTCCCACACGCCCCCCACGTCGCCGGCCACATCATACCCCGCGGCGTGCAGATGGGCGGTATCGAGGCAGAAGGCGACGCGCTCCCGCAGCGCCACAGGGAGGGCGTCGCGCAGCGCCCGCAGCTCTTCGAATGTGGATCCCAGCGCCGTGCCTGCCCCCGCTGTCCCCTCGATCAATACGCCTACCTCCCCCGGGACCGCTGTCAGGCAGGCCGCGTACTCGCGCGCGTTGCGCTCGAGACCGGCGGACCGGTCGTCGATGAAGTTGCCCGGGTGTGACACCACCCAGGGAATCCCGAGCGCCCGACACCGGACCAGCTCGCCTTTGAACGCGGCGGCGCTCTTCTCGCGCAACGCCTCGTCCGGTGACGCGAGATTGATCAGATAGCTGTCGTGCGACACCACCGCCCGCATCCCGCGGCGTGCGACCTCCGCCCGAAACGTCGCGACCTCCGCACTCGTGAGCGCCGGCTCGCGCCACTGGTTTGGCGTCTTCGTGAAGACCTGGATCGCGGTCGCGCGGATCGCTGCGCCGCGGGCGGGCGCGTTCGCCACGCCGCCCGTGGTCGAGACGTGCGCGCCCAGGGTGTCGTCCGGCGGGCGCCTCACCCCCAGTCTCCCTCCGTGAACGCTAGGCGGGAGATCAAAGGGACGAACCGCACGCCGCCCGCGCGGCGCTCTTCAATACCGCTGGGCGTCCGCTCGTAGATGACGAGCTCCTGCATGCTGAGATCGCCGATCGGAATGACGAGGCGTCCGCCGCTGGCGAGTTGTGCGAGCAGCGGCGGTGGCACGGCGGGCGCGGCCGCCGTCACGAGGATCCCGTCGCATGGCGCCTCCTCCGGCCACCCGGCGGCGCCGTCGCCGAGGCGCGTCTCGATGTTCGTGAGGCCGAGCCGGCGGAACCGCTCCTCGGCCTCGACGAGCAGGTCGGGGCGCCGCTCGATCGTGTAGACGCGCCGGGCGAGGTGCGCCAGGATGGCGGCCTGGTAGCCTGAGCCGGTCCCGATTTCCAGCACGCGGTCGCGGCGGCGCGGCGCGAGCGCGGCCGTCATCAGCGCCACGATGTAGGGTTGGGAGATCGTCTGGCCGCTGCCGATCGGCAGCGGCGTATCCTCGTACGCTTCCGCGTGCAGGTGCGGCGGCAGGAACCACTCGCGCGGCACTCGCGCCATGACGGCGAGCACGCGCCGGTCGCGGATGCCGCGCTGCGCGAGCTGCGCGGCCACCATGCGGTGCCGTGCCGCGCGCGTCTCAGGCGCCGGATTGCTCACGGGCCGCACTGCGTGCTTGCCGCCGCATCGGGTGAACTATACCTTGACACCCGCACGCGCGGGCAAGGTCCTGTGCCGGAGCAGTCACAGAGTCGCATCCTGCTGGTCGGTGATCCCGCCGCTCGGCCCGAAGGGCTGGAGCGGCTTTTAGTGCGTGGCGGGTTCCAGGTCACCGAGGAGGAGCGCGGCGCCCCGGAGCGCGCCGACCGGCCGCCGCCCGACCTGCTGCTCTACGCGGTCGCCGGCCGGGAGCCCCGGCTGACCGACCAGGTCCGGGAGCTCACGACCGGGCCGCGGTATGGCGGCGCCCCGGTGTTCGTCCTCGTCGGCGAGGGGGGGCCGGAGGCGGCCGCCGAGGCGATCCTCGCCGGCGCCCAGGACGCGGTCGCGAGCCCCGTCCACTTCGGCGAGCTCCGCGCCCGCATCGACGCCCATCTCCGGATCCGCGGCGACCTGCGAGAGGCGCGCGACGCGCTGCGCGCCCGCGACCTGCTGTTCGACATCTTCCAGGAAGTGTCCGCTGCGCTGCGCGCGGACGAGATTTTCCAGACTCTGGTCCGGCGGGTGGGCCAGGCGTTCGGGCTCACCCACTGTTCGTTCGTGCTCACCGCGCCTGGCGAGGACAAGGGGCGCGTCGTGGCGGTGTACGAGAATCCGGCCATTCGCGACTTGCGGGTCGATCTCGAACGCTACCCGGAGATCCAGGAGGCGATCCGCACGGAGCGCCCCGTGATCATTCATGATGTTCAGGAGCACCCCCTGTTCGAGACGATCCGCCGGCGCTGGGTGCAGCAGCAGATCGAGGTCAACGTGCAGTCGGCGGTCGCCCTCCCGGTCTTCGTGCAGGGCCGCGCCGCCGGGGTGTTCTTCCTGAGGACGGTGCAGGGGGATCCGCAGCTCCGACCCCAGGACGTCGCGTTCGCGAACACGATCGCCCAGGCCGCGGCACGCGTGCTGGAGAACGAAGAGCGACGCGCGTCGATCTACCGCCGCCAGAGCAGCGCCGGCGTGACGGACGTCCTCACGGGGTGCGCCAGCCTCGACGCGCTGGACCGTCGCGTGCGGGACGAGTTCGAGCGGGCCCGGCGCTATTCCCTGCGCTTCGCCCTTGTGCTCTTGGACATCGATCACTTGCGCGAAGTCAATGACCAGCTAGGGCAGGCGGCCGGCGATCGCGTCCTGGGGGAGGTGGGCTCGATGTTGCAGCGCGAGATCCGCGCGCCGGATTTCGTGGCCCGCTACGGTGGCGACGAGTTCGCCCTCATCCTGCCCGAGACGAACGGCGAGGGCGGCCGCCACTTCGTGGAGCGACTGCGCCAGGTGGTGAGCCGCCACACCTTCTCCGATCTCGGTCCCGGGCGCGTGCCGGGCCTCTCCGCAGGGGTTGCGTCGTTCCCTCACGCCGAGGTGCTGCGGCCCGAAGACCTCTTCACGCTCGCCGAGGGAGCACTCGCTCGCGGCAAGACCGCGGAGCCGGACCGGATCGGCGTCGCGGCGGGGAGCTAGTCAGTCGAGGGTTTTGTGGAACCGTCGCACGGAAGCGACGATCAGCACGACGGCGAACCCCGCGAGGATGAGCACCTCCCGCCACAACGCCTCCAGCCCGACCCCTTTGAGCAGGATCCCCCGCACCACCTTCAGGAAGTACGTCAACGGGACCATGAGCCCCAGCCATTGCGCGACCTCCGGCATGGCTTGACGGGGGAACATGAAGCCTGACAGCAGGATGTTCGGCAGCATGAAGCCAAAGCTCGCCTGCATCGCCTGTTGCTGCGTGCGCACCAGCGTGGACACGAACAGGCCGAACGCGAGGCTGGCGATGATGAAGATGAGGGTCACGCCGTAGAGGAGCAGGATGTTCCCGGTGAGCGGGACGTCGAAGACGAAGCGGCCGAGGATCAGGACCGCGGTCATCTGCAGCAGGCCCACGCCCACATACGGGGTGATCTTCCCGAGCATCAGCTCGGTCTTCGTAATTGGCGTGACGATGAGCTGCTCGAGCGTGCCGCGCTCGCGCTCGCGGACGATGGCCATGGCTGTGATGAGCACCATGGTCATGGTGAGGATGACGCCCACGAGGCCGGGCACGATGTAGTTGGGGCTGCGGAGCCCAGGGTTGTAGCGGGGACGGACGCGGGCCTCGAGCGGGAGGTTGGCGCGGCCCGCCGCACGCGTGAGGATCAGTAGGTCACGGGCGTGTGCGACTGCCACCGCCGCGGCGATGGCGGACTGCGACGCCAAGGGATCGCTCGCGTCGACGATGATCTGGAGCGTCGCCGTCCGGCCGCGCACCAAATCGCGCGGGTACTCATAGGGTACCACGATCGCCGCCTGCGCCTCGCCGCGCGCGATGGCCCGGTCGACCGCGGGCCGCCCGTCCACGTGCGCCACGATGCGAAAGTTGCCCGTGTTTTGAAACGCCTGGATGATGTCGCGGCTCTCGGGCGTGCGCGATTCGTCGAGCACGACCGTGGGGAGGTTGCGCACATCGGTCTGGATGGCGTACCCGAAGACGAGCAGCTGGATCACCGGAATACCGATCATCATCGCGAAGGTGAGGTGGTCCCTCCGCATCTGGATGAACTCTTTGCGGAACATCGGCCAAAAGCGGGGCATCATCGCTCGTCGCGCTCCTGCAGAATCACGAACGCGTCCTCGAGCGTCCGGCCGCCTACCTGGGCCGCGACCTCGGCCGGCGTTCCTAACGCGATGAGATGCCCCCGGCTCATCATCGCCAGACGCGCGCACTGCTCCGCTTCGTCCATGTAGTGCGTCGTGACCAGGACCGTCGTCCCGGCATGGGCAAGGTCGTGGATGGTGTGCCAGAAGCGGCGTCGCGCGGCAGGATCGACGCCTGCCGTGGGCTCATCGAGAAACAGCAGCGCGGGCCGGTGGATCAGCGCGCACGCGAGCGCCAGCCGCTGCTTCCACCCTCCGGACAGCTGCCCCGCGAGTTGGCCGAGTCGCTCCGCCAGCTCGAGGAACGCAACCACCTCGGCCAGGCGTGCCGTGGCCCGGCGGAAGCCGTAGATCCCGGCGTAAAAATCCAGGTTCTCCCCCACCGTGAGGTCCTCGTACAACCCGACCTTCTGGGCCATGTACCCGATCCGTTGCTTCACTTGCTCAGGCGCGACCGCCACGTCGATTCCCGCGACGAGGGCCGACCCTTGGGACGGCTCGAGCAGCCCGCACAGCATGCGGATCGTGGTCGTCTTGCCGGAGCCGTTCGGGCCGAGCAAGCCGAAGACTTCCCCCTGTTCGATGCGGAGGGTGAGGGCGTCGACGGCGGTCACGGCGCCGAACCGCCGCGTGAGGTTGTGGGTCTCGACAGCGCTCGGGCTCACGGCTCGAGCGGCAAGTCGAGCGTCACCGGCATGCCAGCCTTGAGCTTGCCCCCGGCGTCCCCGTCGGTGGGTTCCACTTTGACGCCGAACACGAGATCGGCGCGCTCGCGCTCCGTGAGCGCCACGCGCGGGGTGAACTCGGCGCGCGGCGCGATCTCGACCACGCGCGCGGCGAACTTCCGGCCCGGGTAGGCGTCCACCCGGATGACGGCGGCCTGTCCCAGCTTGAGCCGCCCGATGAAGCGGTCGCCCACGTAAGCGCGAATCCATGGGTGCCGCACCAGACCCAGAGAGACCACGGGCGTGCCGGCGGAGAGGACTTCGCCGGGGTCGGCGTAGCGCGTGAGGACTACGCCGTCCTCCGGGGCGATGATCGTCAGCTCGTCGCGGGTCGCGAGCGCGGCGGACACGGCAGCGCTCGCCGCTGCGGATTCGCTCGGCGCCGCCCGCATCGCGGCGAGGCGTGCGGCCGCTGCGGCAGCGGCCGCCTTGAGGGCGTCGTACTGCTGCTGTGAGATGATGCTCTGCTGGCGCAGCCGCTCACTGCGCGCCAGATCGCTCGCCGCGCGCGCGCTGTCGGCCTCCGCCGCCTGCACTTCGGCCACGCGGAAGGCCGCGGCCCGGGCCTGGGCGCGCCGCTGCCAGATCAGCGCGTCCAGCCCCGGCTGAGTGAGCACCGCCACGGTGTCCCCCCGCCGCACCGTGTCGCCCTCGTCCTTGAACAGCCGCTGCAGTCGGCCTGAGGTGAGCGCCGCGAGCTGCAGGTCGCGGATTTCGACCGTACCGGAGACCGTCAGCGTGCTTCCGGAGTGGTGGCAGGCTGCGACGGCCAACAACAGAACAGCGTCGAGGAGAACGGCGTCAAGGAGAGGCGTCGAGGGAAAACGTCCCTTCTTGACGTCGTCCCTCGCCGTTCTTTCTTGAGGCCTCATCGATGTTGCGGCATGAGCCAATTCACCGGATCGAGCGCAATCCCGCCCTGGCCACGGATCTCGAAGTGCAGATGCGGCCCTTCGTCACTCGACGCGCCGCCGACGTGCCCCACGAGCTGACCCTTGATCACGCGCTCGCCCCGTGTGACGGTGGCGTCGCTGAGGGAGCCGTAGAAGGTGTAATAGCCACCGCCGTGGTCGAGCAGCACGGAGGTGAGGTAGGTGCCGAGCGGGCCGGCGAGGCTCACGGTCCCGGTCGCCACGGCGCGCACGGGCGTGCCGGCCGGCGCGCCGATGCCGATGCCGTGCCACGGAAGCCGCGTGTTGTTGGGGCCCGCCGCGGTGCCGAACTGGTAGATGACGCGCCCCGGCACGGGCCAGTCGAGCCGGCCGATGTCTGCCGTCGTGATGGCCGCGGCGCCGACGCCGGCGCCCCGGGCCTCGGCCTCGCGGCGCGCCCGCTCGAGCGCGGCGATCCGGTCGTTCAGCGTGCGCTCGTTGCGCTCGAGCTCGGACAGGCGTTGCGCCGCGGCGCGCGAGCTCCGCCGGGTCTCCCGCAGGCTCGCCTGGTGCTCGCGCTCGAGCGTCTGATAGCGCTGCAGCTCCTGCGTCCGCTCCGCCTTGCGGCGGGCGAGCGCGTCGCGGGCATCCAGCAGTGCCTGGCGCTCGCGCGCGATCCGGTCCCGCAGCTTGAACATGTCGTTCGCGAGCAGCCGGTCCTGGCGGCTCACTAGATAGAGATACTTGTAGCGGGACAGCAGATCACCGAAGCTCTCGGAGGCGAGCAGCACCTGGTAGGCGTAGAGCGGGCCGCGCTTGTAGATGTCCTCGAGCCGCCGCTCCAGGACGGCGCGCTTTTCCTCGAGCGCGTCCTGGGCGAGGATCAGGTCCACGGTGATCTGGTCGATCTGCCGGGACAGCCCGCCGATCTGCCGGTCGAGCTCGTTGACGATGCGGTTCGTCGTCTCCTTCTGTCGCTCGATGTTCGACAGCTCGTCGGCGAGGGAATGCGCCTGGGTACGCAGCTGCTCGAGCTCCTGCTCGACCTGCGAGCGCTCGCGGCGGATGTCTTCGAGGCGACGCTGATTGTCCTGGAGCTGCTGCTCGAGCGGTTGGGGACGCTGGGCGAGAAGCGGGAAACGGGAAACGGGAAACGTGAGTACCGCGAGCATGACCGCCTGGCGCACCACGTTTCCCGTTTCCCGTTTCTCCTTTCCCGTCTTCATACTCGCCGCAAATGCCGGCCGACGCTCGCCGAGCTCCCGAAGAACCCGATCAGCGTTCCGAACGCCACGATCGCCGACGCTTGCTCGCGCGAGAAGAACGCCGCGTGGAAGAGCCAGCGGTTGATCAGCGTGTAGGCGGCGAACGACAGCCCGACGGCGACCAGTCCCCCCAGCATGCCCTTGATCGCTCCCTGGAGCAGGAAGGGGCGCCGGATGAAGCCGTCGGTGGCGCCAACCAGGCGCATGATGGCGATCTCCCGGCTCCGCTGCAGCACCGCCATGCGGATCGTGGTGCCGATGATGATGATTGCGACGACGGCGAAGGCAGCGCCAACCACCAGCCCGACCGCGGCGGCGAGCTGCCGCAGCCGGTCGAGCTTCTCCACCCAGTCCCGCCCAAACCGCACGTCGTCCACGAACCCGAATCCCCGCAGCCGGTCGGCGACGTCGTTCACGTGGTCGGCGTCGCGAAACCCGGGCTTCAGCTTGACCTCGAGCGACGCTGGCAGTGGGTTGCGCTCGAGCTCCTGGAGCACGTCGCGGAATTCGACCAGCTCGGCGCGCGCGCGGGCAAGCGCCCGGTCTTCGGTCACGTAGGTCGCCGACTGCACCTCGGGGAAGGCCTCGATGTCCTTCACCGCCATGGTCACCGTCTCGACCGGCGTTCCCGGCAGCAGGTACGCCACGATCTCGACCCGCTCGGCGACCTCGCTCAGGGCCTGCTGCAGATTCACGGCGACCAGGCCGAACAGCCCGACCACGAACAGCGAGAAGGCGATGGTCGTGACCGACAGCGCCGAGAGCAGAGGGGCGCGCTGGAAGGTGAGCAGGGCCTCGCGCAGGACCAGCTTCACGTGCTCGCCGCCTGATCCCGGGGCTCGTCCACGCCGGAGTCGTACACCAGCGCGCCCTCCTGCAGCTCGATCACCCGGTAGGGCGCTTGGCGCACCAGGTCGAGATCATGCGTGGCCATCACGACCGCTGTCCCGCTCGCGTTGATGTCGCGCAGCAGCTGGAACACGCCGCGCGTGGCGCGCTCGTCGAGGTTACCAGTGGGCTCGTCGGCGAGGAGGACCGTCGGCTCGTTCACGAGCGCGCGCGCGATCGCGACCCGCTGCTGCTCGCCCCCGGAGAGCTCGCGGGGATAGGCCTTGGCCTTCGCCGCGAGCCCCACCTGGGTGAGCACCCGCATCACGCGCGCGGCAATGCCCGCGCGCCGCGCCCCGGTCACCTCCAGCGCGAAGGCGACGTTTTCCTCCGCGATGCGGTCTTCCAGCAACCGAAAGTCCTGGAACACGATCCCCAGGCGGCGCCGCAGCTTCGGGATGTCGCGGCGCGAGATCTCGGCCACGTTGAACCCGGAGACGCGCACTTCGCCGCTCGTCACGGGCTCTTCCGCGTAGATCAGCCGCAGGACGGTGGACTTCCCGGCGCCCGAGTGGCCGGTGAGGAAGGCGAACTCGCCCTTGGCGATGTGGAAGGAGACGTCCTTCAGCGCCAGGCCGCTCTTCGGGAAGGCCTTGAAGACGCCGGTGAACTTGATCACTTACAGCTGCGCCAGCGCCTGCGCGAAGTCGGCAATGAGGTCGTCGGCGTCCTCCAGTCCGAGGGAAAATCTCAGGAATCCGTCGGGAATGCCAGCCTGCGCCCGCTCCGCGGGCGTGAGGGAGGCGTGCGAGGTGAGCCGCGGCTCGGACACGAGCGTCTCGACTCCCCCCAGGCTGGGGGCGTGCGCCGCGATCGTGAGGGAACGCAGGAACCGCTCCGCCGCGCGTGCGCCCCCCTTAAGCTCGACGCCCAGCATGCCGCCGTACCCGCTCAGGAGCCGCTTAGCCGTCGCGTGGTCGGGGTGGGAGGGCAGGCCGGGGTAGTGGACCGCGCTGAACGCCGGCTGCTGGCTGCACCACTGGGCGACCGCGAGCCCGGTGGCGTTGTGCCGCTCGACGCGCACCGCGAGCGTCTTCATGCCGCGCTCGATCAACCAGCCGGCCATCGGATCGAGCGCCTGGCCCCACACCTGCATCAGCTTGCGCACCTCTTCGATCACCGACTCGGTTCCGGCGACCGCGCCCGCGATCACGTCGGAGTGCCCGTTCAGGTACTTGGTCGCGCTGTGGATCACGACGTCCGCGCCGTGCTCGAGCGGCCGGAAGTTGATCGGCGTGGCGAAGGTCGCATCGACGATCACCGCCAGCCCCTCCGACTGGCCCAGGATCTTCAGGGGCTCGAGATCCACCACGCGCAACAGCGGATTAGTCGGCGTCTCCACAAAAATCGCCCGCGTGGTCTTGCGCAACGCGCGCTTCCAGGTGCGGGACTCGAGGGGGTTCACGAATGTGACTTCGATGCCGAAACGGACGAACTCCTGCGCGAACAGGCGGTGCACGCCGCCGTAGATCCACTCGCTCGAGAGGAGGTGATCGCCCGGCCGCAGGACGGCGAGGTGCGCGAGCGCGACCGCGCCCATCCCGCTCGCCACGAAGATCGCGGCCTCCGCCCCCTCGAGCAGTGCAAGGCGTTTCGCGATCGTGAGCTGGTTGGGGTTGTTGCCGTAGCGCGTGTAGCGGACTTCGGCGGTCGACCCGATCGGGTTCGTGAAGGTGCTGCTCTGGTACAGCGGCGCCGCGACGGGGGCCCAGTCCGGGCGCGCGGCGGGATCGCCGTGGACCGCGCGAGTCGAGAGGCCGTGCCGGCGCTTCACGCCCCGCTCACGAGCCGATCAGCGCGAACGTGCCTCCCGGGAGGCGGCCGGCGAGGCGCTGCGCCACGAGCTGCTCCAGCAGCTCGGCGGCTGCGGCGGGCGAGCCAAGGGGGTCTAGGGTGCCATCCGGCCGCTCGTGCAGCACCGCCAGGCCGTGCCCCGTGAGCACGGGCTCGATCGCTTCGCGGTGCGCGTCGCTGATCCCCCAGAGCAGCAGCAGCACGACCCCTTCCCGCAGCAGCTTCGCGACGATCTCGTCGGCACAGGAGTAGTCCATGCAGCCCACGCCGCTGAAGTCCATGCGCGCGACTGTCGGGCCATTCCCCGTTCCGTCGCCCCCCGCCCCCGCCATCACCTGTGAGATCCGCTCCCGCACCACGCGCCCCGTGGGGCGGGTGACGAGGTCCGTGTATACGCCGGAGGAGGATTCGCGCAGGACGGCATGGACGTCGATGTGCTGAATCACCGCGCTGTGGACCCCTGTTCGGGTATGATGATGAGCACCTGGGCGCCCGGAAAGGCCGGCAGCCCGTCTTTCAGCGGTACGTCGTCGTCCCAGCTCGGCACGATCGCGATCCGCGCGGTCCCGCTCCGGATTGCGATCTTCCCCTCCCAGCGGGCGAGATAGCGCCGGATGCCTGCGAGACCCTGTCCGCGCCCGGGGTCCCGGAACCGGCTCACTCCCTGGATCAGCGCCGCTTCGAGCGCCGCGGCGTCTCCCCAGCGATCCCCAAAGCGCTTGGCTTGCGTCGGCTCCAGGGAGTGCCGGAATCCCACGCCCGCGTCCGCTACCGCGATCACCACCACCCGCCGCGCCAACGTGCGCCGCCAGTGGTAGCTCTGCACCGCCACCCAGCCGCCCGTGCCCGCGTGCTCTACAATATTCTGACACGCCTCCGAAAGCGCCATAGCGAAGCCCATCGTCGCCCTCGGATCGAGTTGCAGTTCGGACGCCAGAATGGCGGACGCCCGCTGCTGAATCTTGCTGACCACCTCGTGCACGTCCTCCGCCGCCCGCACCGGCGTCACGGGGAGCAACACGTCGCTCTCCTCGGCGGGCTTGCCCCTAGGGAGGCGACCGTGGATCTCGAACAGCTGCGTGGCCTCGCGAAAGAAGCCGGCCCGCGCCCAGTAGCTCAGCACGTCGGCTTGGGTGGGCGCAGTGAGCAGGGGCAGCTCCGCGACGCCGCTCCGCTTGGCCGCCTGCCCCGCCGCCAGCAGGGCCACGAGGCCGTACGGCGAGGCCCATTCCGCCGCGTGCGCGTCGAACAGGAGCCGCTCGCCGTCCTTGGTGGCCTCGGCGAAGGCGCCGGCGAACTGGTCGAATGAGCGGTCGTCGAACTGGGTCGGCACCTCGACGAGCCGGGTCATACCGACGTGAGCCGGCCGAGCAGGTGGTCGCGGAGCCCGGTGGCGCCCCGGTATGTGACGTTGCGGGCGCCCATGAGCGTCCCGAGTTGCAGCGCCTCCTTGAGGCTCGCCCCACCGAGCAGCGCCGCCACGACGCTCGCGCCGAACACGTCGCCACACCCGGTCGGATCGCCGCCACGCCCCGGGATCGAGGGACCGGCGGCGGGGATCCGGGCAGTGCGGACAGGCCGTCCGGTGAAACAGGCCGCACCCTTGCTGCCGAGCGTCACCACGAGCGTCCCGCACCCTTGGGCCAAGGCGCCCGCCGCGACAACGAGCGGGTCGTCCCCGAGCTGGCGCATCTCGTCCTCGTTCAGCTGCACGGTGTCGAAGCAGCCAAACCACGCGGGTGCATTCGGCAGTCCCTGAGGCACGCGCGTCCCATCGGGCTCCTTGCCGAGGAACAGGTTGTGGAGGTCCGCATACAGGAAGCGGGGGAACCCGCGGCGCAGGAACTGCGCGGTGCCGAGGTCCATCTCGTAGCCGGAAATGAAATTGAGGTAGAGGGCGTCGAGGTCCGTGACCATCGGGCCCAGCTCGGCCCAGGTCCAGGGGGGCACGCCGCCCGTGAGCTGTTCGCAGCGGCGCTCCGCTTCGAGGTATCGCAGCGTGACCCGGTTGTTCGGCTCCGGGACCTCGATGAAGCGCGCGCGCGGCGCGACGTGCCCCAGCGAGCGCAGGAACTCGTTGGCCCGCGCGGCGAGGTCCCGCCCCACCTTCACGAGCGGCACGATCTCCCATCCCGCGGGGATAGTGGCGTCGAGCGCGGCGAGTGAGTAGGATATGCCGCCCCATTCCCCGACCGCGTGTTGCGCGGGCTCGCGATCGTAGATCGTGTCCCACACCATCGAGCCGAGGACGCCAAGGCGTTTCACGGACTGCCCCAGGTGCGGCGCATGAACACCGCCGCGGCGCCGTACACCCCGGCCGTGCCGGTGAGCTCGCCCGGGACGATGCGGCACGCGGCCGACGCCGGCTTGAACGCGCGCCGCTTGACCTCGCTGCGCAGCGGCACGAACAGCTGGTCGCCGGCGAGGGTCACCCCACCGCAGATCACCACGACCTGTGGATTGAAGATGTTGATGATGTTGGCAACGCCCGCACCCAGCACCTTCGCCGTGTCGTGGACGACCTCGCGGGCGTACGCGTCTCCGTCGTGCGACGCTTCGTAGATCACCTGGGCTGTGATCTTCGAGAGGTCGTCCTGCACGTACGCAGGGAGCGAGGTCTCGGCGCCGGCTTCGATGCCTTCCACCGCGCGGGCCGCGATCGCCGGGCCCGAGGCATACGCTTCGAGGCAGCCATAGTTGCCGCACTTGCAGCGGCGCCCCGTCGAGTCGATGGTCATGTGGCCGAGCTCTCCGGCGATGTCGGAGGCGCCGTGGTAGATCTCGCCGTCGAGCACGATCCCGCCGCCGATTCCCGTGCCGATGGTGAGGCCGACCACGTGGTTCGACCCGCGCGCCGCGCCGCGCCACCACTCGCCGAAGATCGCGCAGTTCGCGTCATTGTCGAGCGTTCCGGGAAGCCCCAGCGCCCCCGACAGCCGGTCGCGCAAGGGGAAGTTGGTCCAGCCCAGGTTCGGCGTGAGCAGCACCACACCGCGCGCGGTGTCGAGCGGCCCTGGCGCCCCGATGCCCACGCCGGCGATCTCCTTGCCGCGCGCCGCGGCGATCGAAGTGCGCACCAGCTTCGCGATGCGCTCGAGCACGGCGTCCGCCCCCCGCTCGGCGAGCGTGGGCTCGGACACCAGCCCCAGGATCTCCGACCCGTCCTCGGCCACCGTGCCGACGACGAGATTTGTTCCCCCGATGTCAATCCCGACGACGTAGCGCACCCGTCTCCTCGATCGTGGCGAGCACCGTCGCCACGCGTAGATCCTTCATGCAGCGGTGGTGCCCCAGCGGACATGCCGGCGGCCCGTGATCCGAGCAGGGTCGGCACACGAGCCCTGTCACCCCCAGCGTCGCGTCGTCCGCGGCGATCGGTCCGAATCCGAACTCGGGAATCGTCGGCCCGAACAACGCGACCACCGGGGTGCCCATCGCGGAGGCGAGATGGAGCGGTGCGCTATCATTAGTTACGAGCAGCATCGCCCGACGAATCAATACCGCCGCCTGTCGCAACGTAAGACGCCCGCAGGCATCGACCGCCCGACCGCCTGAGCGCCTGACCGCCTTGACGATAGCCTCCCCGAGCGCCGAGTCTTCCGGCCCTCCTACCACCACGACCGCGCAACGCGGCGCCAGCCGCCCGGCAAGCTCCTCATAGTAGGGCCAGCGCTTGCTCCCCCAAATCGAGCCCGGGGCGAGCGTCACGAACTCGTCCACTCCCCTGACCCCGGCAGCCGCTAGGAAAGCCGCGGCGGTCTGCTCATCCCCCGGCGTGGGGTAGATCCGGGGCGCGAAGGATCCGGACGGTGCCTCTGCTAGCGCGAGCATCCGGTCGATCTCGTGGCCGTCGACCGGCCGCGCGCGGGCCTCCGTGTAGAGCAGCGGCCAGCCGTCGGCGAAGCCGATGCGGCGCGGCACCCGCGCCAGGAGCGCGAGCAGCGCGCTGCGCAGCGAGCGGTGCGGAAGGAATGCAACCTCGTAGTGCGCCGCTCGCAGCGCCCTCCCCAGCCGCACGAAGCCGCTCAGACCCCGATCCTTTCCTCTCTTATCATAGGAGATCACGCGCCGGACCGAGGGGTGGGTCTCGACCAGGGGCGCCGCAGCGGGCGTCGTAACGACGTCCACCGCCCCGTGGCGCTGTGCGAGCGCCTCGAGCAACGGCGTCGTGAGCACGACATCGCCGAGGAATGCGGTTTGGATGACCAGAACGCGAGCGGTGGAGGCGTCAGGCATGAGAGCGTGGAATTTGACCGGGCGCGGGTACAGTCGGTAGGCATCCGCTCGCGAGGCGACAGCCTCCGCGTCGCTCACCCACCACTAACGCCGAATGCGGCCGACTTCGATCGGGATTATGAGCCTCAGGGACGCGACCAGCCCGTGATTCCGAACCGGCTGTGCGAAGGCGGGGTCGCCTGCGAAGCTGTATTGCACCTCTGGCATGAGCGCCACGCGTGCCAGATGCGCCTCCGCGGCCAGGCCGGGCGCCGCCAGGAACTCAGTCTTGTGGCTCCAGACGCCCGCGCTGCTCTGCGCGAACCGCATGGCTCCCAGGCTCAGGCCCAGGAACATCTCCAGCTGCCCAACCGGGATCTCCACGCCAAGATCCACGGTAAACGCCTGACCGCGATCGGTCACGCTCAGAGTCGTCGCGCCAGCGTAATAGGTCCAGCGCAGTCCCACATACGCGAGACGACCCGTCGCCACCCCGACCACCAGACCAGCCCCCGGTCCCCAAGCCTTGCTGGTGCCGTAAGTCGCCACGGCCCCCAGCTGCACCTCACCGATTTGCGCGAAGATCGGGGACGGCGCGATGGACAGGGCGCCTACGACCAGGGACACGCGGCTGCATCGCATCACACCCCGTCCTTCGCGATCCGGGCGATGCGGCGGCGCAGCTCGCCCACCGGTGGGAGTAACCGGTCCAGCGTAGCCTGATCATCGACCCAGGTGACGGTGCCGACCATGAATACGAGATCCATGAGCGGCACAACGGACTCTGCGCCGGTGAACAGGACGCCGACCTCGCCGTCCATGAACATGCCGCGGTAGTCCTGGTTCTGTGAGCCCACGATCGCGAAGCTCGCGGCCCGCGGTGCGGCGTGGGCCGGCGCTACCAGGCGGGCGGCGATCTGCTCGAGCGAGTCGCGCGGCCCGCTGGCCTGGACGTACTCTCCGGCAGGCGAGTAGGTGGCTTCGCGGTACCGGAGGTACGCCGCCATGAGCCGTGGCCACTCCTGGGACGCGCTGATCGCGCGCCAGAATTCCCCGGTGGCGAAGAATTGAACCTTCTGATGGAGCTTGGGCACGAGGACGGCGCTCCGGGTCGCGCCGCTCGAGTCCACCGTGTCGCGAGCCGCCTCCGCGACCACCGGCGCGAGGGCTGGCGCGAACGGCAGGAGTGCTTGCAGGAACGGTGTGGTGCTGACCTGCCGCTCCCAGCGGTCGGCGCGGCTCGCGAACCCACGCCGGTCGGGGGGGAGCGCGTAGAGGCCGGTGCGAAGATCGCCACCCGCTGCGGCGATCGCCGGGCCCAACTCGCGGCGCATGAGGAGCAGCCGGGTGAGCAGCTCCTGCGCCCGTGCCATCTGTGGGAATCCGCTGCTCGGCGCGTTGGCCAGGGCCGGCGCGATGACGAGCACGTGGGCGCCCCGGAGGCAGGCTCCAACGAGCAGTGCCGCAAAGAACGAGGAATTCCACAGTGAGTCGGGAGCCTTGATGACGGAGCCGGGCGGCATCAACGAGTAGAGCACGGCCTTGCCGACGTTGAGCGGCTTGGGCAGATAGCCGGTTCCATTCACGAGGGCCATGGCCCGCTCCTGATGGCGGGCCGCGTCGGGTCGCGCGGCGAGGCGCGCCACTGATCCCGCGACGAGCGGCCGCGACCGGAGCGGGAGGGGGAGATCCTCTTCCGTCAGGCCCTGACTCAGCAGCAGGTCGCGGGCCGCCTGCCGCAGCTCCAGCAGGACCGGCCCCTGGAGCATCAGGGAGCGGTCGTCCCATCCTGGGCCGAGGTACTGCTGGCCCACCCCCATTCCCGTGAGCATGCCCACGCCGCGGAAGGGATCGTCTTCGCTGACGTCGCGGAACGTGATCTTGCGGTGGTCGCGCATGACGTCGTCCGGATACCCGAACACGCTCGACACGAGGCCGCCACTCCAGAACGAGGCATCCACGCGGTTCGTGACGTTGACGTGCACCTTGACGCGATTCCGCAGCCAGGCATCCCCGTACTCGCGCGCCTCGGCCTGCAGGACGCGGGAGTTCTGGACGGCCGCGCGGAGGCGCTCCAGCGCGCGAGCCAGGCGGGCGGCATCCGCCGCAGTACCGACGCCCAGGCGCGGGGACGCGTGCAGCGGGTTCTCCAGCACCGTCATCAGCAGCCGCGACTTGCGTTGCTCGTAGTAGTGCTGGTCGAGAAAGATGAAGAACGAAGGCAGTGCGCCCGTCGAATCGTAGGCCTCGACCCGCTCCGCGAGCGCGGCGAGATAGCCATCTACTATCTGCGCGAACGAGGCCCAGTCCAGCTTCTGCTCCGGCGTCACCGCTGGGAAGTCGTGGATCCACAGGACGTGGTAATCCCGGGTCGCATGTAGCATCCGGAGCAGCTCCCAGTGGAACTGCAAGTTGGCGACGTAGGAGATGCGGTTGTGCGCGGTGAACGGCACGCCCGTGGCCCGCTCGAGCAAAGCGTCGAGCTCGGCCTGCTCGTCGTGGTCCTCGGGCAGCAGCGCGTACTGCAGCGGCAGCCACACGAGCCGGGGATCGTCCCACTCCTTCGCGGTGCGGCGGCGAACCGCCTCGAGGATATCGGTCAGGCGCTCGAAGACGAACAGCACGGGCTCGATCCGCTCCGCGGGCACCACGGTCGACGCCGCGACCCAGCGACCGAACCGGCCCCGAGCAGCGATGCCGAGCTCCTTCAGCGTGTCGTGGCGCTTCTTGCGGCCGAGCAGCCGGTCGTAGGGGAGCAGGACCTCGTCGAGCAGGATCTCGCGGCAGCGACGCGCGAGCTCGCGGCCCGCCGGCGCGTCCCCAGCCGCGAGGCTGAAGGCGCGCTCCAGCTCGGTATGGAAGAAGCGCACCTCGGCGTCCGCGCTCCGCGTCGCGAGGTGTGTGCGGAGGTCGCCGACGTAGCGCGCGGTGCGAGCCAGGCCGATCTGCGCGTCCCGCCCGTCCTGGTCCAGGAACGGGGCCACTAACCGACGGATCCATTCGGCCGAGGTGCGAAGACTGTCGAGGGCCACGAGGAGCATGGGGTCGGTTGCCCGATGGGAAACCGGCACGTAGTGCTCGCGCGCCACGACGACGTAGTCTCGCAGCGGCCGGTTGCGACCGGCGAGGCGATCCCCCAGGGGCGCGGAAACGCCCAGCGTGAAGCTGTGGCCTGCGAGCGGGTACCAGTCGAGCCGCAGGAGCGTGCCGCGCGTCAACAGGCCGCCGCGGCGCACCGGCGTGTGCAGAGTGACGAGCATGTCGAGACGGTTGTCCCGCACGTTGTAGTCCGCCCCCACGCCGGCGCTGAAGTAGGGAACCTGCAGCAGGCCACGCACACCCCCGTCGGCCTTGTTGCCGCGGGCGCCGACGTAGGCCTCCACACCGAGCTCGGCGAGTTTGGTGACGGGGTTCAGGGGCGCGTAGTAGGTGCCGGCCACCGCTCGCACCATCACGTCGCCGGACCCGTCCCCCAGATAGAGCCCCGTGCCGAGGGTGGCCTGCCAGTGCCAGAGGAGTGGCTGACCGAGGGAAGCGGTGCGACCGCCCGCATCCGGTGGGCGTGACAGCTGGGCGCTCGCGTCGCGGGCCGAGCCGAACGACACAGCGGCGGTCCACGCGCCCGCGACCAGCAGCGCGCACCAGTGGTGGGAGGCGCGACGAGGCACCGGGAAACGCCGCAATCTACCGCCGAGCAGAGCGGTGGCTAGTCGACCGGAACGGACACCAGGGTCCAGACTGGACGATGGTCGCTCGCGCCGAGCGTGTCGCTCACGACACCGGCGCCGTCTGTGTGCGCGAAGCCCTTGAGGAAGACGTGGTCCCAGTTGAAAACCAGGTGGGTCCTGGGATTGTGCTCGGTGGGCCAGAGAAAGCCTGCTGCGCGGAACTCCTTGCCGATCCCCCGGCTGTTCATGTCGCCACTCACCACGACGCGCGGATAGAGGGCTGCATCGGCGAGGATCGCCCGCACCTGGTCGCGGCGCGAGCTCGGCCCGATCTCGAGTGGCGTCCCGAGATGAACGCTGTAGACCCGCAGCGGGACGCCGTTGACCAGGATCGTCGCGGCCGTCGCGATCCGCTCCGTGTGCTCGAAACGGGCGAGGTGGGGGAGCACGATTTTCTGATCTGCTACGATGGCCCAGCGCGAGAGGATGGCGTTGCCAAAGTCCTTGCCGGTGTTCCGGGGCACCGTGGCCGGATAGTACACGTAGGACATTCCCAGCGCCTCGGCGATGCGTCGCGTGCCTGGAGCGTCCATTTCCTGGAGCGTGATGATGTCGGCGTTCCGCAGCGCCGCGCTCGACTCCAACACAGCGATCGCCCGATCGATATGGCGGCCGTACTGGATGTTGAAGGTGACCATGCGGATCGTGTTGGCTCCGCTCCGGGCGGCAGGTGTCGAGCGCGGGGGTACCGTCGCAGCGTAGCGCGGCCCAAGCGGGCTCTCGTAGTTGTAGCCCTGGCAACCGATCCCGCTGCCGAGAACTACAAGCGTAGCGGCCCGCGTGCGACGATTCACAGTGTGAGAAGATACCCGAGCGGAGGCTGCCAGGCAGGCTAATCCACCCGCAGTACCGCAAGGAACGCTTCCTGCGGGATCTCCACCGTTCCAACCTGTTTCATCCGTTTCTTACCTTCCCGCTGCTTCTCGAGCAGCTTGCGCTTGCGGGTGACGTCGCCGCCATAGCACTTGGCCGTCACGTTCTTGCGGAGCGGGCGGATGGACTCCCGCGCGATCACCTTCGTCCCGATCGCCGCCTGGATCACGATCTCGAACAGCTGGCGCGGGATCAGCTCCTTCAGCCGTTCGGCGACTTTCTTCCCCCACTCGTGGGCCTTGTCCCGGTGAATGATCACGCTGAACGCGTCGACCGCCTCGCCGTTCAGCAGCATGTCGAGCCGGACCAGGTCCGAGGCCCGGTACTCCAGGAACTCGTAGTCGAGGGCCGCGTACCCGCGGCTGATCGTTTTGAGCTTGTCATAGAAGTCGAGGATGATCTCGGCGAGCGGGAACTCCCAACCGAACTCGACCCGCGCGGGGTCCAGGTAGTGCATGCCGCTGTACACGCCGCGCCGCTCCTGGCCGAGCGTCATCATGGCGCCGATGTACTCGGCGGGCGCGAGGATCCGCGCCTTGACGAACGGCTCCTCGATGCGCTGCACTGTCGAGCCGTGCGGCATGAGGCTCGGGTTCTCGACGACCTGCACCGAGCCGTCGGTCTTGTGGACGTGATACTCCACGTTCGGGACCGTGCTGATGAGGTCGAGATCGAACTCCCGTTGGAGCCGCTCGCGCACGATCTCCATGTGCAGCAGCCCGAGGAAGCCGCAGCGGAAGCCGAACCCCAGCGCGACCGACGACTCGGGCTCGTAGTGCAGCGACGCGTCGTTCAGCTGCAGTTTGGCGAGGGCATCCCGTAGGCCCTCGAATTGGCCCGCGTCGGTGGGATACAGCCCCGCGAACACCATCGACTTGATCTCGCGGTATCCGGGCAGCAGCGGCACGTCCCGATGCTCGGCGTCGAGAATGGTGTCGCCTGGACGCGTGTCACGAACCCCGCGGACGTTGGCCACGACGTAGCCCACCTCACCGGCGTCGAGCTGCTCGGTCGGCTTGTGCCCGAGCTGGAGGTAGCCGACTTCGTCCACCTCGTAGACGTCGTCCTTGTGCGCCCCGAACGCCACCCGCATCCCCGCCCTGAGCACGCCGTCCACTACGCGGATGCTCGGGATCGCGCCGCGGTAGCGATCGAAGTAGGAGTCGAAGATCAACGCGCGCAGCGGGGCTGCCCGATCCCCCCGCGGCGGCGGGACGCGGCGCACGACCGCCTCGAGCAGCTCCGGGACGTTGGTCCCCTCTTTGGCCGAAATCCGGAGGATCTCCCCTGGCTTGGCCCCGTCCCCGAGCAGCTCGTGCAGCTCCTGCGCGCGCCGGTCGGGCTCCGCCCCGGGGAGATCGATCTTGTTCAGGGCGGGGATGATCTCCAGGCCCGCGTCGAGCGCCAGGAACAGGTTCGAGATCGTCTGCGCTTGGATGCCCTGGGACGCGTCCACGACGAGGATCGCGCCCTCACACGCGTTGAGCGACCGCGACACCTCGTAGGTGAAGTCCACGTGACCCGGGGTGTCGATCAGGTTGAGCTCGTAAATCCCGCCGTCGCGGGCGCGATACTGCATGCGCACGGCGTTGAGCTTGATCGTGATCCCGCGCTCGCGCTCGAGATCCATCGTGTCGAGCACCTGCTCGCGCATCAGCCGTTTGTCGAGCGTGCCCGTGAGCTCGATCAGGCGGTCGGCCAGGGTGGACTTGCCGTGGTCGATATGGGCCACGATGCAGAAGTTGCGGATGTGGTCCTGGCGCATGGGACGGGAATATAGAGGTGCCAGGTATCAGGTGTCGTGTCAGGGTCTGTCACCCCTCACACCTGACACCCGACACCTGACGCCTATCTTTCATGCGTCTCCCATGGCCTCCATCACCGGCTGGTTTGATCCCGTTCCGAAGGGCGGACACCTGCGCCTTGCAGTTCACGGGTATCTCCCGGCGCCAGGTGATCTGGCGGTGCGACTCCCGGGCTTGCGCCGCGGCGACCGTGTCACGCTCGCCGACGGCCGGGTCACTGCGGTGAACGGTGTTCCACCCACCGCGCTTGCCGAGCGCGCCGAGTTTCCGAAGCTCGGCGCCGTGCACCCCTCGCGGGCGCTCGCCCTCGAGACCCCGCGGGCGTCGAGCCCGCGCACGGCGGACATCCAGCGCGTGGTGGACCTCATCTGCCCGTTGGGCTTCGGCCAGCGCGCGCTCATCGTGTCGCCTCCCAAGGCCGGGAAGACCATCGTGCTGCAGGCCGTGGCCGAGAGCGTGGCGCTCAACTATCCCGCGGCGGAGCTGCTGCTGCTGCTCGTGGACGAGCGTCCCGAAGAGGTGAGCGAGATGGTGGACTGGGGGCGGGGAGAGGTGATCGCCTCGAGCTTCGATTTGCCGCAGGAGCGGCACGTGGCCGTGGCGGAGATGGTGTTTGAGCATGCGCGCCGGCAAGTGGAGCTCGGTCGGGACGTCGTCATCGTGCTGGACTCGCTCACCCGCCTGGCCCGCTCGCACAATACCACGGGCAGGAGCAGCCGTCGCACCCTGTCGGGCGGTCTCGATGCCAACGCGCTCGCCAAGCCGAAGGCGCTGTTCGGCGCCGCGCGCGCGGTCCCAGAAGGCGGATCCCTCACCGTGATCGCGACGGCCTTGGTGGAGACGGAGAGCCGCATGGACGAGGTCATCTTCGAGGAGTTCAAGGGGACCGGCAACGCCGAGCTGCGGCTCACGCGGGAGCTCGCGGACCGGCGCATCTACCCCGCGGTGGACGTCGCGGCCAGCGGTACGCGGCGCGAGGAGCTACTCGCCGACGCGGGCGTAGTGGCGGCGCGGCAGGCGCTGCGCCGCGCCCTCGTGGGGCTGCCACCGGACCAGGCCATGTCCACCCTGCTGACGCAGCTGCGGCGCTTCCCTACCAACGCGGAGCTGCTGAGTCAGTTCCCGCTGTCCACCACCCGCCTGTAGCTCTCCGGATCCCAGCGCGGCCGCCTCGGCGCTCCCGCGATCTCCAGGCCGACGTAGAAGAGCAGCTTGACGATCCGCGACTCCTTTTCGCCGTCGATCTTTGACACCTCGTCCGACACCTGGTGGTAATCGGGATGCGTGCCGTTGAAGAAAAACAGGATCGGGATCCCGCGGCGCGCGAAGTTGTAGTGATCGGAGCGGGTGTAGAAGTGCTCCAGCGGCCAGATGTCCCCGATCGGCGTCATGCTGAGCTCCGGATGCGCCCGCGCCACGCGATCGACAGTGACTCCCAGGTCCGACTGCTCCTTTCCGATCACCGCGATCGTGTCCTTCCAGTTCCGGCCGACCATATCGCTGTTGAGGTCCGCCACCACGGCGTCGAGCGGCACCGTCGGGTGGTCGGTGAAGTACTCGCTTCCCCACAGTCCCCTCTCCTCACCGCTCACGGTCATGAACACGAGCGAGCGCTTGGGGTGCGGCGTGAGCTGCGCGAACGCCTGGGCTAGCTCGATGACTGCTGTGGTGCCGGAGGCGTCGTCATCTGCGCCGTTGCAGATCGAGTCGGCGCCGCGGGCGCGGCAGGCCGGGTTTCCCGGAGACGCCACGCCGATGTGGTCCATGTGGGCAGTGAAGAGGACGTATTCGCTCCGCAGTCGCGGATCGCTCCCCTCGAGCGTTGCAATGACGTTCGGCGCCGTCGTGGTTTCGACGACCCGCTCGCGAACGTGGAGGGCGAGGGTGAGCCCGCTCAGGCGCCGGAGGCTGCGGGTGCGCTGCGCCCGGAGCGCTGCGGCGTCCAGCCCGAGCTGTTGAGCCGCGGTGGCGTCACGGATCTCCGCGGCGGCGGGCACTAGTCCGCTGTCCTGCGGCCACATGCCGACGGCGAGTGTGGGTCGGGCGGCGTCGTCGAGCCGCGCCCGCCACTCCGCGTCGGGGCGATCGGAGATCAAGAG
>QHTZ01000138.1 GCA_003221005.1 Gemmatimonadota bacterium
TGCCTAGCTGCAAGCGGGCGCATAACTTTGCGCCCGTTTTTCGGCAGCCGTTCGCGCCGCCCCTGACCCAGGAGCGAGCCCCTGGAACTCCCGACTTCGCATCGGCTGCCTCTGTCCTGGCTGCTTCAAGCGGCAAGCCCACCGATTCAGTACCGCGCCTACCACGAGGTCATCCCGGATGCTGGCCAGGATCCCGAGCAGCTCGGTGTACTCCGTACGGCGGCGCTGCAGTACAAGCCCGCGCAGGCCATCGCGCGCAGGCAGAAGGACACCGGTCTGTGGGGTGGCAACCTGCTGGCGCCCGGACCCTCGAAGGCCTCGGGCGCCACGGAGGCGGGGACGGTGACGCGGTACCGACATCTGCTCGAGCTCGGGTGGCCTCCCGACGAGCGCCCGTTTCGGCTCGCCGATCGGTTCCTGTTTCGTCTGCTGTCGCGCGACGAGGATCCGGCGCTACTGGTTGAGTTTCAGCGGCCGGCGAAGGCCGATCCGGGCCTGGGCCTCTGGGCACGCTCGATGGGCCGCCAGGCGGCGAGCGCCGCGCTCGCGCGCGCGGGTGTCCACAGCGAGGACCCTCGCTTGCGGGGCGCTGCCCACCGGATCGCGAGCGACATCTCCCAATACTTGCGCAGCGAGCTCGCTCTCAAGCCGTTCAAGAAGGCGCACGGCAAGACCGTGCTCGAGCCGACCGCCCTTCCCCCGACGACGTTCGCGATCGAGATGCTCGCGTTTTTGCCGGCCGTGCAGCGCGAGCGGGCCGGCTTCATCGAGCGACTGGGGCACTTTTTCTCCACGCCCGCCCCACGCCGGGCCTTCAGCATCCTCGCGGGGAAGAAGCTGCTCAAGCCGATGTTCGAGCTGCTGGGCGACCCGCTGCGCTCTGACGCTCAGGGCCACGTGCGGGACGTCCCGTTCGCGCTCTACTGGTTGGAGCTCCTCGCCCGCCTCGGCCTGGTGCGGCAGGTGCCGAGCGCCAGCCGCGTCCTGGCGCGGCTATACAACGAGTGCGACGACCAGGGGATCTGGTCCCCCAAGAACCTCCGGACGCCACCTAAGGCGACGACCCCCCTGACCGCGCACTACTTCCCGCTGGAAGGGCCGGGAAAGAGCCCCGCCCAGCGGCAAACGGACGTCACGTTCCGCCTGGCCCTGATCGGGCGCATCATGGGCCTTCCCATCGACGTAACATAGGCCCGTGGCGCCTCGCCTTGCGCCACGGGCTCGCATCACGTAGTAGTAGCTGCTACTACATCATGGCATCTCTCGACCTCACCCCGTTTGGCTTCACTGCCACGGAGTCGCGCGTGTACGCGACGCTGCTGCACCTGGGGCCGGCCACGGGGTACGCCGTGGCCCGGGCGGCGCGTATCGCGCGGGCCAACGCCTACGGCGCGCTCGATGGCCTGGTCACGCGCGGTGCCGCTACGAAAGCTCCGGGTCGGCCGGCGCACTACCGCCCGACCGACCCTCAGGCGCTGCTCGCACGACTGGCCGCGCAACAGGGTGAAGTGCTGGAGCGTTTGAGCCGGGCGCTCCAGGACGCGAGCCGGCCGGGCGAGCCCGAGACCCGGACAGTGGACGGCGCGCGGCCGCTCGCCAACCTCATCCTCCAAGTAGTCGCGCGGGCCGAGCGCCGGGTGACCGGCGTGATCGCGAGCGACTTGCTCCGTGCCACGCTCCCCGCGTGGCGCCGCGCGGCGGAACGGGCGACCCTCGAACTTCGAGTCACGGGCGAGGTGCCGCCCGAGGCCACCAGCTTCGCGGCGGCGCTGGTCGACGAGGGCTTCCCCACGGTGCTGCTGATCGACGAGCGCCAGACGGTGGCCGTCACTGGTATGGGGAGCGAGCGCACGGGAATTTGGAGCTCGCACCCGGCGGTCGCTGCCCTCGCCCACGCCGCGCTGGGGGCGCTCGGGTGAGGATCGCGGCGGCGTGGGCCGCTCTCTTCGTCGCGGGCTGCCGTGCTCCGACGATCCCGGCTGCCGCCCGTTACCCCGCCGGCACACCGCTCGAGGCGCGCTACGTCCGCGTGGAGGGAAGCC
Organism: Gemmatimonadota bacterium; assembly: GCA_003221005.1. Classification (GTDB taxonomy): domain Bacteria; phylum Gemmatimonadota; class Gemmatimonadetes; order Gemmatimonadales; family GWC2-71-9; genus AG25. The sequence continues at coordinate 2,043 of QHTZ01000138.1, forward strand.
GCATCCGCTACGTCGACGTCGGCCGCGGCACACCGGTGATCTTCATCCACGGCTTCGCGGCCTCGATCTATGCGTGGCGCAAGAACCTCGTCCCAGTAGAGTCGGCCGGGTTCCGGGTGCTTGCCTTCGACAACCGCGGCTTCGGCTTCTCCGACAAGCCCGCTCACGGCTACTCGAACGCCGACTACGCGCGCCTGCTCGTCGCCTTTATGGACTCGCTCGGGCTGCCGGACGCCGTGCTCGTCGGGCACTCCATGGGCGGGGCGATCGCAGCGGAGGTGGCGCTCGCCTATCCGAAGCGGGTGAGGGGACTGGTCCTGATCGACGCATCCGGGTTCGGGCGCCGGTCGTGGCTGCTCCTCCGGCTGGCAGCCTGGCCGGTCGTCGGGCCCCTCATCTCAGGGCTGCGGGGCCGCTGGATCACAGCCCGCGCCCTCCGATCAGCGTACGCCGACCCGCGAAAAGTCCCATCCACGGACGTGGATCAGTACTACGCACCGGTGGCCGAGCCCGACTTCGGGCGCGCGCTGCGCGGCGTCCTGCGGGAGTTTCGCTTCGCCGCGCTCAGCGGACGGGTGTCGGCCATCGAGACGCCGACGCTCGTTCTCTGGGGAGACCACGATCCCTGGATCCCTCCGAGCGTAGGCATGGCACTCGCGGCCGAGTTACCGCGCGTGGCGTTCGTGCTCGTGCAGCGAGCCGGGCACGTGCCCCAGGAAGAAGTGCCCGATGAGGTGAACCGCCTGGTCATCGCCTTCCTAAGGCAGGGCCTGGCCAGAGTCCCGGGAGATCTGGCCCTGGCACGCGAGCGCGAGACACCGTAGATTTCCTCAACCAGATGGTTGAGAATACGGCGCCTTGTCTCCTAAGTTAAGTAACGACAGTGCATTAATGATTATCGCCGCAGCCCGGGAGGAGTTCGGCCGGCGCGGGTTCGACGGCGCGCGCGTGGACCGGATCGCGCGGCGGGCGGGTGTCAACAAGCAGCTGCTGTTCTACTACTACCACTCCAAGCGCGGCCTCTTCCACGCCGTCCTGTCGCGCGGGGCGCGCGAGTTAGAGCAGGCCCTCGCCAACGTGGCGCACCCCTGGGGCGGCGAGCGGAGGCCGCTCGAGCGCCTGCGAGCCGCGCTGGAAGCCCAATTCGACTTCCTGGTGCGCAACCCGGACCTTGTCACGCTGCTCGCGCAGGCCGGTCGCTCCGAC
>QHTZ01000137.1 GCA_003221005.1 Gemmatimonadota bacterium
AGGGATAACGACCTCGTCCTGCCGGCGCAGTTGCTGCAGGAAACCGGATTCCACGAGGTGACGTCCTTCCTCGCCGATCCCGCGCTGAAAGCAGACGTCTCCACCGATGACTGGCCGTTTTTCTACATGCCGCGACGTATCTATCCGCTCTCGTACTTGATGATGGTGGGCATGATGTTGGTGTTGTCGTTTCTCATGACCGCGTCCTTCTTTGCAGAGCGGCCGCAGTTCAGCCAGGTGCCCTTCTTCCTTCTGGGCGCCGGTTTCATGCTCGTGGAAACGAAGGGAATCACGGAGCTGGGGCTGACGTTTGGCAATTCATGGCAGGTTATCGGTGTTGTCATCGCCGGCATTCTGGTGATGGCGTTCTTGGCAAATTGGGTAGTGCAACGGCTCCGCATTCAGCGGCCGCTCGTCCCCTACCTGTTGCTACTCGCTAGCCTGAGCCTGGGGTGGCTCATAGCCGGCAGGGGCGGCTTCCCCTCGACACCACTGGGCCGCATGGAGGCGACAATCGTGTTGACCAGCCCAGTCTTTTTCTCAGGCATCGTGTTCTCTACCCTACTGGGATCGCGGGGGCGGATAGCCGGGATAATGGCGGTCAACTTGCTGGGTGCGATGTGCGGCGGTTTGCTCGAGTACAACTCGATGTATTTTGGCTTCAGGGCCCTTTACGTGATCGCCATAGTCCTGTACTCCCTGGCGTTTGTTTGGGACGCGGTAGCCTTGAGGACCCCAGAGGCCCAGCCCTTACCAGCGCCTGCACCCGTGGAGCTTCCCCGCTAAGGGCGGCTCCCCAGCAACTCTCCCCAACGGACAGGGTGGGATTCGAACCCACGGTACCCTTGCGGGCACACCGGTTTTCGAGCTTGCCGCTGTCCCTTTGCGTTCCGCTGCGTCCCACGGACAGGTGCAGCTCATCGCGAAAGAGGAAATCACTGGGATGCTCGGTCGCAGCCCTGACAAAGCCGACAGCGTGGTCATGGGCATCGGACCTGCGGCGCGCTACACCACGGGCACGCTCTCCGGCATCAGCCTCTAGGCTCTTGTCGCAATCCCAGCCAACGCTCTAACGGGCGGGTCTCTCTGGCGACACCTTCTCGGAGTCCCTGGTCCCAAGGGCCACGATGAAACAGTGCCCATACTGCGCCGAGGAGATTCAGGACGCCGCAATCGTGTGCAAACACTGCGGCCGTGACCTGCCCGGCGCGCCTACTACACCAGCCTCAACGAGAGAGACTGCTGGAGGAGGAGAAGCCGAGCGACGCACGCACCCAGTGACCTGGGTGGTCGCCTTGGTCCTCATCGGCGGACTGGCCTACGGTATCTGGTATCTCGCGACGGAAGGGGACCGCATAGACCAACGACTGCGGCGCCAGAATGCCGAGAACATCTGCCAGTTGCAGCCCAACTACACCGACTGCATGGCGAGCCTCCACTACAAGCCGTAACGCCGTTGAGGGCCTCCTGCCTCAGCTTGGTCCGGCCGCCTCCACCACTAGCGACTCTAGGAGTGCGATGAACTCGCCGCAGGCCGTGATGGCGTCAACGCGCTGACCGTGCTGTTCGATGTAGAGTCCGAGCGTACCAACCAGAACAGGTCCCCGCACTTTCGTACCGTCGGGATTCTCCATCTCAATCGCGGTGTCGCCTCCCACGACAAACCCCATGGGAGCGGGTCTCTCAATGACGTACCGGGGAAGCAGCTGGGCATCGGTCCGCGCGAGATGGACGTCGTTGTCCCGCAGGCCAATCATGTGTCCGAAGTTGGACCGCTGCGACGAGGGCAGCCTGGCGCGCCACGCCTTTTGCGTGCGCTTGAACGTCGCGCCGCCGGTTTCGTCGAGGACGTAGTACGCGCTCTGCGCCGCGCTCAAGCACGCGCTGAAATAGAATTGCAGGTGCTCGGGGTCCGTAAATCCCCGTTGCCGCTCATCGGATGCGTTCCGCAGCCACTCCAGGAAGAACGACGCTTGGCGGAGCTTCTTCTTAGCCCCTGCACAGTCTATCATGGAAGCCATTCTACTCCCT
>QHTZ01000139.1 GCA_003221005.1 Gemmatimonadota bacterium
CAACCTGAGTCGCCGCCCCCGGCGCCGCAGGATCTCGACTGCCGCAATCAGGTCGTCCAAACCCTTCTTCTCCACCAATCTCGCGACGGACAAAATCACCGCCCCGTCCGGCTCGGGCGCGTGAGAAGCAGCGAGGGGGAACTGGGAAAGGTCGAGTCCGTGATAGACCCGGTACAGCTTGCCGCCGCATTCCCCTGAGTATCGGCGCAGCAGGTGTCGCCGGTTGTACTCGGTGCAGGTGACCACCGCGCGAGCCTCGCGGAGCTTGGCACGCAGGTCGTCGGGATGGCTCACGTAAATATCTTTGGCATGCGCGGTGAGGGTGTAGGGAACATCCGTCAGGCGCGACGTGAACAGTGCCACCAGCGCCGGTGAAGAGGCAAAGTGCGCATGGAGATGCGTCACTGGCTCTCCGAACAGCACATCCGCCAAGTAGCCGGCTCGTAGAAAATGGCGTACCGCGGCGAGGGCGCGCCGCCCAAGCGCCGGCGAGCCGCGATGCCGGCGACGATGGCGGAGGACCTTCACGATGGCCGTCAGCAACGTCCGAAGGTACGTGGCGGGTCGCCGGCGCAGTGAGCGGAAGTTCGCCGGCAAGGCGGACGTCCAGTGGCTCGAGAGCGACAGGTACGTCACGTTCGCCCGCACCAGTGCGACCCGGTCGTGGATCGGACCGGGATTCGGGTCTGACAGCCGCGGCCAGGCTTTGACGATGTAGGCGATCGCAAGCCGACCATCCGATTCCCCGACGCGCCGCGGCCCGTCACGCAGCATGGTGGACTTCGGCGCGGGACCGTCGGCGCGCGGGTCGGATCGGCCTCGAGCCCAGGAGGTCTTCCAGCAGTCCCGGGATGCGATTCAGGCCGTTGAGATCGATGCGACCCCGGACCGGTGGCACGCGGGCCGGCGCGCCGGCAAGCCAGCTACTCAAGGCGGCCGGGTTCAGGCTCTCGGGATGGAGCACATCCACGAGCCCCAGTGCCTGCAGGCGGTGGGCACGGATCAGCTGCTCGCAGCGGGGCTTGACACGCGGGACGATCAGGGCCGGCTTCCCGAACGAGAGAATCTCACAGACGGTGTTGTAGCCGCCCATGGCCACCACGTGATCGGCGCGTCGCAGGAGCCTGGTCGGCTCGCGCAGGAAGGGAATGATCCGTCGGCCCGCATGTCCCGCGGTGCGGCGCGACAGTCGCTGCCGCACCTCGACGGGCATGCACGGACCCGTGACCAGCACACCGTTCGTGTCCGGGGGGAGTTCGGCTTCCACAAACGCCTCGGCGAGTGCGGCGCCGTCTTGCCCGCCGCCTACCAAGCAGAGCGCGAGCCACCCCGGCGACAGCCCCAGCAGGGCCGCCGGGTCCTTGCCGTCGCGCCTCCCAAACGCGAGCCGTGCTCGCTGATCGAGGTATCCGGTGTAGCGCACCTTCGCCGCCACCTCGGGAGCGAAGGCGTACTCTCGCACCGGGTCGTACACAGTCGGGTCGCCGTAGACCCAAACGGCGTCATAATAGCGACGGACCGCGTCCTGGTTCTCGGCTCGGGCCCACTCGCGCTGCAGTGTTATCGGGTCGTCGAGCACGTCACGCAGCCCGAGCACGAGACGCGTGCGTCGCTTGGCGCGCAACGATTCCAGCACGGGGTCCAGCTCGCGCACGGCACCGCGCGGCACGTTGTCAACGATCAGCACATCCGGATCGAAGGCCCCGAGCGCGGCGCACGCCGTCTGGGCGCGCAGCGCCAGGAGCTCTGGGAGGGAAACGTCGAGATGGCGCGGGTGATATTGTCCGTTGGCGTCCTTCCGCAGCGACGGCAGGGCGACACAGTCCACGCCCGCAGTGGCGGTGAGCAGGCTCGCCTCGCGCGCGCCCGCGATCATCAGCACGACGGCCTGCAAGCGTGAGTGCTTGAGCGCCTGCGCCAGCAGCAGGTTGCGGCGCATGTGCCCCAGCCCCATCGTGTCGTGAGAGTAGAACGCGACGCGACAGCTCATGGTCGGCATGCGACATAGGAGCGCGTCACGGTCGACGCGACTCGACGGCTCAGCGGCAGCATATGGATCTACTCATTAGGTAAGTCGCGGCCGGGCACGGGGCCGTGACACGTCTCACCGGGGCTAGGGTCGGCGAGCGTGGTGCGCGAGCGCTTGGAACAAATCCCAACGGCGCGGCGGAGAGCAAGAAGTATGCTCATCCCTTCTGCGAGGACGGAACGCGACCGCTCGGGAATGGTCGCGACGACCGACGCAAACTGAGGCAGGCGGTGGAGCGATTCGTATCACCTCGCCACTCCGCGCGACCTGCGACGGACAGTGTGAACAGGGCGCGTCAACCCGCGGTCAACGTCGTCAGTCCGCAGAAACTCAACGTAGCGTCGGGCAGGAGCGCGCGGCAGTCGGATTCGTCCTACAAAACAAATCGGGGATCTCGTTACAGAGATCCCCGGTCCGTGCAGTCTGTGTCACGCGACCATGTGGCGTCAGGCAACGCCTTCCCGGTGCCGATCCGCCCACGCGGCCCATCCTACGAACAACCAGCCGAACACGATCCCGCCGAAC
>QHTZ01000063.1 GCA_003221005.1 Gemmatimonadota bacterium
CGACTACGAGCGCTACCCCAACGAGACCCACTCGCCCACGGAGGGCCACCCGAGCTGGGGCGTGCGGCTGCTCCGCGAGCGCGGGCTACCTGACGCATCGTGCCGCGCGATCCTGGGGCACGCGAGCTATACGGGCGTCCCGCGCGATACGCCGCTCGCGCGGACGCTGTTCGCCGTGGACGAGCTGTGCGGCTTCCTGGTCGCGTGCGCGCTGGTGCGGCCGTCCAAGAGCTTCGGCGATCTCGAGGTCGCGTCGGTGAAGAAGAAGCTCAAGGACAAGGCGTTCGCGCGCGGCGTGAACCGGGATGAAGTGCGGCAGGGGGCGGAGGAGCTGGGCGTCCCCCTCGACGATCACATCGGCTTCGTGATCCAAGCGCTCCGGCCGGTGGAGGGTACGCTCGGCCTTGGGGCAGCCGCCTCCCAACGCGTCGTGTGAGCGTCCCGGCTCCCCCAATCCTGTCGCGCGGCGCCCCGCCGGACGGCGATGCGTTCGCCCCGGCGATCGACCGCGCCACGGGCGCCCGGCCGATCGGTGGCAACGAGCTGCAGCACCACCCGGACAGCCTGCGCGCGCTCGATGCCATGCTCGATCTGATCGAGCGCGCCGTGCGGTGGGTCCACTTCGAGAACTACATCATCCGGGACGACCGCACTGGGCGGCGCTTCGCCGACGCACTGGCGACGCGCGCGCGCGCCGGCGTCCGGGTGCGCGTGCTGTACGACGCGTTGGGATCCTTCGGGACCTCGCGCCGCTACTGGCGCGCGCTGCGCGCGGCCGGAGTCGAGGTGCGCCCGTTCCACCCCCTCCTCTCCCGGCACCTGCTCGACGCCATCGCTCGCGATCACCGCAAGCTCGTGGTCGCGGACGGCTCGCGCGCGATCACCGGGGGCCTGTGCATCGGGGACGAATGGGCCGGCGATCCGGCGCGTCACCGGCGGCCGTGGCGGGACACGATGGTGACGGTGTGCGGGCCCGCGGCAGCCGCGGCGGACAGCGCCTTCGCCCGGATCTGGGAAGAGACGGGGGCGCCGCTCCCGCCCGACGAGCTCGAGGCCGATCCCAGCGAATGCGGCTCCTCGACCGTGCGCGTGGTGGCGGGCGCGCCCGGCCGCGCGCGCGTGTATCGCGCGGTGCAGCTCCTCGCCGCGAGCGCCCGCGAGCGCTTGTGGATCACCGACGCGTATCTGCTCGCGCCGGCACCGCTGTACGCGAGCCTGCTCGACGCGGCGCGCGCCGGAGTGGACGTGCGGCTGCTCGTCCCCGGGACGAGCGACCTCCCGGTGCTGCGCAACTTCACGCGCGTCGGTTACCGCGAGCTGCTGCGGGCCGGCGCCCGCATCTTCGAGTGGCAGGGTCCCATGCTGCACGCCAAGACGCTGCTCGTCGATCAGCGCTGGGCGCGCGTCGGGTCGAGCAACCTCAATGTGTCCAGCCTGCTCGGCAACTACGAGCTGGACCTGCTCGCCGAGTGCGAGGAGCTGACCGCCGCGCTCGCGCATCAGTTCTTGCGCGATCTCGCCTCGAGCCGCGAGATCGTGGTGCGCGCGGGGCGTCGGTTCCTGCCGCCGCGGCTCGTCGGCGCGCCCGCCGCGGACCAGCCCGCGCCGGCGCTCCCGCACAAGCGCTCGGGATACGAGCTCGGCGCCGTCACCGTCGTGGCGCTGCGGCGCGTCGCGGGCGGAGTGCGCCGCACGATCGCGGCCACGGCGGCGCTCGCGTTTTGCGCCGTGGGCGCGCTGCTGCTCGCTTTCCCCCGTGTGATGAGTATCCTCTTAGCCGGCGGGGCGTTTGTTGTGGCGCTGGGGCTCGGGGTGTACGCGCTGGAACGGCGCCGCGCGCAGGATGCGGACGATGGCGTCTGACCCTCAACCCCCGGGGGAGGGCGCGCGTATAGCTGCGGAGACGGATGGGGAGCTCGTGGCCCGGACGCTCGCGGGCGAGCAAGCGGCGTTTGGCATCCTGGTGGAGCGCTACGCCGCCTCCGTCCGCCGAGTGGCGCGCGCCGTGCTCGGCGATCCCGACGACGCCGACGACGCGGCGCAGGACGCGCTGCTCGCGGCGCTCGTGAAGCTGCGACAGTACGATCCCCGCCGGCCGTTCGGGCCGTGGCTGATGCGCATCGCGGCGAACGCCGCGACCGATCGCCGCCGCCGCCGCCGCGTGCGCCGCACGGAGCCGCTCGACCGCAACGTCGTCGCCGGGGGCACGCTGCCCGACGCGGAGACGGACCGGCGAGTGCTGGGACAACGCCTGCGGGACGCCTTGTCCCAGCTGCCCGAGCGGCGGCGCGTCGCGGTCGTGCTGTTCGACGTCGAAGGCTATTCACACGCCGAGATCGGACGCGTCCTCGGCATCCCCGAAGGCACCGTGCGTTCGGAGGTGTTCCATGCGCGGCGTGCGCTGCGCAGCTTGCTGGCCGATTGGAGAGAGGATGGATCGGGATGAACCCTGAACTGATGCCGTTCGACCATCGGCCCGACCCCGCATTGGGGGCGGCCCTGCGCCAGGCGCTCACGGCGGCAGACGACGCCGCCTTCGTCGCCCGAGTGCTGGCGCGCGTGGCGCGCGCGCCGATCGCGCACTGGGACGTGCTCGCGTCCTGGGCGCGCGCGGGCATCGCCGTGGCCGCGGTCGCCGCGCTCGTCGCGGGCTTCCTGGTGAGGCGCGCCGTGACCAACCCGACCTCGCTCGAGGACGTGCTGGTCGCGGCCGCCGGCCCGTCCGCCCGGGCGCTCGTGATCTCGTCGCGTCCCCCCGACGCGAGCGTCGTGCTGGCCGCCGTCGAGGAACCGTAGTCGGTGAACCAACCCAAGACGTGGGCCGTGGCGTTCCTCGCCGCCGTCTTCGTGGCCGGTGCCGCCCTCGGCTGGGGAGCCCGGGGCTGGAGCGCCGATCCGCGCCTCGAGCCCCGCCTGCGCGACACCCGGGCGATGGTCGCGCACCTGGCCAAGGAGCTCGGTCTGTCAGCGACGCAGCAGGACTCCGTCCGCGCCGTCCTCGAGCGCCATCGGGCGGAGATGGATACGCTCTGGCACCTGGTCCATCCCCGCGTCGACTCTCTCCGTGCAACGATCCACCGGGAGATCACCGCGCAGCTGACGCCGGCGCAGCAGAGCCGCTACCGCGACCTTATCGCACGCTTCGAGCATCAACGTCGTGGGGCCGATAGCGCGGGTAAGGAGCACAAGTAGGATGCGGCAGTCCCACCCCCTCACGCCGGCGGCGCTGGCGCTCGTGGCGCTCGTGCCGGCGGCAGCGGCGCAACAGGTGCAACAGGTGCGACAGCTGACGCTCGCCGAGGCGGTGCAGCGCGCGCTCGAAGTGCAGCCCGCCGTCGTCGAAGCACGCGGTACCGTGTCGAACGCCGGCTGGCAGAAGCGCGCCGCCTACGGTGCCTTCCTTCCGAGCCTGACGCTGGGCTCAAGTGCGTTCCGCCAGAACTCCCCGTCGATCGTGAACGGGCTCAGCGCCACCGCCGGGACCTACCAGTACAGCTCATCGCTGTCACTCTCCCTCGACCTGTTCACGGGGTTCCGCCGCCTGGCGCGCTACCGCAACGCCGCAGCCACGGAAGACGCGGCCGACGCGGGGCTCGTGAACCAGCGCTACCAAGTGACCGTCGCGACCCAGCAGGCCTTCTTCACGGCCCTGGCGGACGAGGACCTGGTACGCGTGGCGGAGGCCCAGGTGCAGCGCGCGAAGGAAGAGCTCCAGATCTCCGTCAACAAGTTCCTCGCCGGGGCGGCGACGCGCTCCGACACGCTCACGTCCACCGTGGATCTCGGCACCGCGCAGCTCACGCTGTTGCAGGCGCGGGCCAACCTCGCCACGGCGCAGGCGAACCTCGCGCGCCAGGCGGGCATTGACGGCCCCGTGCAGGCGGTTCCCGACTCCCAGCGCCCCGCTCTCCCCGATACGACGGGACTCCGGGCCGCGGCCGTCGCGGGAGCCCCGGTCGTCGTCCAGGCCGACGCCCAGGCGCGCGCCGCGTCGGCGGCGGTGTGGGACGCCCGCTCGCAGTACTTGCCCACCGTCACGGCTGGGTTCTCAACGTCGAGTCAGGGGCTCACCGAGCCGTGGAGCGGCTTCGATGCCGGCAACCGCAACCTGAACCAGTTCCGGATCGGGCTCTCCTGGACGCTCTTCAACGGGTTCCAGCGCGAGCAGACCGCCGCGCAGAACGTTGCGAGCGCCGACCTCGCCCGGGCGCAGGCCGCCGACACGCGCCGCCAGCTCGACGCGCAGCTGACGCAGCAGGTCGCCGCGCTGTTCACCGCCTACACGCAGATCGGGATCACGGGCGCCAACGTGGCCGCGGCTACCGAAGCGCGCCGCGTGCAGCAGGAGCGCTACCGCCTCGGCGCCGCCACGCTGCTCGATCTGCTCATCGCCGAGGCCAACTTGACCCAGGCCGCCGTGAACCAGGTGCAGGCGCGTTACAACTATCTGAATGCGCGCGCCCAGCTCGAAGCGCTCGTGGGACGGTCCCTGTGACCAGCTCCCCTCCGCAGCCCGCCACGTTCCGCACCGGCGACACGCCGCTGCCGGACATTGTGATCCTGACGCACAAGCTCAAGCGTGATTACGACATGGGCGGCGAAGTGGTGCACGCGCTGCGCGGCATCGATGTGCAGATCAAACGCAACGAGTTCGTCGCGGTCATGGGACCCTCCGGCTCGGGGAAGTCGACGCTCATGAACCTGATCGGGTGCCTCGACACGCCGAGCGGCGGAGAATACTGGCTCAACAGCCAGAAGGTCTCGGACCTCCTGGACGACGAGCTGGCGCGGATCCGCAACAAGGAAATCGGGTTCGTGTTCCAGACGTTCAACCTGCTCCCCCGAGCCGACGCGCTGCACAACGTCGAGCTGCCGTTGATCTACGCCGGAATGGCCGCCAAAGAGCGCCGCGCGAAAGCCGCGCGGGCGCTCGAGCGGGTGGGGCTCGCGGACCGCATGGATCACAAGCCGAACGAGCTATCGGGCGGGCAGCGGCAGCGGGTCGCGATCGCACGGGCGCTCGTGAACGAGCCGTCCATCCTTCTGGCCGACGAGCCGACGGGCAACCTCGACTCGGCGACGGGCGAGGAAATTATGCAGCTGTTTGAGGAGCTGCACCGCGCGGGGCAGACCATCGTGCTCGTCACCCACGAGCAGGACATCGCGGCGCACGCCCACCGCCGGATTCATCTGCGCGACGGCCTGGTCGAGCGCGACGAGCGGACGGAGCGGCGCGCATGAACCGGTCCACGCGGGGCGCCGGCGCCGCAGTGCTGGCCGTCCTCGCCAGCGCCTGCAAGAAGGCCGAGACTGCCCCGCTGTACGAGAAGGTCGCGGTCGAGCGCCGCGACGTGGTCGTCACCGCGATCGCCCAGGGGGTGGTGCGACCCACCCTCACCTTCAGCGTGAAGTCGAAGGCGTGGGGAGAGATCCTCGAGATGCCGGTCCAGACGGGCACGGAGGTCAAGCAAGGCCAGCTCCTCGCTCGCATCGATCCGCGGATCCCGCAGCAGAACCTCACCCAGGCGCAAGCGAGCCTCGACAAGGCGCGTGCTCAGCTCGCGAACGCCACCGCCCAGCTCAAGCGGAGTGAGGCGCTGTTTGGGAGCCACGCGATCGCCGAGACCGACTACGACGCCGCCAGGCTCACCGCCGCGATCGCGCAGGCCGCCGTCGTCAACGCCCAGGCAAATCTCCAGACCGCCCAGGACGCGATGGACGACACTCACGTGCGCGCGCCGATCAGCGGCACGATCCTCGAGCTCGACGCGGTGCTGGGCACGGTGATCTCGAGCCCGACCCTGGGGGGAGGCACGGTCATTCTCAAGATGGCGAACCTCGACGCCGTGCAGGACTCGGCGCTGGTCGCGGAGACCGACATCGGCCGGGTGCAGCCCGGGATGACGGTGACGATCGCCGTCGACGCATATCCCGGCCGCAGCTTCGGGGGGACCGTGCTCAAGATCCAGCCCCAGGCACAGGTCGTCCAAAACGCCACGATGTTTCCAGTCCTCGTCGCCATCCCCAATGCAGGACACCTGCTCAAGCCGGGGATGAACAGCGAGGTCAGAATTCATACTGGCCAGCGGCAGGCGGTGCTCGCGGTTCCGAACGCCGCGTTGCGGACCCAGCGCGACGTCGCATCGGGCGCGACGGTGCTCGGCCTCGATCCCCAGGTGGTCCAGCAGCAGCTCGCCGCAGCTCAGGCGGCGGACACCACGCTCCGCGCCCGACGTGCGAGGGGCGCGTGGGGCGGCGACACCGCGGGGGGCGCTGGGCGGTTGCGCGCGGGCGCCGCGGACTCGAGTGGGGGTGCGACGTTCACCACGGCCTCCGGCATGACCATCAGGCTTCCTCCTGGTGTCACGGCCGAGCAGGCGCGGGCGGCGTTTGCGAAGATGCGGAGCGGCGAGGACCCCACGCCCGCCGAGCGGGCGCTGTTCCAGCAGCTGCGCAGCCAGTTCCAGCGGGGAGGCGGAGCAGGCGGGAGCGGCCCCGGCGGGGGCGGGGGGCCGGGCGCGGGGCGGCGGGGCGGCGGCCGGAACGGCGCGGCGAGCGGCTACGTCGTGTTCGTGATCCGTGCCGGCAAAGTGCTGCCCGTCCCGATCCGCACGGGACTGAGCGACCTCGACTACAGCGAAGTGACGAGCGGCCTGACGGACGGCGACACCGTCCTCGTGCTGCCGAGCGCGTCGCTGGTGCAGTCGCAGCAGCAGTTCAAGCAGCGCTTCCAGAACGTCACCGGGGGCGGGCTCCCCGGGCTGCGGCAGCAACAGTCGCAGGGCACCCCGGCGCGGTGAACCGCATCGTGAACCGTCATCTCGCCATTGCGCTCACGGCCATCATCGCCGGCGCAGCGGCGTGCGGCCATGCGGACACGGCCCCACCGTATCAGAAGATCCCCGTCGCGCGCCGCGACATCGTGGTGACGGCGACCGCCTCAGGAGTGATTCAGCCGATCCTCACGCTGAGCGTGAAGTCCAAGGCCTCCGGGGAGATCCTCGCGATGCCCGTCCAGACCGGGGACGAGGTGAAAAAGGGCCAGCTCCTCGCCCGGGTGGACCCGCGCATTCCGCAGAACAACCTGACGCAGGCGGAAGCCAATCTCGCCGTCGCCAAGGCGCAGCTCGACAACGCCACCGCGCAGCTCAAGCGCAGTGAGGCTCTGTTCCAGAGCCAGTCTATCACGCAGGCGGGCTACGACTCTGCTCAGCTGGCGAGCGCCACCGCCCGGGCGGCGGTCGCAACGGCCCAGGCCAACCTGCAGACCGCCAAGGACGCGATGGAGGACACCCAGGTCCGCGCGCCGATCACCGGCACCATCCTCGAGATCGACGCCGTACTCGGGACCGTCATCTCGAGCCCCACGAACGACGTGGGCGGCGGCACCGTGATCCTCAAGATG
>QHTZ01000085.1 GCA_003221005.1 Gemmatimonadota bacterium
ACTTCACGGGCTCGGCCGGTCTCTCGCTGCTTGTGGGCGGGGGCGGCGGCCGGCGGGCGCCAGCGCCGGCGCCGACGCCTGTGCCGGAGATTCCGAAACAGAAGCGCGACTCCATCCTCGCTGCGGGCGGGACACCCCCACCCCCACCCCCACCCCCACCCTCACCTCCGCCGCCACCCCAGCCGGCCGCTCCCGCGCAACCAGAGCCCAGACCGGCCAAACAGGTGTTCCTGCGGAGCGCCACGAGCTGGCCGCACCAGTGGTTCTGGGGCGGACAGGCAGGAGTGCTCATCTTCAAGACCGGCTACGACGGCCTTTCCGCGGAGCCGACGTTCGGCGGGCACTGGCTGATCACCGGAAAGAGGACCGCGCTGTACATCGCGTACGAACAGTCGTTCTTCCTGACAGATCGCCACGCCACCGTCGTCGAGCCGAACGGGACCGTTGAGCCCGGGAACGTCGCCTTCAACACGGTGCGCCGTATCATCGGGGGGGTGCTGGCGTACCCGGTGCAAAAGGCGATTCAGCCGTACGGCGGTGCCGGATTCGCAATCGTGGAGATCCTCAACCCGACCGTGACCTGTACCGGGTGCTCGGTCTCGGACTTCACGATCACACAGAACGCAGCCGACTTCCTGGCCACCAAGGCCTTCTTCTTCTGGATGGGGGGGCTCGAGGCGCGGCAGGGCCGGCTCACCTTGTACGGGCACTACATTCTGACGTCCTCGTCCCGGACGTTCCTGCTTGAGGGGGTCACCCACACGCTCCAGGGCGGGCTGCGCTACAGTTTCGGGAGTGCCAGGGAAGACATCAGCGACCAGCACTGAGGACCAGCCGGACTCTGTGCGCGAACGTCGCCGTCGCAGTTGTGGCGGCGACCTCGTGTTTTGGTGCTATTTCGAGACCCAGACCGAATCGCCGAGCAGATACCTCAGAGGCCAGTCGACAGCACGCGTGATTCCGATGCGGGGTGTGGTCACGATGCGGCGGCGCGGTGCAGCCGGCAGCCGGACGATCCGCAGGGGGCCGCGCTGCAGCGCGGCGCCGTTCAGGCGGCCCGTGATGGCGAGCGCGGCGCACAGGCGGGCAGGGCCGGCGCACAGCGCCCGATCGGGAACACCGGCCCGGCGGCGCCGCATGGTCGCGAGACCGGCCACCGGCTCGAGGGCGCGGATCAGCACGGCGGCGGGGTAGCCCACCCTCCCGGTGACGGCGTTCAAGCACCAATGCATGCCGTAGGTGAAGTAGATGTACGCGGTGCCGGGCGGACCATACAGCCAGCGAGTCCGCTGCGTGCGCCGGCCGCCGTACGCGTGGCAAGCCGGGTCGTGCGGCCCGACGTACGCCTCAGTCTCGACGATGCGTCCCGCGGTGCGGCGACCGCCGATGGTGCTCACGACGAGATGGCCTAGAAGCCGACGCGCGACCACTTCGGCTGGTCGCGCGTAGAACGAGGGCTCGAGCGGCCTCACTCGCCGCCGGTCAGCCCGCGCTTCACTTTCGACCAGAACGATTCACCCTCCGGCTCCCGAGGCGACGGGTCGGGAGCAGCGGCGGGAGCCGGCGGCGGCGAGGGAGCCGCGCGCTCGAGCGACGCGGCCTCGCGCGCGGCGACGCGCTCGAACCCTCCACCTCCCTGGTCCCCACCGCGCCTGCCACGACCGCCGCGCCCGCGCCCGCCACGGCGCCCGCGCCCACCGCGCTCCCCAGGCTCGCGTTCTCCCCCTCCCCCTCCCGGCTCGCGATCACGACCACTCGCCTGCCCCTGCCCCCGGCCACCGCCCCGGCGCCCCCGGCCTCCGCGGCTACCGCGATCTGCGCGTCCACTCTCGTCGCCGAAGTCCCGCCCGGGGGCGGGCCCGCTGGCAGCCCCCACGATGTCGCTGTCGGGACGCTTCGCTGGCACGAGCTCGATCCGCGGCTTGAAGTTGGGGTCGACTTCGACCACACCGATCTTCGGGATCTCGGGCGGGGTGACCCGCGGGCCACGTGATCCTCGGCGGAACCGGGCGCTGCGCGAAGGCACGCCGATCGGCGCGGCCTCCGCCGGAGGCTGTGCCGGGGACGCGGGCCGTTCGGGAAGCTCTCCCGTCCGCTCGTCCGTCTCGGGCTCCGGGGTTTCAGCCGAGGGACGTAGCTTCACGGCGTAGGCGCCGTCCTCCTCCTTCGACCTCATCGGCGCTCACGGAGTGCTCCCCTGCACCCAGGCGGCCGAGCGCCTGCTTCAGCACGCCGAACGCCTCCCCCAACGAAAACCCTGCACCGCCCCCCCCGCCCCCCCCGCCCCCGCCACCGCCAGCACCGCGGCGCTGGCGTCCTTCCCCCCTCGCCTGGCGCTCACGCGCAGGTTGAGGCTCGGCCTCGCGCGGCAGGTGCGCGCTAGGCTGCGCGGCGGCGCCCGCCACCTCGGGACCGAGCGACAGCTCGTACTGCCCGTTGTCCAGCTTGGTCAGCGAGACGAGGCCGCGGTGCGCGGCCTCCAAGACAAACTTGCTGAAGCGCGAAAATCCGATGTCCTTCTCGTTGAAGGTCGGATCGATCTCCTGCATCACTTGCTTCAACCGATCGGAGCGCATCACGTCGTTGTGCGCCGTCATCTGCTTCACGGCTTCGACTACGAGCTCCCACGGGTCGCGCCGCTCGTGCGTGACGTCCGACTCCTTGGTGAGCCCCGCCAACTCGTTGTACGAGTAGTACTCGTCGCAGTTCTGAATGAGCAGGTCACTCGACGACTCGCGGATGCCGACGCCGATGACGTACTTGCCGTACTCCTTGAGCTTGAGCACGAGGGAGGAAAAATCGCTGTCGCCCGAGAGCAGGATAAAGCTCCCGATCTCGGGGCGGGTGAACACCAGCTCCAAGGCGTCGATCGCGAGACGGATGTCGGTGGCGTTCTTCTTGTTCGACCCGTAGGCCGGAGCGAAGATCAGGTCGATAGACGATTCCGAGAGCGGGACGATGTACTGTGGATAGCGCCGCCAGTCGGCGTAGGCGCGCTGCACGGCGACCTTGCCGCGGATGATCTCCGATTGCAATAGGCGCTTGAGCTCCGTCTGGAGATCCGACCGGATCCCCATGGTGACGTTGTCGAAGTCGATGAGCAGCGCGGCGTTCGGCGCGTGGGCGGGGGGTTCCTTGTGGGACTGCCGTGCGAGATGGGCATGCGGTTGTTGCATCATGTGATTATGCTCGATTCCGGACGCACGACCTGAGCCGAGCCCACGCCGCCTGCCCGCGAATCAGGTGCGGGAAAGCGTGCCAGCGGGCCCGTCAGATCGGGCAAATGGGGTGTGGCGACTGCTGCGCGTTGCAACGCGTTCAATAACTCGTCGCCCGTCGTATTGTGTCCGGCAGGATCTCTCTGGGGTGGGTCGCCGCGGCACCACGGCGCGCCGACGAGCGGATCCTCAGGCTCTTCTGCCGAGGCCGCCAAGCGCCGCCGGATGACCCGACACCATCCCCTGTTCCCGCCGCGTGTATCAGTGCGTTGAAAATAAACAACTTGCGCGATAAAGCCAAGGCCCGGCCTGAGGTCACTCACCCAACACCTTGATGATGACCCGCTTGCGGCGCTGCCCATCCCACTCGCCGTAGAACACGCGCTGCCACGGACCGAAGTCGAGCTTCCCAGCGGTGATGGGTACGATCACCTCGTGGCCGATGGTCAGGCTGCGCAGATGCGCCGCCGCGTTATCCTCGCCCGTCTCGTTGTGGCGATACCGCCGGGGATCCCACGGCGCCACACTGTCCTCGAGCCAGCGCAGAATGTCCTGCCACAGGCCCGACTCGTGGTCGTTTACAAACACCGAGGCCGTGATGTGCATGGCGCTGACGAGGACGAACCCTTCCTTGACTCCACTCTTCGCGACCTGCGCCGCAACCTCGTCGGTGATGTCGATGATCTCCTGGCGCTGCTTGGTATTGAACCAGAGGTAGTCAGTGTGGCTCTTCACGCCTGGACCCCCTGTGTCGAATTGTCGCACCCGGGCTTTGGCCCTAGATTGCTGACAATATGCCGCTTTCCTTCCGCCAGCGGATCTTCTTGGTCCTCGCGGCATTGACGGCCGTGCCGATCATCCTCGCCGTGATCGGCTGGGCCCTGGCGGTCCGTGTCGGTGCCCCTTCAGCGGGTGCGCGCGCGTCGCTCGAGCAGGTCGCCATGTCCGCACGGCACATGCTCGAGCGCGTGGACACCCTGCGACTGGCCCCCGCCGAACGCACGGCGGTGCGCGATCATCTCGCCGAGATTTCGAACGCAGTGACCCTCGCCCGTCGCGCCGAGACTTATTTCCGCTACTACGCCGGCGGGTTCGTCGCCGTGGTCGTGGTGCTCGGGGCACTGGTGCTGTTCGCGGCGGTGCGGCTCGCGGGACACCTCTCGCGGCAGCTTTCGCGACCGATCGATGAGCTGGTGGGGTGGACGCGGCTGATCCGCCGGCGGCAGCCCCTCCCGGCCGGTCTCCCGCGTCGTGGCGCCCCCGACTTCGAGGCGTTGCGCCAGGCCCTGCGGGAGCTCGCCGGGGCGCTCGACGTGGCCCGCGACCGCGAGCTCGAGGCCGAGCGGCTGCGGGCGTTTCGGGAGGTCGCTCGCCGCGTGGCGCACGAGATCAAGAATCCGCTCACCGCGATGCGGATAGCCGTGGATCAGCTGCGTCGGCCGGGCGGTCCGGCCAACGGGCGGGCAGCGGTAGCGGTGGACGTGCTCGCCGCGGAGACGCAGCGTCTCGAGCTGCTGGCGCGCGAGTTCGCCGAGTTCGGCCGCCTCCCCGAGGGTCCGCAGAGCGAGGTGGATCTGGTGGAGCTGCTCGAAGAGCTCAGCCGAACAGCGGTCCCAGACGGCGTGCGGGTGAGCGTGCACGCGAATGGCGGGCGACAGACACTCCTCGCCCATTACGACCCGTTGCGCCGGGCATTCTCCAATCTGCTGCGGAACGCCTCGGAGGCGATGGGTGGACAGGGGCGCATCGACGTCGCCATCTCGGGCGGCCCGGGTGACGGAGTCGTTGTCACCATCGCGGACCATGGTCCCGGCATCCCGGAGGACCTGCGCCAGCGCGTCTTCGAGCCGTACTTCACCACGAAACAGGACGGGACGGGGCTCGGGCTGGCGCTGGTGCGTCAGACGCTCGAGGCGTGTCGCGCGACGATCCGCGCGGACGAGACGCCTGGAGGCGGCGCCACCTTCACGATGGTGTTCCCGCCATGAGCCCACGCGTCCTCGTAGTGGACGACGAGGCGAACATCCGGCGGATGCTCGGCGCCCTGCTCCAGGCGGAAGGCTTCGAGACCGCCGAGGCGGCGAACGGACACGGGGCGCTCGCCGCGCTCGAGCGCGCGGCCCCTGACGCCGTGCTGCTCGACCTGATGATGCCTGGTGGACCCGACGGGCTTGCGACGCTCGAACAGCTGAAGCGGCGCGCGCCCGACGTGCCGGTCGTCATGATGAGCGGCAAGGCGAACCTCACCGATGCGGTGCGCGCCACCAAGCTCGGCGCCTTCCAGTTCCTGGAGAAGCCCCTCACCCCGGAGGGCGTGCTCGTCGCGCTGCGCGGCGCGCTGGAGCTGTCCCGCACCCGCGCCGAGAACCGGCGGCTGCATGAAGCCCTCGGGCACAGCGACCCCCTGATCGGCATGAGCCCCGGGATCGAGGCCGTGCGGGCGCTCATCGCCCGCATCGCGCCCACCGAGGCGCGCGTCCTGATCACGGGGGAATCGGGCACGGGGAAGGAGCTCGTGGCGTCCGCGATCCACCGTCAGAGCGGGCGCGCCGCACGCCCGTTCGTGTGCGTCAACAGCGCCGCGATCCCCAAGGACCTGGTCGAGTCGGAGATGTTCGGCCACGAGCGTGGCGCCTTCACCGGGGCGACGGAGCGCCGCCTGGGCCGCTTCGAGCTCGCAGACGGCGGCACCCTGTTTCTGGACGAGGTCGGCGACCTCGGCCCGGAGGCGCAGGCCAAGCTCCTGCGGGTCCTCGAGACCGGCGTGATCGAGCGGCTCGGCGGCGAGAAGCCGGTCACGGTGGACGTGCGCGTGATCGCCGCGACCAACAAAGATTTGGCGAGGGAAACCCAGGCCGGCCGCTTCCGGGAGGACCTGCTGTTCCGCCTCAACGTGCTGCCGGTCCACATCACGCCGCTGCGGGAGCGTCCCGAGGACGTGCCCCCCCTGGTGCAGCACTTCGCCGCGCGCCAGGAGGCGCGGCTCGGGCGCTCCGTGCGCTTCGACGCCGGGGCGCTCCAGCTGCTCGCGGCGTATCTCTGGCCGGGGAACGTGCGCGAGCTCGCGAACATCGTCGAACGGCTCGCCATCCTCGCCGCGACGGACACAATCAGCGCGGACGACGTCGCGCGCGTCGTTCCCCAGGACGGCGGTGGGCGCCCGGCAGCGGGCGCCGACGCCCAGCCCGACGTGGCCCTCTCCGAGGCACTCGACCAGTACGAGCGCACGCTGATCGCGCGCGCGCTGTCGGCGGCGCGCGGGAACGTCGCGGACGCGGCGCGCCGGCTTTCCACCGACCGCGCCAACCTCTACCGCCGCATGCGCCGCCTCGGTCTCGAGCCGCCGCGCAACGTGACGGGATGACACGGATCCCTGTCGCGAGGATGGCAACGCGACACGCAGGCCGGGGCGCCGAGCACGCCCACCGCGCGGCACGCACCGTGCGTCGCTCGAGCGCGACTCCGTCCCAGGTCGGTCTCATGCGCGCAGCGCTGCTCCTCGTTTGCTCGATGCTGGCTCCCCTCGCCGCCGTCGCGCAAGACACGGCGATCGTCATCAACCCGGAGAGCGCCGCGGTCACCGCCCGTCCGCGGGAGCTCCCCCGGCCCGTCGCCGAGCAGGCGATTCGCCTCTTCAACGCCGCCACCACCACCCGGCTCGTTGGCCGCACCTCTCTGCCACCCGGCAACGAGTGGCGTGGCGACGTCGGCGTGCGCAACGGCTCGGTGTCGCTGGGCGGCCGGATCGCGGGTACCCTGCTCGTCGTGAACGGTGACGCCACGCTCGACTCGACCGCCGAGGTGACGGGGGACGTGCTGGTGCTCGGCGGCACGATGACGCGTGCCCCGGGCTCGCGGCATTCCCTTTTTCGGCGCGCGCAAGACGTGGACGACGACCGAGGCCCACTCTTCGCTGACGGTCGCGACCGGCGGGACGTTCAACCGCGTCGAGGGGGTCCCGATCGTCTTCGGTCCCGAGTTTGCCTGGCGCGTACGCGAGGGCGTCGGGCTACGCTTCGACGCCCTCGGCATCGCCCGCTCGGTCGGCGACGTAGGCGGTGAGCCCGGGAACCTCGGGTACCTCGTGCGCTCGGAGTTACGTTCGGGCGGGGGAGAGCAACGCGGCATCGGCATCGGGTTCCGCGCGTACAGCGCCGTCACGCCGGTCGAGGCGTGGGGCCTCCGCAGCGCCGAAGTGGGGTGGGCGGCGTTCCTGTTCCAGCGCGACTATCGCGATTACTACCTGGCGCGGGGCGTGAGTGGGCGCGCGTTTGTGCAGCCCAGCGGGCCGCTGACCCTGGCGCTCGAGCTCACCCGCGACCAGCAGATCAGCGTGACCGCCCGCGATCCGTGGACCGTGTTCCGCAACAGTACGCCGTGGCGGCAAAACCCGCCGATCGACGATGGACATTACACGACGCTCGGCGGAGTGGTGACGTTCGACACCCGCAACGACCGCGACCAGCCGACCGCAGGGTGGCTCGTGCGGGCAGAGGTCAACAGCAGCTGGAGCGACGACGTCAGCCCACAGGTCCTTCCTGTCGGCGTCCGCCGGCCGATCCCCACCGACGGATCATACCAGTTCAGCCGCCTGTTTCTCGACGTCCGTCGTTACACCCGAATCAGCCCTTCGGGGCGGGTGAATCTCCGCGTCCTCGCCGGCGGCTGGCTCGGCGGCGACGCGCTGCCGCTCCAGCAACGACTGTCGCTCGGTGGGGCCGACCCGCTCCCCGGCTATGGCTTCCGCCACTCCGCCTGCAACGGGGACCTCACCGATTCGGTCTTCAGCACCTCGCGGGTGGCGGCGTGCGACCGTATCCTGGTCACCCAGATCGAGTATCGCGGGCATCTGTCGCTGCACTGGTCGTACGGCACGTCCCGGCCGCAGGACGAAGGCGTCAAGTCCCCGTTCACGCTCCAGGGGCCCGACCTGGTGGTGTTCGGAAACGCCGGCCAGGCGTGGCTGGTGGGAGACGGACCGGGGCGGCTGCCCGCCGACCGGCTGCCCAGCAGCGGTAGCTGGCTCGCCGACCTGGGGCTAGGGATGGACTGGGGCGGCTTCGGGGTGTACTTCGCGAAGGCGGTGACCACGGGCGAACCGCTGCGCTTCACGCTGCGACTCGACCATCGCTTCTGAGTGCGGCGCGGACTCGCGGTCCTCGCCCTCCTCCTCTCCGGGGCGGCGCTGCCCGCCGCCGCGCAAGACCCGTCGCTCTCGATCATACTGCAAAACGGTATACCCCGCGTCCAGGTCGTCGCGCTGCTCGCGAACGGGAAGTTCGTCGGGCTCATGCGCTCGGGCTTTCCGCTCCGCCTCCACTTTCGCCTCGAGCTGTGGCGCACCCGGGCGACCTGGTTCGACCAATACGCGAGCGAGGCGGCCTGGGACGTCGTCGCGCATTACGATCCGCTGGCGGACGACTTCGTGCTGCTGCGCTCGAACGGGACCACCGCACGCTACGCGACCGCCCAAGCCCTGGGCCGCGCGCTCGAAATCCCCTACAAGATCACGCTCGCGCCCAAAGGGGCGGGCCGGTTTTACTACCTCTGCCGGCTCGAGGTATCGACGTTGAACGACACGGACCTGCAGGAGCTGGAACGGTGGCTCAAAGGCGAGGTCTCGCCCGCGGTGTCCGGGCGCGGCGACCTGGGCGACGCGCTGGTGCGCGGCGCGCAGCGAGTCCTGGTGCGGATCGCCGGGTTGCCGCGACTCACCCTTGAGGCTCGGTCGGAATCGGTACGAGGGGGAAGCTAGCTGCCAAACCGCGCGTCGATCGCCCTGCGGATCTCGTCGAGCGACGTACCCTGGGCCGCGAGTTGCGCGGCGAGCAGCGCCTCGCCGATGCAGATGTCGCAGTGCGCGCCGTGATCGGACTCGAAGCACGTGAGCAGCGAACGATGCCCGAAGGACTTGCTGCAGTTGCAGTGGCAATACACGCCGTCCAGCACGTGCGGCACGCGCCGGGCCGCCTCGTAGGCGTCGAGCGCCCCCGGACTCCCGGGCACCAGGGAGAGCGGCAGCACCTTGTCGGCGGTAACGCCGGGCCGGGGATCGGGGTGCGGTGCTGCCTGCCCCCGCCGCGGCACGAGCAGCACGACGAGGACCGCCACCGCGGCCGCGCCGGCGATGAGCCACGGCCAGGCGCCCCGTTTCACAGCGCCTCGAGCGTGGACAGGACGTCCGCCCCGTAGAACGTGCGGATGTACTTCGACTGGATCGACGTGAGGCGACGGACCGCCCACGCGAGATGCACGAAGTGCGGCTCGAACGGGGGCCGCAGCGGGTGCATCCCCGCCTCCTCGGGCAGGAGGTTGCCCTTGCGTGTGTTGCAGCTGGAGCAGGCGGTGAGCACGTTCGTCCAGGCGTTGGTGCCGCCGCGCGACAGCGGGACGAGGTGGTCCCGCGTGAGGCACTCCCGAAACCGCAGCTCCGGCTGCGCGCGGCCGCAAAACTGGCAGCGGTAGTTGTCGCGGGCGAACAGGAACGTGTTGGTGACTTGACGGCGGAAGCGGCGGGGAACGTGGACGAACTTGACCAGCCGGATGACGGCCGGCCGGGGGATCTGCAGGCGTTCGCTGCGCACTACCGCCCCGTCGGCCTCGACGATCTCCGCTTTGCGGTCGATCACGAGGCGCAACGCCCGGCGCACCGGCACCATGGTCAGCGGCTCGAACGAGGCGTTGAGCGCGAGGCAGCGCACGTCAGTCCCCCGGCGAAAAAGCGGCCGTCCAAGCCCAGGACGGGTGGGACGGCCACGTATGCTACACAGCCGGCTAACGCGCGGCAAGAGCGCGGGTTAAGGCACGCCTCCGGGCAACAACGCCTTCCGCAGCTCCTCCAGTTGATCCTCCACCGACTTACGCGACGAGCCCCCGGGCGTCGCGCGCCCCTCGACTGAGTCTTCCCAGGTTCCAAGCTGGCTCAGCGCGGCGCCGAGCGCCGGGTGAATCTGCGCCGCGACGGCCGGCGCCACGCGGTCAAGCGGCACGCCTGCCCGCTCGGCCTCCCGCACCAGCCGGCCCACGAGCCCGTGGCTCTCCCGAAACGGCACGCCCGCTTCCACCAACAGATCCGCGAGGTCGGTCGCGCGGAGCGATGCATCGAGCGCCGCGCGCATGCGGTCGCGATTCACTTCCAGGGTGGCGATCGCGCCGGTGAGGGCGGGGAGCACCAGACCCAGCGTGTCGAAGGCGTCAAACAGCAGCGACTTGTCCTCCTGGAGGTCCTTGCTGTACCCGGCCGGCAGGCCCTTGAGCGTCGCGAGCAGCGCCACCAGGTCGCCGAGCACGCGCGCCGCCTTGGCGCGGGTGAGCTCAAAGACGTCGGGGTTGCGCTTCTGCGGCAGCAGGCTCGAACCCGTGCTGAACTCATCAGCGAGCTTCACGAACCCGAACTCGGCGCTGGCGTATAACACCACCTCCGCCGCGAGCCGCGAAAGATGCATGCCCGCGAGTGTGAGGGCGAAGAGGACCTCGGCGACGAAGTCCCGGTCGCCGGTCGCGTCGAGCGCGTTGGCGGAGACGCTGCGAAACCCGAGCGCCTCCTTCAGCAGGACGCGGTCGACGGGGAAGCCTGAGCCCGCGAGCGCGCCCGAGCCGAGCGGCAGCTCGGCCACGCGGCGCCGCGCGTCGGCGAGCCGCTGGCGGTCGCGCACCAGGGGCCAGGCGTGGGCGAGCAGGACGTACGCCCAGCGGACCGGCTGCGCGCGCTGCCCGTGGGTGTAGCCGGGAAGGATGTCGTCGATCCCGTCCCGCGCGCGCGCGAGCACGGTGCGGCCCAGCGCCGCCAGGTCGGCATCCAGCTGGTCGATCGCGTTCAGGGTCCAGAGCCGCAGGTCCGTCGCGACCTGGTCGTTGCGGGACCGTCCGGTGTGCAGCTTCCCCGCGACCGCGCCCACTTCCTCGTACAGCAGGCGCTCAACCAGCGTGTGCACATCCTCATCGGGTGCGCCCACGGCAGCGCCGTCTGCCAGCCGCTCGGCCACCCGGTCGAGCCCGTCGAGCAGGTGCGATTCCTCGGTCGGCGTCAGGACGCCGACGCGACCGAGCGCGTGGACCCAGGCCTTGCTGGCCGCGACGTCTTGCGGCCACAGGCGGTGGTCGACCGGCAGACTGCGATTCAGAGCGTCGAGCGCTTCGCTCGGCCCCAGGGCGAACCGCCCGCCCCACATGTGATGCGGTGCGGATTCCGTCGGCTGGTTGAGCGGCGGCGGCGGTGGGGGAGGCGAGGGGGGCGGGGACGGGGGCGCCATCAGTCCGCGACGGCCCCAATCTCGCGCTGACGCGCGGCCTCGAGCGCCGCCCCGATCTTGATCCCGAGCCCGTAGAGGCGGATGAAGCCCTCGGCGTCCTTCTGGTTGTAGACGTTCTCCTTCCCGAACGTCGCGTAGGAAGGCTGGTACAGGGCGTACGGACTCTCGCGGCCCGCGACGGCTGCGCCGCCCTTGTACAGCTTCAGCCGCACGGTCCCCGTCACGCGCTTCTGGGTGGCCGCCACAAAGGCGTCCAGCGCTTCCCGCTCAGGCGTCCACCACCGGCCGTCGTACACGAGGTCCGCGTACTGGAGCGCGAGCTGATCCTTGAGCCCCAGGACCCTGCGGTCGAGCACCAGCTGCTCGAGCTCGCGGTGCGCGGCATGCAGCAGCGTGCCCCCCGGGGTCTCGTACACCCCACGCGACTTCATCCCCACCAAGCGATCTTCGACGACGTCGGCCCGACCCACCCCGTGCTCGCCCGCGACCGCGTTCAGGGTCTCGAGCAGCTCGACCGGCCCCAGCGGCACGGCATCGACCGAAACCGGCGTCCCTTCCTCGAAGCCGATCGCGACCACCACCGGCTCATCGGGCGCCGCCACTGGGTCCGCCGTCATCACGAAAATGTGCTCGGGAGCTTCCTGCGACGGATCTTCGAGAATGCCGCCTTCGTGGGAGCAATGCCAGATGTTCCGGTCGGTGGAATACGGCTTCTCAACCGTAGCCTGAACCGGAATGCCTTTCGCCTGCACGTATGCGATGAGATCCTCGCGCCCCTGGAACTCCCACTCGCGCCACGGCGCGATGACCTGGAGGTCGGGGGCGAGCGCGGCGTAGGTGAGCTCGAACCGGACCTGATCGTTCCCCTTGCCGGTGCAGCCGTGCGCGAGCGCCTGCCCGCCGGCGCGCTGCGCCAGCGCGACCTGGCGCGCCGCCGTGAGGGGCCGCGCCATCGCCGTGCCGAGCAAGTAGGTGCGGGCGTACACGGCCCCGGCGCGCAGGCAGGGAAACACGAAGTCCCGCACGAACTCGTCGCGCAGGTCTTCGATGACGCAGTCCGTAGCGCCCGAGCGCTTGGCCTTGGCGACGAGATCGCCCAGCTCCCCGATGCCCTGCCCCACGTCGGCCGCGAAACACAGAACCCTGGCCCCGTGGTGCTCGCGGAGCCAGGGAACGATCGCCGACGTGTCGAGTCCGCCGGAGTAGGCGAGAACGACTAGCGGCCCCATGATGACGCGCTCCCTGTACCTTTATGCAAGAGGATGCATAAACATACATCGCTCCGGACGGCTGTCAACCGGGGGCCAGAGGCTCACGAGGACAGGCCGGCGAGCTCCTGCAGGCGGGTGTGCACGGCACGGCGGGCCCGCTCGCTCCGCGTGATCACGAGGACCGCGTCGTCACCCGAGATGGTGCCGACGATCTCCGCCCATCCGGCCCCATCGAGCGCGACGCCAAGCGCCTGGGCGCTGCCTGCGGGGGTCTTCAGCACGAGCAACGGCCCGACGCCGTCCACGGAGACCAGCATCGCGGGCAGGACCTGCTCCAGGTGAGGGCGGATGGCGGGTGCCCCCTCGGGTGGCGGGGCGTAATGGGAGGCGCCGTCGGGCGCGGCCACCTTGGCGAGCCCCAGCTCCCGCATGTCGCGTGACAGGGTCGCCTGCGTCACCTCGAACCCTTCCGCGCGCAACAGCTCGCGGAGCTGCTCCTGGCTCGCCACGCGCTGGTGACGAATGACCTTCAGAATGGCCGCGTGGCGCTGGGTTTTCATGCGCTCCCAATGTAGCGGTGGACTACCTGTCCGGCGACGACGGTGAGAAGGGCGTCGGACGGTCGGACGGTCGGACGGTCGGACAGAAGCCCGACAAACACGGCGAGATCGGCCTGCTTGCCGACCTCGATCGATCCAATTGCCGACTCCAGCCCCAGCACCCGCGCGCCCTCGAGCGTCAACATGCGCAGCGCGTCTTCGCCAGCGAGGCCAACCGCGAGCGCGTCGCCCCACAGGTTCACGTCCCCCGTGCTGACGACGGAGTCGGTGCCGAGGCCGACAGGGATCCCCCCAGCGCGGAAGGCGGCGAAGGGCGCGGCGCCGTGCCCATGGGCACGATTCGAGCGCGGGCAATGGGCGATGGCTGCGCCGGCGGCCTTCAGGAGAGCGACGTCCTGCTGGCTGACCTGAACGCAGTGGATGCAGAGAGCAGGAGTTCCATGTTGCACGACGCCAAGTTGCACGAGGTACTGGACGGGTGACAGGCCCAGCGGTTGCACCGCAATCCCACGCGCGCGCAGCGCATCCGCAAACGGCCCTGCGCCGTCGCGCACGAGCGCGCTCTCCTCCCGCGATTCGGCGACATGCACGGCGAGCGGCAGGCCGCGGCGACGGGCGAACGCCGCGACGGCCCGGTAGAGCGGGGCGCTGACGGTGTAGGGCGCGTGGGGCGACACGCCGAGGCGCAACCGGTCGGAGGCAAACGGATGGAGCCGCTCGACGGCGGCCTCGAGCTCGGCGAGGCTCGCCTCGCAGCGCGCCGGGTCGGGGCCAAAGACCTCCTGATAGACGATGCCCCGCCCCCCGAGCGCCTGCAGCACCTCCATCACGGCGCCGGTGCTTCCCGTGTCGGCGACGCAGGTGACCCCTGCCGCCCAGCAGTCGCGCATGCCCTGCTCCGCAGCGTGCCGGAATTCTGGCAGCCGCGTCCCGTCCTTGAGCTCACGGATGCGGCGGATCCACGCGGCAAACTCCGGGGTCGGCACGCGTCCCGCGAGATGGGTGAGCTCGAGATGCGTGTGACAGTTGACGAGCCCGGGGACGAGGACGCCGTCCGGGAATTCTCGGATCTCCACTCCCGGCGGAGTGGGGACGCGGGCGTGTGGGCCGACGGCTGCGATGCGGCCGTCGCCAGCAATGAGAACGGCGCCGTCCGAAATGGGCGGCGCCGTCACCGGATGCACCGAGCCGGCCCGAAGGCGCAGCATGTCCTACGGCGTGACGCCGATGCCGAACGGCGTGTGCACCGGGCACACCTGCGTGGGCTCCGTGCCCGGGTAGAACCAGTCCCAATGGCGGACCTCGAGCGGGCAGTACGGCGACGCCACGTACCCATTTGTCTGGTCCACCTCACGGGTGACGAGCGAGTCCGGACGGACCCAGTCCGCCGGTGCCGGGCGCCGGTCGTACACGTCGCGCATGAACGCCGTCCAGGCTGGCGCCGTAATGCGGCCGCCCCCCGCGTTATGCTCGAGGATGCGTTGCTGGAGGTCGTAGCCGATCCACACCCCGGCCACAAGCTCCGGTGTGTATCCGATGAACCACGCGTCGGTGTAGTCGTCCGTCGTCCCCGTCTTCCCGGCGGCGGGAAGCGTGAATCCCGCCTTCCACACCGCGCTGTACGCCGTCCCGCGGTGGATCACGTCCTTCATCATGTCCACGAGCAGCCACGTGTGCGCCGGATCCATCACGTCCTCACGCCGCACCGGCGGCTGCCACAGGATGTTCCCATGGCTGTCTTCCACGCGGAGGATCCCCAGCGGGTAGGCGCGCGCGCCCAGCGTGGCGAACGCCGTGTACGCGGAAATCATCTCGAGCGGGATGACGCCGTTCGCGCCGATATGGATCGACGGATAGGGCCGCAGCGGTGTGGTGATCCCGTAGCGGCGCGCTTCCCCGATCACGGTCTGCTCGCCCAGCTGCATGCCCAGCTTGATCGTGGCGAGGTTGCGCGACAGGTAGAGCGCTTGCCGCATCGGGATGTGTCCCAGCGTCGTGTCGTCGTCGTCCTTCGGTTGCCAGAGCGTGCTGTCGAGCTGGATCACCGGCGGATTGAGGGGCGAGTCGTCCAAGATCTCGGTGACCGGGTGGCCGGCGCGCACCGCAGCGGAATACACGAACGGCTTGAAGGTCGAGCCCGGCTGGCGGACTGCCTGCGTCGCACGGTTGAACTTGGAGTCGTCGAAGTCCCGGCCGCCGACCATGACGCGGATGTAGCCAGTGTTCGCCTCCAACGCGACGATGGCGCCCTGCAGGTACGGCGAGTACGGGCCGTGGTCCTCGCCGGAGGCCTTGGCGGACTCGATGTAGTCGTGATAGCTCACGCGGCCCGGCGGCTTCCCGTTCGAGTACACGCCGGCCTCGATCGCGTCGAGCTGCGCCTGGAGCGATCGCTCCGCAGCCTCCTGCATGTCGAGGTCGAGCGTGCTGTAAATGCGCAGACCGCCCTCGTACAGATCGCGGCCGAAGCGGGCGTCGAGCTGCTGGCGCAGCCACTCCACGAAGTAGGGCGCGACGTCCCCGTAATTCGTGCGCTTGGTCGTGAGGACCAGCGGGTAGGCCTTCCACAATTCCGCCTCTTCGGGGGTGATGTACCCCTGGTCGCGCATCAAGCTGAGCACGGCGTTGCGCCGCCGCACGGCGCGGTCCGGGTGGGTGCGGGGGTTGTAGAAGGCGGGCGCCTTCGGGAGCGCCGCCAGGGTCGCGGCCTCCGCGACGTTCAGTTGGCGCGCTGACTTCCCGAAGTACACCTGCGCCGCGGCCTCGACCCCGTGCGCTCCGGCGCCGAGATCGATCTGGTTCAAGTACAGCTGCAGAATCGAGTCCTTGGGGAAGCTGTGCTCGATCTCCATCGCCACGCGGGCTTCCTTCAGCTTGCGCGTGAGCTTCTTCTCCCGCGAGATCTCCTCCGGAAAGATGTTCCGCGCGAGCTGCATGGTGATCGTGGAGAAGCCCTGCGCCCAACTGAGGGAGAGCACGTCCGCCTTGATCGCACCGAGGATGCGCACGTAGTCGATGCCGTGGTGCGAGTAGAACCGCTTGTCCTCGGTGCCGATGAACGCCTGCCGCACGGACGCGGGGATCTCGGAGAGCGCCAGCACGGTGCGCCGCTCGAGGCCGAGCTCCGTTATCAGGCGGCCGTCGGCGGCGTAGACCTTCGAGGTCTGCTGCGGCCCCGGTCCGCTGACCAGACGCGAGATGGAGGGGCAGCGCTCCGCCGCGCATACACGGGTCCATGAGCCGTAGCCGACGCCGACGACGTAGGCGAACGCCAGCGCCGCGGCGCCGAGCAACCGGGCCCGGGTCTTGGGGTCGTGCCACCACGCCTGCGGAGAGAAACGCGGCGCGAGCGGCGCCGGGATGGAAGCCATCGGCTTACAACCTAGTCGAGGCGGGGCCCGCTTGCCAGCAGTTCGGGGGCCTCGTACGATTCCGCGCCATGCCGGACGTGTTCACCGAACTCGAGTGGCGCGGCTTCGTCCAGCAGGCGACGCCGGAGCTGCGCGCGCATCTCGCGAGCGGCCGCCGGACGGTGTACTGCGGCTTCGATCCGACGGCACCCTCGCTGCAGCTCGGCAACCTGATGCCGCTGATGCTGCTGCGGCATCTCCAACTGGCCGGCCACCGGCCGATCGTGTTGATGGGCGGCGGCACTGGGCTCATCGGCGACCCGAGCGGCAAGCGCGACGAACGGCCGCTCCTCTCGAAAGAGCAGATCCGCGAGAACCTCCACCGCCAGCGCGACCAGATGGGCCGGCTGCTCGACTTCGACGCGAAGGAGGTCAGGCCCCTCGTGCTCGACAACGCCGACTGGCTCGTGCCGCAGCGGTTGGTGGATTTTCTGCGCGACGTCGGCAAGCACTTCACCGTGAATCTCATGCTCCAGAAGGAGTCCGTGCAGGGGCGGCTGGACGCGGGGATTTCCTACACCGAGTTCAGCTACATGTTGCTTCAGGCATACGACTTCCTGCATCTGTTCCGCAAGGAGCGCTGCACGGTGCAGGTGGGCGGCAGCGATCAATGGGGCAACATCACGGCCGGCATCGACCTGATCCGGCGTGTGGAGGGCGGCGAGGCGCACGGCCTAGTCGCGCCACTCGTCACGACGGCATCGGGTGCGAAGTTCGGCAAGAGCGAGGCCGGTGCGCTGTGGCTCGACCCTGAGATGACGTCGCCGTACAAGTTCTACCAGTATTGGATCAACGTCGACGACCGTGATCTCGAAGGCTACCTGAAGCTGTTCACGTTCATGCCTAAGGACGGGCCCCAGGGAATCGCAAGCCTCCTAAAGAACCATGCGAAGGACCCCGGTCGCCGCGAAGCGCAATCCGTTTTGGCTCGAGACATCACGACTCTGGTTCACGGCAAGGACGCGGCACACAACGCCACTAGCGTCAGCGCCATCCTCTTCGGCGAGTTCGACCCCCGCGCCGTGAAGGAAGGCGTGTATGACGCCATGGCGCGGGAGATTCCCACGGCGACGGTGTCGGGCAACGCCATTCCGCTCGTGGATGCTCTGGTGCAGGCAGGATTGGTCAAGTCGAAGAGCGAGGCCCGCCGACAGATCGAGCAGGGCGGGATCTACGTGAACCAGCAGCGGGAGGACCGCGTCGACCGCGAGCTCGAGTCCCGTGACTGGCTCGCGGGCCGGAACATGCTGCTGCGCAAGGGCAAGAAGGACTACGCGCTGCTGCGCCTCGGCAGCTAAGGAGGTTCGCATGTTCATCGGCCACTACGCCCTCGGCTTCGCCGCCAAGCGCGTCGCGCCCGGGACATCGCTCGGCACCCTGTTCGTCGCGCCCACGCTCGCGGACCTCCTCTGGCCCGTCTTCTTGTTGCTGGGGTGGGAACGGGTGACCCTCACGCCGGCGACCGACCCGTTCCTGAACCTCACGTTCGACTCGTACCCCATCTCGCACAGCCTGCTCACCCTGATCGCGTGGGGCGTCCTGTTCGCGCTGCTCTACTTCATGCGGACCCGCTACCGCGCGGGCGCGATCGCGATCGCCCTGCTCGTGGTGAGCCACTGGGTGTTGGACTACATCACTCACCGCCCGGACATGCCGCTCGCTCCCGGCGGGCCCAAGGTCGGCCTGGGACTGTGGAACTCAGTGGCGGGAACTGTCGCCGTCGAGGCGGTGATGTTCGTCGCCGGCATCGCGGTGTACGCGGCGGGCACGCGGGCTCGGGACCGGGTCGGGCGGTACGGCCTGTTGGGTCTCGTGGCCGTCCTGGCGCTGTCCTACGTGGGTTCGCTGTTCAGCCCGCCACCTCCGAGCGTGCCGGCGCTCGCCATCGGCGGGATCGTCTTCGGATGGTTGTTCGTGGTGTGGGCGTGGTGGGTGGATGGGCATCGGGATGCGACGTTGCCGGTCACGCTTCACCCTCACTCTACCTGATCCAGCACGTCCAGCACCCGCTCAATCTCCTCGACCGTGTTGTAGCAGTGTGGCGCCAGGCGGATCGCGCCCTCGCGCAGGGAGCAAATGATGTGGGCGCGTTTGATCGCATGGAACGCCTCGACGGCGCGCTCGGGGGCGATGCACACGATGGCCGAGCGGTGCGCCTCTTCGCGCGCCGAGACGACCCGCACGCCGTTCGAGTCCGCCCACTGCCACACCGCCTCGTGCAGCGCGCGCGTGTGCTCGCTGATGTCGCGCACGCCGAGCTCGCACAGCATCCCCACGGACGCGGTCATGCCGTAGAAGTCCTGGTAAGGGAGCGTCACCATTTCGAAGCGGCGGGCATCGGAGCGGAAGGTGGGGTTGTACTCGGTGAGGCGGGAGAAGTCGTCGGTGCCCTCGAACGCCATCCATCCCGCCGCGGCGGGCTCCAGCACCCGCACGAGCTCCCGCCGCACGTACATGAATCCCGAGCCCCAGGGCGAGAGCAGCCACTTCTGCCCGCCGCACGCGAGGATGTCCACCGGTGTCTCGCGCACGTCGAGCACGGAATTCCCCACGCCTTGGATGCCGTCCACCACGAGGAAGGTGCCGTTGGCGCGGCACGCGGCGCCGAGGCGCGCGAGGTCGGCGCGGTAGCCGTTGGAGAACTGGACGAACGAGACCGCTAGCACGCGGACGCGCGGGTCCTCGAGGCGCTCGATCAGGTAGTCCTCGTCAGGCCAGCCTTCCGCCGCGCAGGGGGCGAGCTCCACGTCGATCCCCTGCTTCTTGAGGAGCAGCCACGGATACACGTTGGCCGGAAACTCGCGGTCCGAGACGAGCACCACGTCGCCGCGCTGGAGCGGCAGCGCCCGCGCCGCCACGTTGAGCCCGAAGCTCGTATTGGTGGTGAGGGCGATCTCGCCGGTCTCGGCGTTGATGAGGCGCGCGACCGCCTCGCGCGCTGCCTGTAATCCGCCCAGCAATTCGCGGTCCGGGAGCAGGTGGGGGGCCGTGCGCTTCGCGGTGAATTCGTCCAGGGCGCGACGCGTCCGCTCCGGGATCGGCCCGATGGAGGCGTTGTTCAGGTAGACCGTGTCCGCGGTCCAGGGGAACTCCGTGGCGCGGAGGGCGCGGAAGCTGTCGCGCAGGGCGCGGAGTCGTGTCGGGTGGTAGGCGATATCGGTCACGAGTGGCGCAGGTCAGGGGGCCACGACTACGTTACTCGGAGGCTCACCCTGCGGGCAAGCGGCACAACCACGTGAACACGGATACACGCTTCAGTCTGGTGCTCGGCGGAGGCGGCATGAAGGGCCTCGCGCATATCGGCGTGCTGCAGGCCTTCACCGAGCGCGGGCTCGTGCCCGCGTGTATCATCGGGTCGAGTGTGGGCGCGCTCGTGGGCGCGGCGTGGTCGGCGGGGCACAGCCCGGAGGCCTTGCACGAGATCGCCGTCAACCTGCGCCGCCGGGACATCTTCGTCGTGGCGCACGCCGACATGGCGTTCAAGCGGATGCGCTCCCCCGCCCTATTCCGCCGCGAGCCGCTCGACGAGCTGCTCGACCGGCTGGTGGGCGACCTCACCTTCGAGCAGCTCCAGCGCCCGCTGATCGTCAACACGGTCGACATCAACTCCGGTATGCAGGTGTTCTGGGGGGCTGAGGGCCTGGAGGACGTCCGCGTCGCCGATGCCGTGTTCGCCTCGTGCGCGATGCCGGGGTATCTGCCGCCGCGGGAGATCCGCGGCCGCTACTACGTGGACGGCGCTACCGTGGACAACCTCCCGGCGGCCACCGCACGGAACCTCGGGGTCGACCTCGTCGTGACAGTGGACGTGTCGGCGTCGAGCGCCTTCCGGGAGGACACCCAGGAGGAAGGGTTCGCAGCGGTGTTCTCCCGCGCCACCGAGATCGCCATGCAGAGCGCGCTCGAGCTGCGCATGGAGCGCTGGACCACGCCGCCGATCTACTTCATGCATCCGCGGGTGGAGCACATTTCCGCGTTCTCGTTCGACCACCTGCGCGAGCTCGTGGAGGAGGGGTACCGCGAGGCCGCAGCGGCGCTCGATCACCCCGCAGACTGGCCCCAGCGCGGCGACGAGGGCGTCTACCCGAAGCGGCGCGTGACTGTCCGCGTGCAGCGCGAGCGGTGCATCGGCTGCGGCGCCTGCCTGGTGCACGCGCCCCCGGGGAT
The DNA here is from genome assembly GCA_003221005.1 of Gemmatimonadota bacterium. GTDB lineage: Bacteria > Gemmatimonadota > Gemmatimonadetes > Gemmatimonadales > GWC2-71-9 > AG25. Next base: position 20,819 of record QHTZ01000085.1, read on the forward strand.
GTTCGTGCTCGACGCGCAGGGGAAGGCGGTCGTGACGACGCCCGACCAGGTGTGGTCGCCCACCGACGGCGGCTTCATCCGCCACTGCCCGACGTACGCCATCAGCGCCCGGCCGGCCCCGCTCACCCAGGCCGCGGGCGCGGCGGGAAGCTAGGCGAGCTCCGCTTCGATTGCCCGCAGGTCGCGGACGACGCGATCCCAGTTGTAGTGCCGCTCGACCGCGTCCCGCCCGGCGGCGCCGATGCGCCGGGCGAGCGCGGGATCGCCCAGCAGGCGGCACACGGCTTCCGACACCGCCGCCGAGTCCTCGGGCGGCACGAGAAATCCCGTCTCCCCGTCCCGCACCGCGTCCGGCACGCCCCCCGAGTTGCCCGCCACCACCGGTAGCCCGCACGCCGACGCTTCGACGAGCGAGATCCCGAAGCCCTCCACGCCGATGCGCTCGGCGCGGCGCGAGGCGCCTACATACACCGACGCCACGTTGTACAGCGCCGGGAGATCGGCCTCGCGCACTTCCCCGAGGAACTTCACGCGATCGGCGACGCCCGCGCGGTCGGCGAGCCGCTCCAGCCGCTCTCGTTCCGGGCCGCTCCCCGCCACCGCGTAGCGCACGTCGGGCGCCCGCGCGACGATGGCAGGGAGCGCCGCGATCACCGTATCGACCCCCTTGTGCGACTCGAGCCGCGCCACGGTGAGCAGCCAGCGCCCACCGCCGTCCGGGAAGGCGAAGCGCTCGCGCAACGCGGTCGCGTCGATGCCGGGCCGGAAGCGGTCCGGGTCGGTGCCGAGATGCACGATGCGCAGCCGCTGGCCGTGTCCATCGAGACCGAGCCCGCCCAGGACGGTGAGCGCCAAGTCGCGGGTCCAGGTGCTGATCGCGACAAGGGCGGCCGCACCGCCCAGGATGGCGCGGCCCGACCGCCGCTTGAATGCCGAGTGGTGATACTTGTGCTGCTCGCTCAAGAGGTCGGCCCCATAGAGGAAGAGGCAATAGGGGACGCGTGTGCGCTCATACACCCAGCGCGCGGGGTAGCCCGCGGGCTTCACGTTGCCGCAGTACACGAAGCGCGCGCGGTGCTGGCGGACGAGGGTCGTGGCGCGCCGCGACCAGAGGAGCAACCCCGGGAGCGTCTTGGTGGTGCGGCGCCCGACCGGCAGGCGGTCGACGGCGCCGTTGAACTGAGCGTCCACCTCGGCAGCGTCGCGATCCTGCGGCGTGGAGACGATCAGCTCTCCCCGCGGGTAGCGGCGCGTCAGCTCGCCGTGCAGGCGTGCGATGCCGCCGCCCATCGGCGGAAAATCGTGGACCAGCAGCAGCGCCGTCATCGGACGCCCCTCGGGAACGGGGGGCCGGGGGCGGGGGCGGAGGCGAGGGCTCGCAACACTCTAACGGTACAGGGCACGCTGTATAATCAGGGGACACCGCGACACCTTTGGCAAGGCGTCCGCCCCTTGAACCGCCCGCTCCGCGCATCGAGGCCGTCATGTCCGACAAGCTGCCCCTCACGGTGGTGATCGCGACCCTGAACGAAGCCTGGCAAATCGCCGACGCGCTGGACGCGCTCCGCTGGGCGGACGAAGTGATCGTCGCGGACGGCGGCTCGACGGACGACACGGTGGCCATCGCCCGGAAGCGCGGGGTCACCGTCATCGAAATGCCGGGCGGGTCGCTCGCCGGTCAGCGGAATGCCGCGATCGCGGCCGCGCGGAACGAATGGATCCTCGCGCTCGACGCCGACGAGCGGGTCACCGAGGCGCTGCGGCGCGAGCTCGCGCAGGTGCTCGCGGCGCCCGCTCACCCGGCATACCGCATCCGCTTCGAGAACGTGTACCTGGGACGAGAGCGGCGACGCGGCCGCTGGGGCCGCGACTGGCACGTGCGCTTGTTCACGCGGAGGCGACGTTTCCTGGAAGCCCGGGTGCACCCGCCCCTCGAGCCCATCCCCGGGTCGGGCACCCTGTCGGCTCCCATCCGGCACGTCCCCTATCGCGACCTGAGCCATCACCTCGAGAAGATCAGCGCATACGCACGGTTGGGAGCGCAGGATCTGCACGCGCGCGGTCGCCGCGCGAGCCTGTGGGACCTCGTCGCGCGACCGTGCTGGCGCTTTCTGCGCGACTACGTGCTGTTGGGGAGCTTCCTCGACGGTCGCTTCGGATTCGTCACGTCGGTGCTCACGGCGTATTCGGCGTTCCTCAAGTACGTCTATCTCTGGGACCTGAGCGAGCGCCCGGCTGCTGGATGACGCCGGCATGAGACTGCCGATCCTGATGTATCATGCGGTCGATCGCGGGCCTCAGGGGGCCCGCTCTCCCCGCCTCTACGTCCCGCCGGAGCAGTTCGAGGCGCAGCTGGCGACGCTGCAGCAGCTCGGATACGAGACGATCTCCTTCGGTGATTGGCTCGCCTTCCGGCGCGGCAGGGCGACCCTGCCCCGCCGGCCGATCATTCTCACGTTCGACGACGGCTACCGGTCCATCGGTGAGATCGCGTGGCCGATCCTCCGGCGTTTTGGATTCGGCGCCACCGTCTTTCTCGTCTCGGATCTGATCGGCAAGACGAACGCCTGGGACCCACCCGCCCCCCCCGAACCGCTCCTCGGTGCGGCCGAGATTGCGGAGATGCAAGCCGCGGGGATCTGCTTCGAATCGCACACGCGGACGCATGCAGCGCTCACGATGATTCCACCTGAGCGGGCGCTCGAAGAGCTCACGACATCCCGAGCAGTCTTGTCGCAGCTGCTCAACGCGCCCGTCACCGTTCTCTGCTATCCGTACGGGAAGCAAAACCTCATGGTGCGGGCGCTGGCGCGGGAGGCGGGGTACGAAGCGGCGGTCATCGCCCGGCGCCGCATGAACACGGCTCGGACGGATCCCTTCCGCCTCACGCGCATATGGATTGACAACCGCATGACGCTCGCCCGGCTGCGCTGGACGCTGTTCCGGCTCCGCTGGCTGCACTTCGCGTAGCGAGGACCGCCGTGCACGTCGTCGTGGCGTCCAACCAGCTGCTGCCGGCCACGGGGTACGGCGGACCCCAGCGCGTCGTGGTGGCGCTGGTGCGCGGGCTCGCCGCGCACGGCCACCGGGTGACGCTGCTCGCCCCCATGGGTTCACGGGTGCCGGAGGCGAAGATCGTCGCAGTCAGCCCCCGCGAGCTCGACGACCCGCGGACCCTGAGCTCGCACGTTCCCCGCGACGCCGACATCCTGCACGCGCACTTCACGATCAAGGGCGGCCTCCAGGCGGCCCCGTTCGTCCAGACGATCCACCGCAACCTGAAGCCCGGGTCCCCCCTCTACCCCAACACCATCTTCCTCTCGCAGGACCACGCGCGCCGTCACGGCAGCGAGGTGTTCGTCTACAACGGGCTCGACCCGACCGAATACTTTGGCCGCCGGTTCGCCAAGCGACCGGAGCAGTACGACCTGTTCCTGGGCAAGCTGCACCGGGCGAAGGGCTACCACTGGGCGATCGAGGCGGCGAAGCGCACGGGCCACCGCTTGATCGTGGCCGGCGGCTGGCGGCCGAGCTTCACGGGATCGATCAAGTACGTCGGCGAAGTCGACGGCGCGGCCAAGGCGGCGCTGCTCGCGCGCGCGCGCTGTCTCTGGAATCCGGCCGAATGGGACGAGCCGTTCGGTCTCGTGACGATCGAAGCGTTGTTCTCGGGCACGCCGGTGCTCGGCACCCGGCGCGGCGCGCTGCCGGAGCTGATCACTCCCGACGTCGGCGCGCTGTGCGACACCATGGAGGAGATGATCACTGCCGCGGAGACGGTGCACACGCGGAGCCCCGCGAGCTGCCGCGCGCTCGCCGAGCGCCATTTCACCCACGTCGCGATGGCGGAGGAGTATCTGCGGATGTACCGCGCGTTGCTCGACACCGGCAAGCTCCCCGCCGGTCGGGCCACGCCGCACGCCGCTAGCGCAGTGCCACGCTAAGCAGCTCCTCCATGCGATGTGCCCACGTGTGCTCCCGCAGCGCGCGCTCCCGCGCCGCGCCCGCGAGCGCACGCTGCAGCTCTCGGTCCGCGAGCAGTTCGCTAGCACGATCTCGCAGCTCCGGGACGCTGTGGTATAGCACGATCTCCCGTCCGGGAGTGAAGTGGCGTGCGATGTCCTGCTTGGCGTCCGCGAGCTGCGGCGTACCGACAGCGGCAAGCTCGAACACGCGCATGTTGGCGCCGGTACCGTAGCGCGCGGGATCGCCGCCGTCGCCGAACTGCTGGTGCACGTTCAAGCCCACGCTCCCACCCGCCAGCGCCCGGACGTAGTCGCCCCGGTACACCGGCCCGTTCGGCCACCCCGGCCCCCAGGTCACGAGGCCAAGGTCGGCCAGCTCGCGCAGCACGCGCTCTCGCACGGGATCGCGCGAGCCCACGAAGACGAGCGGCGCGCGCCAGCGCCGGCCGGCATCGCGCGGGCGCAGGTACACGGGGTCGCAGCCGAACGCGAGGTAGTACGCTCGCGCACCCGCGCTGCGGTGGCGAGCGACGCTCGAGGTATCGTGCGTGAAGAAGCAGTCGTAGGCCGGCGCGAGCCGCTCCGAGACGGCGCGCTCGTGGGGATCGTCGGGGAACCAGTTCACCCAGCGGGCGCGGGTGCGCCGGCGCAGCTCGGCCAGCGTCGCGGGATCGAGCCCCGCTCCCTTGAACACGAGCACGAGGTCGGCCGGCTGCCGGAAGCTGGCGGCCAGGCGCGCGGCGAGGGGACGGCGCAACAGCGCGTCCAGGCCGCGCGTCCGCTCCTCGCACGCGGACACTTCGCAGCCGTGGGACTCGAGCGCCGCCGCGAGCGCGAGCCCGCTCCGGTGGTAGCGGCGATTGAAGGCCGCGACGAGCACGACCCGCGCTCCTGCGAAGGGACCACTCATTCGCGCACGGCCTTCACGATCATGGTTTCGCCGAACGCGACCGCGGGAGCGAGCATCTGCCGCTGGATCTCCACGTTGCGGCGGCGCTGCTCCGGTTCCCGCTCCCACCGGCGCAGCGCGGCGGCCGTGGCCACGGCGGCGAGCGGCCACAGCAGGACATAGAGCCAGCTTACTGCTTTGACACGATTGGCACCGACCGCGGTGATGCGAAACCCGTGGCGGTGCAACAGGTACCGGAGGTCGGGGAACGAGAGGAGATGGACGTGATGCCACGGGCTCGGATCGCGCTCGTTGAGCGGCACCTTGCCCTTGTTGTGAAACCCGGTGAGCAGCCAGCGCCAGCGCGAGCGCAGCGCGCTGATGTTCGGCGTGGAGACGATCACCACCCCGCCCGGGCGGAGGATGCGGCGGCACTCGCGCACGAAGTCGAACGGCCGCTCGAGGTGCTCGATCCCATCGATGCACACGACGGCATCGAAGCTCCCGTCCCCAAACGGCAGCGGGGCATTCATGTCGGCGGCGGTGAAGGGGGCCCCGGGGAGGGTCACGCGGTTCACGATGTCCGCGCCGTGGCCGTCGAGCCCCAGCTGGCGCAGCCGCCCGAGAAAGGCGCCTTCCCCACAGGGAATGTCGAGCACGTCGCGGACGCGCGGCTCCGCCGCGAGCAGCCGCGCGACGACGGCGTGCGTGTTCTTCGAGGTGAGCTCGCGCGGCCCCTCCGCGAGCTGGCTCATACCAGCACGTAGTTCCGGTACTCGAATGGCCGGACGCCCGTGAGCCGCTCCACCCAGTCGGACACGTAGTACCGGAGATCGCTGAGCCGCAGGCGGCGCGGTCCCACGCCGCTGCCGTCACCGCCCGCTTCGCGGCGCCGCGCGGCAATCCATTCCGTCGCGACGCGTGGGTGCGTCCCAACGAACCGGCGCAGCCCTGGCGTCCATTCCAGCTCCGGGGCGGCCCGCCGCTGCTCGATCGTTCCGATAAGCTCCCCGAAGAACTCCGCGAACGCAGCATGCTTGCGCGCGAGCGACGCGGGGGGGCGGGCCCAGCCGTAGTGGAACATCACCGCACCCGTTGCCCGGGCGCGGATGCGGCGCCACGCGGGGCCCACGCGGAACCCCTGCGCATCGCCATACGAACGGATGTCACCGCCCAGCCGGACCACGCGCACCTCGCGCCGATACCAGTGCCGATTCGTGGCCACCGTGTCGAAGTCGCCGTAGAAGTGCCGGTACTCGACCAGCAACCCTTCGACGCGCGCGTCCCCGTCCCAGGCGCGGACTCGCTCGCGCAGGATCGCCGCACCCGTTTCGTGCAGCACCTCGTCAGCCTGGATGTAGACGCCCCACGTGCCGCGGCACGCCGCCATGGCACGGTTGGTTTCGATCGCGAGGGTCCCGCCCCCGCGGGACGGCTCCCAGGCGCCATCCAGGATTCGCACGCGCGGATCCCGCAGCCCCGCCACGAGCTCGCGCGTCCCGTCCTCCGACCGGCCCACGTTCACGACCACTTCGTCGCAGAGGTCGAGCAGGGAGCGGATGGCGGGGACGAGGGGGTAGGCGAGGGTGACGGCGTTGCGCGCGATCGTGAAGCCCGACAGCACGGCTATACCCTGAACTGCAGGTCGTAGAACCGGCGATACAGGCCCCCCGCGGCAAACAGCGTGTCGTGCGTGCCGCGCTCGACGATGCGCCCGTCGGCGAGCACGACAATCAGGTCGGCATGGCGCACCGTGGTGAGACGGTGCGCGATCACCAGCACGGTACGGCGCGCCATGAGCCGATCGATCGCCTCCTGCACCAGGCGCTCGGATTCCGTGTCGAGGGCGCTCGTCGCCTCGTCGAGGATGAGAATCGGCGGGTCGCGGAGCAACGCGCGCGCGATCGCGATGCGTTGGCGCTCTCCGCCGGACAGGCGCGTGCCCCGCTCCCCCAGCAGCGTGTCGTAGCCCTGCGGCAGTTGGGCGATGAAGGCGTGCGCGTTCGCGGCCCGCGCCGCGGCCTGGACCTGCGCCAGGGTGAAGTCACTGCGCCCGTAGGCAATGTTCGCGAGCACGGTGTCATTGAGGAGGATCGTCTCCTGCGACACGATCCCCATCAGGCGTCGCAGGCTCGTGCGGGTGAACCGCGTGGCGGGAACGCCGTCCACGAGGATGACGCCGCTCGTCGGCTCGTAGAAGCGCGGCAGCAGGTCGACGAGCGTCGTTTTCCCGGCCCCCGACGGCCCCACGACCGCGACGATCTGGCCCCGCTGCACCGTCAGGTCGAGCTCCCGGAGCACCGGCGCCTGGCCGTCGTACGAGAACGACACGCCGCGGTATTCGATCTCCCGTTCGAAGCGGGCGGGCAGCTCTCCCGGCCGGTCGCCCTCGCTCGGGGGAAGCTCGAGCACTTCGAAGACGCGATCCGCGGCCGCGAGCGCGCCCGCCATGATGGTCGGGTAGTTGGCCACGGCCTTCACGGGGGACATCAGCCGCAGTGCCACGACGACGAACGCGATCAGCACCTCGGGCCGCAGGGCGGCGGCCCGCCCCAGCGCGAGCTGCGTCCCGATCGAGATGATCACCACCACCACGACGCCGGCGAACACTTCGCTCACGGGACTGGTGAGCAGGGCGTAGCGCTGGGCGCGGAGCACGCCCTTGCGGTAGCGGTCAGCGAGCGTGCGGAAGCGAGCAGCCTCGAACGCTTCCGCGACGTACGCCCGCACCAGCCTGATCGAGGCGACGAGCTCGCTGACGAGGGCTGTGAGCCCCCCGCGCACGTCCGCCAGGTCGCGCGAGCGCCGCCGGACTCGCCACACCAGCGGCCGGATGATCAGGGCGAGCAGCGGCGCGCTGATCAGCGCGATGAGCGTCAGCCGCCAGGAGAGGCCCAGGAGAATAGCGACGTACACGGCGATCACGCTCAGGTTCTGAAGCAGGGACGCGAGCGCTGCGGTGATCGCCGTCTTCACCTGGTCGGTGTCGTTGATGACCCGCGCGAGCACCTGCCCGCCCTGCGTGCGCTGGAAGAAGCCGAGCGGCAGCGTCTGGAGGTGCTCGAAGAGCTGGACGCGCAGGTCGCGGACCACGCCTTCCTGGATCGCCACGTTGCTCAGCATCGCCGCGTAGGCGAGCGCGTTCTTGAGCAGCAGCGTCGCGCTCAGCACGAGCACGACGTTTCGCAGGGCGGCCTGGGGCGAGGCCGCCGCGAGCATTGGCCCAGCGACAGCACCTAGGACCCATTCGACAGTCGAGCCGCCGACTTGCGGCATCGCCTGCTCGCCGAAGAGCGCTCGTAGGAACGGGATCAGCAACACGAACGTGGCTCCGTCGAACACGGAGGAGAGGACCGTGGCGACGAGGTTGGTGGCGAACAGGAAACGGTACGGACGAACCAGCCGCAGCAGGCGAGCGCCGCTGCTCATCCAGCGATCCCCCCCGAGCCCCGAGCGCCCCCTCCAACCGGCGCGGCGCGGCGCCCCCGCGGCGTTAGGAGCGCCACCGGCAGGATCATTTCTTCCGGAGTCACGCCGCCGTGCAGGAAGGAGCCCCGGTAGCGTGCCTGGTACTCGCGTAGCTTGGTGGGATAGACGAAGAAGCGGTCGCCGGTCGCGAGCAGCAGCCGGACGCCGAGGCCCATCCCCGGTAGCCCCCAGGCCTTGAGGTCCGGGACCGCGATCGCCGCCTCGGGATCTTCGGCCCGCAGATCCTCGCCGAACTTGTACCTCAGGTTGGCAGTCGCGTCCCGCTTCGCGTACACCGTCGCAGGTGTCTCGCAGTGGATGGAGCCGTGGTCGGTGGTCACCAGGACCGTGACGCCGCGCCGTTCCGCCTCCTGGAGGGCAGCGAGCACGGGCGAGCGCTCGAACCAGGTGCGGGTCACCCCCCGCAACGCCGCATCGTCCCGGGCGACCTCATAAAGGATGGCGCTCTCCGAGCGGCCGTGCGTCAGCTGATCGATGAAGTTGAACACCAGGGCGGTGACGCCGTCCTGGGCCAGGTGCGCGGGCAGGCGGCGCAGCAGATCGGCGCCGTCGGCGGCCGTGAACAGCTTCTCGTAGCGCACCGGGACAGGCCGGCCCACGAGCTCCGCGAGCTGCTCTGTCAGGAGCTCCGCCTCGTGCGCGTTCAGGCTTTCCTCGTCCGAGGCGTGGCCCCACCAGGAGGGGTGGCGCGCCGCGATCTCCATGGGAAAGAGCCCGCTGAAGATCGAGTTGCGGGCGAACGGCGTGGCCGTAGGGAGGATGCTGAAGTAGTGCGACTCTTCCACCTCGAAGAGCGGCGTCACGAGATCGCGCAACACTTCCCACTGGTCCAGCCGCAGGCAGTCGATCACCAGGAGCAGCACACGGCTCGTGGACTTGAAGAGCGGCACCAGGAATTCCGCCCCCACGTCCACCGAGAGCGGCGGCCGGTCACCTTCAGGGTCCGCGAGCCAGCGGGGATACTCGCGCGTCACGTACGTGGCGAAGTCCTTGCGCAGGCTGTGCTGCAGGTTGCGCAGCGCCTCCGACAGGCCAGGCTCCTGGGCGCCCGCGAGGCGCACCTCCCATTGGGCCAGCTCCGCCACCAGCTCGATCCATTCCCGCCATCCGAGCGCCCCGCCGCGGCGCCCCTCGAGCTCGCGGAACCGCGTCACGAAGTCCCGCGCCAAGCGCTGCTGGCGGATGCGGTCGCCTTCGAGCAGCCGGGTCACGACGGAGAGCACCTGGCGCGGCTGTACGGGCTTCACGAGGTAGTCCGCAACCTCGAGACCGATGGCGTCGCGCAGCGTGCCCTCGTCCTCGCTCTGCGTCACCATCACCACGGGCATCGCGGGGTCGATCGCGCGGATCTCGGCGAGCAGCTCGAGGCCGCGGCGGCCGGGCATCTGCTCGTCGAGCAAGACGACGCTGTAGGGCCGGCGTCGCAGCAGCGCGAGCGCGTCGTCGCCGTGCGCGGCCTGCTCGATCGCGAATCCCTGGGCCTCGAGGAAGCGGCGGTGCGCCGCGAGACCGTCGATCTCGTCGTCGACCCACAGAATGCTCTTCGGACGCGGCATCGTTTGCCTAAGCTAAACCCGACTGGCGAACCCGGGCAACGTGAGGCTAACATTGGCCGCGTGCTGTGCGTCCTCCTGGTGCGCTTCAGTTCCATCGGCGACATCCTCCTCACCACGCCGCTTGTCCGGGCTCTGGCGCGCCGCCACCCCGACGCGAAGCTCGTCTACGTCACGAAGCGGGCGATGGTACCGCTCGTCGCCGATCACCCGGACCTCGCCGCGGTCGTCGCCCTCGAGCCCGATGAACCGGTCCGTCACCTCGCCCGGCGCCTCCGCACCCTCGCGCCCACGCACGGACTCGATCTCCACGGCAACCCGCGCAGCGCCACGCTGCGGCTGCTGGTCCGCTGCCGCTGGTCCGGGTACAGCAAGCGCAAGCTCGCCCGCACGCTCCTGATCTCCGTCGGGGTCGATGTGTACGACCGGCGCGTCCCCGTCGCGGAGCGCTACTTCGAGGCGGCGCGCGCACTCGACGTCCGGCCCGATGGAGGACCGCCGCAGTTCTTCCTCAGCCAGGGTGCGAGGGACCGCGTGGCCCGCTGGCTCGCGGAGAAGGGGCTCGCCGGCGCCCCGCTCGCCGCGCTCGCTCCCGGCGCGACGCACGCCACCAAGCGGTGGCCGCTCGCCCACTGGATCGCGCTCGCGCAGCGGCTGCGCGCGGCGGGCCACCGCCCGATCGTGCTCGGGGGACCGGACGACCGCGGCATCGCTCTGCAGCTCGCAACCGGAGGAGCGGCCGACAGTGCCGTGGGGGAGTTTTCGCTCCAGGAGACGGGCGCGCTGCTCGCGGGAGCCCGGGTGCTCGTTTCGGGCGACACCGGCGTCATGCACATGGCGACGGGTGTGGGCACCCCGGTGGTCGCGCTGTTCGGCCCCACGGTCGAGCACTTCGGGTTCTTCCCGTATCGCGCGCCGTCCGTCGTGCTCCAGCGCGACCTCGGGTGCCGTCCCTGCTCGTCCACGGGCACGCCGACGTGTCCGCTCGGCCATCATCGCTGCCTCGTGGACGTCGCTCCCGCCGACGTCGCCGACGCCGTGGAGCGCTGCGTGGCATGACGGGGGCGACCACGGCGAGCGAGGTGCGGCTCATCGCCCTCATCGCCGAGGCCGCCCGCGGCCCCGAGCGCGACGGCCTGTTCGCGCTCTGGCTCGTGCTGCGCGCGGCCGAAGGCCTGCTCCCACCCACGCCGGTTTCCAGCCGCAACCACCGCCGCCGCCTCCAGGCGCTGCAGAGCCGCCTCGCGACGCTGGCGCTGCCGGCGCCGCTCCAGCGCGCGCTCGCCGCCGCCGGAGCGCACCTCGAGCCTGCGACGCCTGCGGCTGCGGCGCTGGTGCTGTCCCAGCTTGTGGCGCCCGCCCGGGAGGTGCTGGGGCCGGAAGCGGGCGAGGCTGTCGCCGTTGCGGCGCGGTCGGCCCGCATACATTTATAGTCCTGTGACCACCCGTATAGTCCTGTGACCACCCGCCGCCTCGCCAAACCCGCCTCGCTCGAGTCCATCGTCGAGCGCGTGGATCAACAGCGCCCGGGCGAGATCACGGGCGACACGATCCCCACCGGGTTCCCATCGGTAGACAAACTCCTGGGCGCGGGTGTCAGGCGCCGCGACCTCATCGTGCTCGGCGGCGACATCGGGGCGGGGAAATCCGCCCTGGCCCTGGGCGTCGCGCTGCGCGTCGCCCAGCAGGGACTCGGCGTCGCCTACCTGTCGGGCGAGATGGACGTGGAGCGCCTGATGGAGCGAGCGCTCGCGATCGAAGGCCGCGTCACGGTGGACGAGCTCCGCAGCGCCCGGCTGAACGAGCAGGCCCGCGCCGGCATCGGGAGCGCGGCCGTGCGCCTGCGGGGGCTGCCGCTGGCGATCCTTCCCCTCGCCGCGCCCGAGCTCGAGACTGCGGTCGAGCGGCTCGATGTCTTGCGCCAGCTCGCTCTGGTGGTGGTCGACTACTTACAGCTGGTGCCCCCGCCGGCAGGGCGCCCGCCCCAAATCCAGGACGAGGACATCGCGCTGGTGCTGCGCCGCCTCAAGGCGCTCGCCCTGGAGCGGCAGGTTGCGCTGCTGGTCGTCGCGCAGCTGCCGCGCTTCGACGCCGCGCGCGCGAACCCGCGACCCAATCTCGACGACTTCGGTCACCTGGGCGCGATCAAGCAGCACGCCGATGTCGTGCTGACCCTGTTCCGCGAGGAGATGTACCACCCCGGAGGCGGTGTGGACGGCGCGACGGAGCTGATCGTGGCGAAGAACCGCAACGGCCCAACGGGGTTCGTAGACCTCTATTTCTACCGTCGCTGGATGCGGTTCGAGGACATGCTCGACCCAGACCGCTGAGCGGAGCGGGCGGGCGGGGATGGGGGTGGGGGTGGGGATGGGGGTGCGACGGCTGAGTCGCGCGGCAGCTGGGCGCCGATGAGCGTGTAGGTCGTGCCGGAACCGCCCGCCGTGGCCTGCAACGTGATCCACAGGGGCCGCCGTCCTTTCTCGGCGTAAATCGACACGCTGCCGTCGGTCATCACGCCGTCACTCCGCAGATCCCACCCGTTCAGACGAAGCATCTGGCGGTACCAGGTTGCCACATCGGTCACGGGCGCGGCCGTCGCGAGCGTCGCCTGCGCCGCGTCCTGCCCCGCTGAAACGCGGACCACGGTGGAGCGAGGGTACGCCAGGATGCCGCTCAGCAGCTGCGCCGTGAACTCGCGCTCCTTGCTCTGATCGGCGGCACGCTCGCACCCGGCGGTGCAGACGCCGACGACCCAGACGAGCGCGAGCAAGCGCGACATGGCGGCATCCTAGCGGTGGCGTGCGGGGCGGGTCAAGTTGTAGTTTGAAGCACGGGGTGCCCATGGCCGGTCACAGTAAATGGAAGCAGATCAAGAGAAAAAAGGCCGTCACGGACCAGAAGCGCGGCGCCGTCTTCACCAGGCTGATCCGTGAAATCACCATCGCCGCACGCCAGGGGGGCGGCGACCCCGACGGCAACGCCCGGCTCCGCACCGCCATCGAGGCCGCCAAGGCCGAGAACATGCCGCTCGACAACATCGAGCGCGCCATCAAGAAGGGCACCGGAGAGCTCGAAGGGATCCAGTACGAAGAGGTGACCTATGAGGCCTACGGGCCCGGAGGCGCCGCGATCTTCATCGAGGCGACCACCGACAACGCCAACCGCACCGTCGCGGAGATCCGTCACGTCTTCACCCGTTTCGGGGGCAACCTCGGCGCCGCGAACTCGGTGGCGTGGATGTTCGACCGCAAGGCGCAGATCACGGTGGACGCGACCAAGGCCGACGAAGATGCGACGCTCGAGGCGGCGCTCGACGCGGGCGCCGAAGACGTGATCCGCGACGGCGACACTTTCCTCATCACGGCGCCTCCCGCCCAGCTGCATGCGGTGCAGGACCGGCTCAAGGCCAAAAAGATTCCGGTGCAGGGTGCGGAGATCGCGATGCTCCCGAAGAGCCACGTGAAGATCGAGGGGAAAGACGCTCAGCACCTACTCCGGCTGATCGAGGCTCTCGAAGAGATGGACGACGTCGCCAAGGTCCACTCCAACTTCGACATTGACGCCGAGGCGATGGCGGCGGTGACCGGGTGACGTGAGGGTGCTGGGGGTCGACCCGGGCACGTCGGTCACCGGATATGGGGTGGTCGACGTCGGCGACGGGAATGGAGCCCCTCCCCTGCCTGGGCGACTCGTCGAATGCGGCACCATTACCCTCGCGTCCCGCGCCCCGCTCGCCCGGCGCCTGCAGCAGTTGCATGAGGGCATCGCCGACCTCATCCTTCGCCACCGCCCCACTACGCTCGCGCTGGAAGACGCCTTCCTTCAGAAGAACGTCCGCACCACGCTCGTCCTCGGGCACGCCAGGGGCGTGGTCCTGCTCGCCGCCCAGCAGGCGGGGCTGAACATCTTTCATTACCCGCCCGCGACGATCAAGAAGACCGTGGCCGGCGCCGGAGCCGCGCGTAAGGCGCAGGTCGCGATGATGGTTGCCCGGCTGTTGCGTCTGGCGCACCCTCCGCGACCGGCGGACGCGGCCGACGGTGTGGCGGTCGCCCTGACGCACATCCTCCGCGCGTGATCGCGCACGTGAGCGGCCGCCTGGCGGCCAAGCAGGTGGACCGCGTGGTGGTGCAGACCGCGGGCGGGGTCGGTTACGAGGTCGTAGTGCCGCTCGGCGTGATGGACCGGCTCCCCGCGGTGGGCGAGCCGGTGACGCTCGCCACCGAGCTGGTGGTGCGTGAAGACGGCTGGGCGCTGTACGGCTTTCTCGATCCTGCGGAGCGACGCTTCTTCCAGCGGCTGACCACCGTCTCGGGCGTCGGTCCACGGCTCGCCGTGTCGCTGCTGTCGGCGCTGGGCGTCGCCCGCGGTGCCCGTGCCGTGACCGAGCGGAACATCGGCCTCCTCTCCTCGGTGAGCGGGATCGGGAAGAAGACCGCCGAGCGGTTGGTGCTTGAACTCGCTGACAAGGTCGGCGAGTTTGTGGACGCGGACGGGGGGCGGGCGGAAGCGGCAGGGGGCGGGGGCGGGGGCGGGGACGGGGGCGCCGCCGAGACCGCGCTCAAGGCGCTGGAGCGACTCGGGTACAGCACGGCTGAGGCGGACGACGCGCTGCGGCAGGTGCTGGCGGCCGACGCCAGCGCCGGTTCGGCGGACGCTCTGCTACGCCGCGCCCTTCACCTTCTTACCAGCGGATGAGCATGGCGCAGACCGCGGAATGGATCTGCACGCGCTGCGGCTCGACCAACCGCCGCCTCGTGGCGGACGGCGCGACGCGGGCCGACGACGCGTGCGTCACCTGCCACGCCCACCATGTGCTCGAGGCCGACGCCCGCCCGGTGCGGTGGCGCGCGCGCCCAGCATGAGCGAGCACGCTCGCGCCGCCGCGCGCCCGGTATGACCCGCGGCCGACCCCAGATCACGACCCCCGAGGCGTTGCCGGACGAGCGCTCCGCCGAGACCGCGCTGCGCCCCTCGCGGCTGGACGAGTTCGTCGGCCAGGCTAAGGTCAAAGAGTCGCTCCAGATCGCGATCGACGCGGCGAAGCACCGCAAAGAGCCGCTCGACCACGCGCTGTTCTTCGGGCCCCCCGGCCTCGGCAAGACGACGCTCGCGCTCCTGATGGCGAAGGAGCTGGGCGTCGGCATCCGCACCACCTCGGGACCGGTGCTCGAGCGCCCCGGAGATCTCGTCGGCATGCTCACGTCCCTTCGCGCCGGCGACATCCTCTTCATCGACGAGGTACACCGGCTGCGGCCCGCGCTCGAAGAGTTCCTGTATCCCGCGATGGAGGAGTTTCGGGTGGACGTGCGCGTGGCGGACGGGGGCGGCGCCCGCGCGCAGACGATTCCGATGGCGCTCGAGCGCTTCACGCTGATCGGCGCGACCACCCGCTTTGGCCTGCTCACGCCGCCGATGCGCGCGCGCTTCGGGCTGATCGAGCGGCTCCATTACTACCCGCCCGACGACATCGCCCAGATCCTGACTCGCTCGGCCCGCATCCTCGGGGTGCCGACCGATCCGGCGGGCACCACCGAGATCGCGCGCCGCAGCAGAGGCACGCCGCGCGTGGCGAACCGGCTGCTGAAGCGCGTGCGCGACTACGCGCAGGTGCGCGCCGACGGCAAGATCACCGCTGCCGTCGCCGCCGAGGCGCTGAAGCGGCTCGACGTGGACGAGTTTGGGCTCGACGACATGGATGCGCGCATCCTCAAGGCGATCATCGAGCAGTTCGAGGGCGGCCCCGTGGGTGTGGCGACCGTGGCCGCCGCCGTCGGCGAAGATCCCGGGACGCTCGAGGAGGTGTACGAGCCGTTCCTGATGCAGCAGGGCTTCCTCGCCCGCACGCCGCGCGGCCGCTGCGCCACGGCGAGCGCGTACAGGCACTTTGGATTTCCACCGCCCAAGAGCGCAGAGCAGCCGTCGATCTTCGAGAGTTAATGCGGAATGCGGAATTCGGAATGCGGAATTGATGGGCCAGGTTCGAAGCGCGTCACAACCGTTCGGCGCTCTTCCTGACATTCCGCATTCCGCACTCCGCTTTCCGCATTCTCTCATGCGCGCCTCCGATTTCGACTACCAACTCCCCCCGGAGCTCATCGCTCAACACCCCCTCGCCGACCGCGCAGCGAGCCGGCTGCTGATCCTCGATCGCGCCACCGGGGCGATCCGGCATGCGCGGTTTCCGGACCTCGTGGACCTGGTCGCCCCCGCAGACGTGCTCGTCGTGAACGTGTCGCGGGTGATTCCGGCGAGACTCCACGGGAGGCGGGAAACGAGAAGCGGGAAACGTGTTGGCACGGCGGCAGCCGAGCTGTTGCTGGTGCGGGAGCTTTCCGACGGAACGTGGCTCGCGATGGGGCATCCCGGTGGCAAGTTGAAGGCCGGGCGTCGGGTCACGTTCGGCGACAACAGCGTTGTGGAGGTTGTGGAGGTGTTGGGGGGCGGTCTGCGCCGCGTGCGCTTCGTCGGCGCGCTGGACGCGGCCGCCGTGCTGGCGAAGCACGGTGAAGTCCCGCTGCCACCTTACATCCGCCGCGCGCCGCGGCCGGAGGATCGCGAGCGCTACCAGACGGTGTACGCCGAGCACGACGGCAGCGTGGCCGCGCCGACGGCGGGATTGCATTTCACGGATGAGCTGCTGGCGCGCGTCGAGCGGCGGGGGACGGCGCTCGCGAAGCTCGACCTGCACATCGGCCCCGGGACCTTCAAGCCGGTCGAGGTCGAGAATCTCGCCGCGCACCCGATGCATGCCGAGCATTACGCCGTCGGTCCCGAAGCGGCCGCCGCGGTCAACAGGAGGCGGGAAACGGGAGGGCGGGTCTGGGCGGTGGGGACGACGGTCGTGCGGACGCTCGAGACCGTGTCTGCAGCCGACGGGACGGTCCGGCCGGACGCGGGGGACACGAGCTTATTCATCTATCCTCCGTACACCTTCCGGGCGGTGGACAGGTTGGTCACCAACTTCCACCTTCCCCGCTCGACGCTGCTGATGCTGGTATGCGCCTTCGGAGGCTACGAGCACGTGATGCGGGCCTACCGGGAGGCGATTGAGCGTGGATATCGGTTTTACTCGTACGGCGATGCGATGGCGATCATCTAAATGGCACCCGTGTTCGAATTCGTTATCGAAGCCACCTCTGGCTCCGCCCGCGCCGGGCGGCTGACCCTGCCCCATGGCAGCGTCGAGACGCCGGCCTTCATGCCGGTCGGCACCCAGGGCACCGTGCGCGCGCTCTCGCCCCAGGACCTGCGTGCGGTGGGCGCGGAGCTCGTGCTCGCGAACACCTATCACTTGCACATCCGGCCCGGCGAGACTGTGGTGGCGAAGCTCGGCGGGCTGCACCGCTTCATGGGGTGGGATCGCCCGCTGCTCACCGATTCCGGCGGCTTCCAGGTCTTCTCGCTCGAAGGGTTCCGGCGCGTGAGCGAGGACGGCGTGGAGTTTCAGAGTCACGTGGACGGCAGCCGTCACACTCTCACCCCCGAGCGCGCGGTCGAAGTCCAGTGGACGCTGGGCGCCGACGTCGCGATGGCGTTCGATCACGTGGTGCCTGGGGGAGCGGACGTCGCCACCGCCAGGGACGCCCTCGAACGCACGTTGCGATGGTTGGAGCGGTGCGCCGGCAAGCACGCAGAGCTGAAGGCGTCACACGACGCCACGACGCCACGCTCCACGGACCCACTCGGCGACAACGTGCAACGTGGCGACGTGGCGTCGTGCAACCAGACTCTCTGGCCCATCCTTCAGGGCGGCGCACACCTCGAGCTCCGCACCGAAGGCGTGCGGCGTATCCTGGAGCTCGGCCCCTGGACCGGTCTCGCCATCGGCGGCTTGTCGGTCGGGGAGCCGAAGGCGGTGATGTTCGGAGTTTTGGATGCGCTCGCGCCGGCGCTGCCGCCGGCATTGCCGCGTTATCTTATGGGCGTCGGGTTCCCCGGCGATCTGGTGGCGGCCGTGGAACGCGGGATGGATCTGTTCGACTGCGTCGCACCCACCCGCAACGGGCGCAATGGGTCAGCGTTCACGCCGGACGGCGCGGTGAACATCCGCAACGCCGAGTACCGGGAGGACCCGCGGCCGCTCGACGCGACGTGCGACTGCGAGACGTGCACCACGTTCTCGCGCGGCTACCTCCGCCATCTCTTCGTAGCTGAGGAGCTGCTGGGGCTGCGGTTGTTGTCGCTGCACAACGTGCGTTTCCTGATCCGGCTCGCCGCCGAGATGCGCGCGGCCATCCGGGCGGGAGACTTCCAGCGGTGGGTGGCCGAGTGGCGCCACCGCTACACTCGAACGGGATCCGCCTGATCATGCACCCTGCGCTCACATTGCTGTTCGCTCCCGCCGGCCAGACCGGCGGCGGAGGCATCGCCGTCTTCGTGCTCCAGATCGGGGCCTTCGTCGCGATCTTCTACTTCCTGCTCATTCGCCCGCAGCGCAAGCAGCAGGCCGAGCACCGCCAGCTGCTCGCATCCCTCCAGAAAGGGGATCACGTGGTGACGTCGGGCGGTATCATCGGCGAGGTGATTCATCTGAAGGAAAACGAGGTGACGATCAAGTCAGGCGAGTCGCGGCTCGTGGTGATGCGCACCAACGTCGCGAACATCCTCAAGCGGCCCGCGGCCGCCGAGGCGAAGCAGGCGTGACGGTCCGGCAGCTCCACCTGCTCGGCTCGCCCGTCCTTCGCAAGCGGGCTCAGGCCGTTCCGCAGGTGGACGACGCGGTCCGCCGGCTCGTGGACGACCTCTTCGAGACGATGCGCGCGGCGAAGGGCGTCGGGCTTGCCGCACCGCAGGTCGGCGTGTCGCAGCGGGTGGCCGTCGTGGATGTCGGCGAGGAGTTCCCGCCGCCGCTCGTGCTGATCAATCCCCGCATCGTCGAAGCGAGCGGCGAGCCCGAAGTCGCCGAGGAAGGCTGCCTCTCTATCCCCGAGATCTTCGGTGAGGTGGACCGCTCCCCGAGCGTCGCGCTCGAGGCCCTGGACCGGGAGGGCAAGCCGTACCGCGTCGTCGTCACGGGCTTCAAGGCACGCGCGGTGCAGCACGAGATCGATCACCTCGACGGCATCCTGTTCCTCGACCGGCTGAGCGCCGTGAAGCGCGGCCTGCTGCTCGCCAAGTGGAAGAAACTCCGCAAGGGAACGACCGGCTATCTGAAGGAGGTGACGCCGCAGCCGGCGGGCGAACTCTAGATGCGGGTCGTCTTCTTCGGCACCCCCGAATTCGCAGTCCCGTCACTCGAAGCCCTGCTGGGCGAGGGGTTCGACGTGCTGGCGGCGGTGACACAGCCCGACCGCCCGCGGGGACGGTCTCGCTCGACGCCACAGCCCCCGCCGGTGAAGGTCGCCGCGGAAGAGGAAGACGTACCCGTGCTGCAACCGGAGCGGCCGACCGACCCGACATTCGTCGCGCGCCTGCGCGCGCTGGCGCCCGACATCGGGGTCGTGGTGGCATACGGCCACATCCTGAAGCCGGACTTGCTCGCGATCCCGAGGCAGGGCATGGTGAACGTACACCCTTCCCTGCTCCCCGAGCTGCGCGGCGCGGCGCCGATCGCGTGGGCGATCATCAACGGACTCGAGAAGACCGGTGTTACCATCATGCAGCTCGACGCCGGCATGGACTCAGGCCCCATCCTGCATCAAATCCCGGAGGACCTGCCGGCCGACATCACCGGTGGCGAGCTGTCGCTGCATCTCGCCGAAGTCGGCGCCGAGGCGCTGGTTGAGGCCCTGGCCCGGCTGGCGCAGGGAGCTATCCAGCCGCGGCCGCAGGACCACGCCCGTGCCACGTACGCGCCCAAAGTCACGCGCGAGACGGCACGCATCGACTGGACCGCGCCAGCGGAGCGCGTCGCCCGGCTGATCCGCGGTCTCGATCCCAAGCCGGGCGCGTGGACCGAGCTCGAGGGCAGATCGGTGAAGCTGTTCGGAGCGGCGGCTACGGAGGGACACGGCGCTCCCGGCGAAGTGCTGCGCGCCGACGGGACACTCGTGCTCGCCACGGGGGAGGGCGCCGTGACGGTCGAAGACGTCCAGCCCGAGGGCAAGGAGCGGATGCCCAGCGCGGACTGGGTGCGCGGGCGTGGCGTGCAGACCGGCCGCCGGTTTCGGTGAGGCCGCCGCTCCCCTGCCTGCACGCGGTCACCGACGAACGGATCGCCCGCCGGCCGGACCTCAGCGCCGTCGCCGCAGAGCTCGCGGCCGGCGGCGGGGCGGCCATCGCATTCCACGCCCGGGGACGCGGCCTCTCGGGGCTAGAGCATTATGAGTTAGCCGTCCGATTGACGGACCGTCCGACCGTCCAGCTGTTCGTGAACGACCGCCTCGACATCGCGCTCGCGTGCGGCGCCACTGGCGTCCAGCTCGGCGCGGGGAGTGTCGATCCTGGGGACGCCCGCCGACTCGAGCCCCGGTGGTGGATCGGCCGTTCGGTTCATGACCTGGCAGAGGCGACGGCCGCGCGGAACGCGGGGGCCGACTATCTTTTACTGGGACCCGTGTTCCGGACGGCGACCCATCCCGGACGGGAGCCGCTCGATCCCGGGACGGTTTCCGCGGTGGTGGCGCTCGGGCTGCCGGTCATCGCGATTGGCGGAGTGACGCCTGGACGCGCGATGGAGCTGAAGGCGGCCGGAGTCCACGGAGTGGCGGCGATCCGGGCGCTGTGGGACGCGGACGATCCCGCACGAGCCGCCCGCCGCTTGTTGCAGGAGTTGGACGCATGAATGCAACGGTCAGCGTAGTCGTGAACGGCGAGCCCCGAGCCGGAGCACAATCGCCGGATCGTGCGCCGGCCCGCGCTCGGGGACGTGCGCGTGGCGCCCGGTGACGCGATCGAGCTCGTGCACTTCGTGGGAGGCGGCTGAGCGATGGCGACGGCGGTGGAAGTGGTGAAGGATACGCCGTTCAGGATCAGCGGCCGGACGTTCCGGTCCCGCCTGATGGTGGGCACGGGGAAGTATCGCGACAACCCGACGATGGTGCACGCCATCGAGGCCTCCGGCGCGGAGATCGTCACGGTCGCCGTGCGGCGAGTGAGCCTCGACCGTACGAAGGAAGAGGGCGTCCTCTATCATCTCGATGCGACGCGGTTGTTCCTGCTCGCCAACACCGCCGGCTGCTACACCGCGGAGGATGCCATTCGGTACGCGCGGCTCGCGCGCGAGGCAGGATTCAACGACTTCGTGAAGCTCGAGGTGATCGGAGACCAGGAGACCCTGCTGCCAGACACGCAGGGATTGCTCCAGGCCGCCCGCACGCTGGTGAAGGATGGCTTCAAGGTGCTCGCGTACACGAACGAAGATCTGGTTACGGCGCTGCGGCTCGAAGACGCCGGTGTCGCCGCCGTGATGCCTCTCGCCTCGCCCATCGGCAGCGGGTTGGGGCTGCTCAATCCGTACAGCGTCCGCCTCATCAAGCGCCGGCTTCAGGTCCCCGTGGTGGTGGATGCAGGCGTCGGGACGGCGTCCGACGCCTGCATCACGATGGAACAGGGCGTCGACGGCATCCTCATGAACACCGCGCTCGCCGCCGCGCAGGAGCCCGTGGCCATGGCTCACGCAATGCGTCTCGCCGTTGAGGCGGGGCGCGCCGCGTTCCTCGCGGGCCGCATGCCGCGCCGCGAGATCGCGATGCCGTCCTCCCCGCTCGGGGGGATGCTGGATTAAGGAAGTCACCGCCGCGCGGCGCGCGGCGCTCGAGATCCTCAAACAGGTGGATGCCGGCGCCACCTTCGCGGTGGCGCGCGACCGCCAGCTCGGCGCCCTGGCGGCGCGCGACCGCCGGCTCGCCTACGAGCTCGCGGCCGGCGTGCTGCGCCGGCGCGCCGAGCTCGACCGGCTGCTGCCTGTTGCGAGTGTCGATCCCCGCCTGCGCGACATCCTGCGGCTCGGTGCCTACCAGCTGCGCCGTCTCACCCGCGTGCCGGCCTACGCGGCCGTCACCACGAGTGTCGCGCTCGCCCGCGAGGTCGGAGGGGAGCGTGCGGCGGGGTACGTCAACCGGCTGTTGCGCGACATGGCCCGGGATGCGAGAAGCGAGATGCGGGATGCGAGGGGCTCGCATCCCGAGTGGCTGGCGCAGCGGTGGCGAACGCGCTTTGGGCCCGACGAAGCGGCGCGTCTCATGGCACGGAACGACGTGCGGCCTGCGCTGACCCTGCAACCGGCACGCTGGGACGCCGGCACGTTGCGCGAGCACCTCCGCGCAGCCGGATTCGGGGTAGAAGAAGCGCCGTACGGAGCGGGATTGAGAGTGATCACCGGACCCAACGCATCCCGCATCCCGCATCCCGCGCAGGTTCCGGGGTTCACCGAAGGTGGGTTTATCGTGCAGGACTCCTCCGCCGCCCTCGTCTGCCGCTTCGCCGGAGCGCCCGCGGGGGCGCTCGTGTACGACGCGTGCGCGGCCCCGGGAGGCAAGGCCGTGGCACTCGAGCGGCTGGGGGCGCGGGTGGTGGCGGGGGACGCGCGCCGCGACCGCGTCGGGACGCTCGCCGCGACCGCGCGACGCGCCGGAGTGGCGGTCCGCGTGATCGTCGCCGATCTTGTGACCGCGCCGCTGCCGGCGGGCCTGCCGGACGTCGTGCTGCTCGACGCGCCCTGCACCGCCACCGGGACGATGGCGCGCCACCCTGATGCGCGTTGGCGCCTGTCGTCGCGCCGGCTGGCCCGCGCCGCGGCGCGGCAGCGCGAGCTGCTCGACCATGCCGCGGCGCTGGTGCGGCCGGGAGGCTGGCTGGTGTACGCCACCTGTTCACTCGAACCGGAGGAGAACGTCGCTCAAGTGACAGCTTTGCTGGAGCGCCGGCGGGACTTCCGGCGCGACCCGCCGCACGCGACGGTGCCGGACGAGCTGGTGACGGACGCGGGGGACTTCGAGTCGCTCCCGCACCGTCATGGGATCGACGGCGCGTACGCGGCGCGGCTCCGGAGGGCGGGCTGATGCGGGTGCGCCGCCACTTGCCGCCACTCGATCAGTGGCGGCTGCCAGTTGGGATCGAGCGCGACGCCGCCAAGCGCTGGACGCTCTATGTCGCGAGCGCCGTGCTCGCGGGCTATCTGACGGCGTATCTGATCGTGTTCCCCGCACCGCTGCTGCACGGGCACGACGTGGTGCCGCGCGTGGTGGGGCTTACCGTCACGGAAGCCTCAGGTGAGATCCAGAAGGCGGGACTCCAGGTCCAGGACGGGGGCGCGGAGCCCGATCCGACGACGCCGCAGGGCACGGTGATCTGGCAGGATCCTCCTGCCGGCGTGAGTGCTCCAGCCGGTTTGCGGGTGACCCTGGTGTCGAGCGACGGACCGCCCAAGATTCCGGTACCCGACGTGTCGGGCCTCGAGGGCGGGCTGAGCCAACGGTTGCTCGCGGCGGCCGGCCTCGCGGCGGCGGCGGTGGAGTCGGTGCAGGCTGCGTCACCTCCCGGAATCACGATGCTGACGCGCCCGCCGGCGGGGAGTCTGCTCGCGCCCGGGGCAGCGGTGACCGTGGTGGTGAGCCGCGGCGCGCCGACGATCCCCGTCCCGGATGTGCTGGGGATGTCGCAGGCCGACGCGCGTACGCGGGTCGAACTGGAGGGGCTACAGCTCGGGACGGTGACGCGGCGGCGGACCGCGGGTGCCAACCCGGGCACGGTGGTGGCGCAGAAGCCCGCGGCGGGGACCCTGGCTGCGCCCGGCACGGTCGTGGACATCGTTGTCGCTCGGAGCCCGCAATGACCAACGGCATTCGCATCGCCCCCAGCATCTTGAGCGCGGACCTCACCCGGCTCGCGCAGCAGGTCGAGCAGGTCGTGGCCGGCGGCGCCGACTGGCTGCACGTGGACGTGATGGACGGGCGCTTCGTCCCGAACCTGACGTTCGGCGCGAATATGGTCGAGGCCCTGCGCAAGCTGAGCGACAAGCCCCTCGACGTGCACCTGATGGTGGTCGAACCCGAGCGCTACATCGACCGGTTCGCGGACGCCGGCGCGTCGGTGTTCACCTTCCACCCGGAGGTGTCCCCGCACGCGCAGCGCCACCTCGTGCACTGCAAGAGTCGAGGCATGATGGCGGGGCTCGCCCTCAACCCCAGCACGCCGCTCTCGATGGTCGAGGAAGTGGTGGCGGATCTCGACCTGCTGCTCATCATGACGGTCAATCCCGGCTTCGGCGGACAGTCGTACATCCCGGCTTCGAACGACAAGATCCGGCGGGCGCGCGAGCTGTTGAACGCGCGGGGCTCACGCGCGTTCCTCGAGGTGGACGGTGGCATTTCCCGCCAGACGATCGCGGCGGCGCACGCGGCCGGTGCGGACACGTTCGTGGCGGGGAATGCGGTGTTCGCGAGCGCCGATCCGGCGCGCGAGGTACAGGAGCTGCGCCGCCGCTGCCTGGTCACGGTATGACGAGCGCGCGCCAATGGAGCCTGGTCGCGGGCGCGACGATGACCGTCGTGTTCGGCGTCGCGCTCGCGATCAAGCTCCGCCCCCAGCTCGACCTGATCGGACCCGGCTCGCGCACTCCCGACTTTCGCATCGTGAACGCGCGCACCGGCCAGCCCGCGTCCCTCGCGGACTACCGCGGGAAGGTCGTGCTCCTCAACATCTGGGCGACCTGGTGCGACCCCTGCCGCCTCGAGATGCCCTCGATGGAGAAGCTCAGCGAGCACCTCAAGGGGAGCGACTTCCGCGTCGTCGCCGTGAGCGTGGATCGGGACGGGCCGGACGTTGTGATGAAGTTCGTGAACGACCTCGGCCTCCACTTCGACATCCTGCAGGATCGCTCGGGGGCGATCCGCCAGACGCTGCAGACGACGGGCGTGCCAGAGAGCTTCGTGATCGACCGCGACGGCATCATCATCAAGAAGGTCATCGGCGCCGAGCAGTGGGACGCCCCGGTGAACGAGGCCCTCATACGGACGCTGCTCGATGGCCGGTAGCTTCGGCCAGCTGTTCCTGCGCAACTGGCCGATCAAGCTCGCGGCCCTGTTCTTCGCCGTGATGCTGTACGTCGCGGTCGCCGCGCAGCAGCCCGTCACCCAGACGCTCATGCTGCGGCTCGAGGTCCTGGGGCCCCCCGGCCGGCCGATCAAGCAGCAGCCGGGCGCTGTGGCCGTGCTGATCAGCGGCAAGGGCGGCGAGCTGCTGAAGCTCCGCTCCCTCCCCCGCGTGATCACCAAAGTGCTCCCCGACACGTTCTCCGGGTCGGTGTGGCACTGGCGGGTGCAGCCCTCCGACGTGCCGATCCCCAAGGGCGTGGACGTCCTCGTGGCCGATATCACGCCGCGGGACATCGAGGTGACGCTTGACTCCGCCGCGCACAAAGACGTGCGCGTGGTCTCTCGCGTCACCGTGCAGGCCGATTCCGGCTTCCTCATCCAGGGGCTCGCCGTGCTACCGAGCACGGCGCAGCTGCTGGGGCCCGCGAAGAGCGTCGCGGCCATCGACTCGGTGGTGACGGTGGTCGCCACGATCGCCAGCGTGAGCGGACCGTTCTTCCACACCGTGCCGATCGACACGGGCCTGCTCGGCCCGGTGCGGGTCCTGCCGAGGGAGGTACGGGTCTCGGGCGAGGTCACGCCGCTGCTGCAACGCAGCTTCACGGGCGTCGTCGTGACGACCGCGGCCTCGGGGTTCACCGGGTTCAGCCTGGCGACCGAGCGCGTGGTCGTGGAGGTCTCGGGCCCGGAGAAGCGGGTGCAGGCCCTGACGCGCGACAGTCTGCGGGTCGTCGCCCACGTCGTCGGGCGCGGGTCGCCGGCCCCGTACGCGCGCCTCACCGTGGCCACGCCGGCCGGCATCACCGCCCGGGCGGTGCCCGACTCGGTGGCGCTCAAGCCGGCTCCTCCCAAGCCGGCTCCTCCCAAACGGAAGCCCGGCCGTGGCTGACGTCATGCTCGGGATCGAGACGTCGTGCGACGAGACCTCGGCGGCGCTGCTCGTGGGCGAGCGGTCGCGCCCCGAGCTCGCGAGCCTCGTGATCCTGTCGCAGGACGTGCATCGCGTATTCGGAGGCGTGGTGCCTGAGCTCGCGAGCCGCGCGCACCTCGCCGCGCTCCCTGCCGTGGTGGAGCGCGCCCTCGTTGAGGCGGGTGTGGGGTGGCACGCCGTGGACGCCGTCGCGGTCACGGCGGGACCAGGTCTCGTGGGCGCGCTGCTCGTCGGCGTGGTGTACGCCAAGGCGCTCGCCTACGCGGGCGACCGCGCCCTGATCGGCGTCAACCATCTCGAGGGTCACCTCTTCGCCCCCCTGGTCGAGGACCCCCAGCTCGAGCCGCCATTCGTGGCGCTGCTCGTCTCGGGGGGCCACACGCTGCTGCTCGACGTGCCCGCCTGGGGACGCTACCGGCTCCTGGGAGCGACGCGCGACGACGCCGCCGGCGAGGCGTTCGACAAAGTCGCCACGCTGCTCGGCCTGGGCTATCCCGGCGGACCGGAGATCGAGCGCCTCGCCGCCACGGGCGACCCGACCCGGTTCACCTTCCCGCGGCCGATGCGGGACGCAGGCTTCGAGTTCTCCTTCTCGGGGCTCAAGACGGCGGTGCTGCACGCCGTGCGCGGCTCCGACGACCTCGAGCGGGACCGGCCGCACCTCGCCCGGGCGTTCCAAGACGCGGTCCTCGACGTGCTCGTGACCAAGCTCGAGCGCGCGATCCAGGCGACGGGCTATCGTATCGCGCTGCTCGGGGGCGGGGTCGCTTGCAGCCGCGCCCTCGCCGAGCTCGCCGCGCGGCGACTGGCGGGCTGCGCCCGCGTCGCCGTGGCGAGCCCTCGCCTCAATGCCGACAACGCCGCGATGATCGCGCGCGCCGGGTGGTACCGCCTCGCGCTGGGCGAGCGCAGCGACTGGACTCTCGACGCCCGTGCCGACCTGCCGCTCCCGGGACTGGAGCCAGCCACCCTTCCCGACCTCACCCCACACCCATGACCATCTAT